>CAYYQQ010000037.1:0-25671 GCA_964473595.1 uncultured Steroidobacteraceae bacterium | reverse complement strand
GTCGACGTCGGCGGCGGTGGTCGCCGGAGACATCAGCGCCATGTTGTGGAACGGCGTCATCAGGATGCCCCGGTTCAGCAGATAGAGATGGATGTACGGATCGAGCCGTTCATCCTGTCCGGCCGCGGCCTCGGCGCCGTTCTTGGCCACTTCCGGGCGGAACAGGTACTCGACGCGGCAGCCCAGTCGCACGACGTGCCATGGCAGTTCGCGCGAATCGATTACGCCACGCACGCCCTGCTCGAAGCGCTCACCGAGTGCGATCATTTGCTCGAACGCCTCATCGGTCATGACCTGGCCGAGCGTGGCTCGCATCGCGGCGAGTGACAGCGCGTTGCCGGCGAGCGTGCCTCCGATGCCACCGACGTCGGCGTTTTTCGAGTCAGTGTGCTCGTACACCATTTTGCGGACCCGTTCGGTCATGCCGTAAGCGCCGCTCGCGATACCCGCGCCGAGCGTCTTTCCGATCGTGACGAAGTCGGGATCAAGGCCCCAGGCCTTCGTGCAGCCCCCGGGGCCGGCGCTGATCGTGTGCGTCTCGTCGATGATCAGCAAAGCGCCGTACTTCGTGCAGAGCCCGCGCACGGCCGCGTGATAGCCTGTGTCGGGCAGCACAATGCCAATATTGGTTAACGCGGGCTCGAACAGACAGGCCGCGACATCTCCGTGCGCGAGTGCCGTTTCGAGTGCGGGCAGGTCGTTAATTTCCACGACCCGGGTGGTTTGGTCGAGTGCCACGGGCTTGCCGATGTTGCCCTGGCGGGCCACGGTTCGGCCGCTCTCGAGGATCGCGACGGTTTCGTCGACCGATCCGTGGTAGCACCAGTTGTGCACCACGATCTTCGGGCGCCGGGTGATCTCGCGCGCCCACCGGATCGCGCACCGATTGGCATCGGTGGCGCTCAACGTGAACTGCCAGTAGGGGACCCCGAAGCGCCGCGCCATCTCGTTGCCCACCCAGGTGGCGTCCTCGGTCGGCAACATCAGCGTGAAGCCCTTGCCGGCCTGCCTGGCGATCGCATCAACGGTGGCCCTGGGCGCATGACCCGCCATGCCGCCCGTGTCGCCGAGGCAGAGGTCGATGAACTCGTTGCCGTCGACGTCCCAGAAGCGGGCCCCTGCTGCGCGGTCGACGTAAATCGCATGGTCACCCGGCCAGCGGGTCATCCAGTTCATCGGCACTCCGAAGAGCAGCGAGCGCTTTGCATCTTCGGCAAGCTGACCGCTGCGCGCGTGGCGCTGACGGAAAGTCGTGCGCTCGCGCTCCATTAGCCCGGCAACGCGGGATCGATCGATTGTCCTCACCGTTAGTTGTTACTGAACGCGGCGATGAGATCCGCGGCACTCGCCTGTTTCAACGCCGCGCACAGATGAATGCTCTCGATCGTCTGCGCGAGGTCGCGCTCGTAGCCAGGCAATTCGGCGGCATGGGACTCGACGAACTTTTGCCACTCGTCAGCTCGTTCACTGGTGCAGAAGACTCCACCGAACGTGGGAAAGATATTTGACCTGAACGCCTCGGGGATCATTTTTATGATCGCCTTGTCGTTTTCCTTTAGCCAGGCATAAGTCTGCTCGGTGGTCGCAGGGCGATTCATCTGTCGATTCAGGACGCCGAGCATCTCGGTACCCCTGAATTCTCCTGCCAGGACCGCCGCTTCGAGCTTCCGCGCCAATGCCGGATCTTCAACACGCGCAAGCGCACCGATGGCGGAATTCCGGAACTCGGGATCCTCGGATGCAACCATCTGCTTCAATAGCAGGTCGAAGAGCGATTCGCCGAGATCCTGCACGCCGACGGTGAAGATCGTTTCGAGCTCGCTCGCGGACGCAGCCGATGGATCGGGCTTTCCGTTGAGGCCGACGGCTCTTGCCGCCTGCCTTGCGAGTGGCTTGCGCATGGCCTGGTCCTTCGCGACCACGATCAGGAAACGCTGCAGGCGCTTGTGCAGCAATTGCGACTCGGAGTCCGACGCACCCGCGAGTCTCGCGTAGCGTGGCGTCGCGATTGCGCGGAATGCCTGTTCCACCGGACCCAGGTCCTTTGAGTCAATGATCCCTGCAACTGCCTCCAGGTAACCCGTTGCTGCGGCGACCACGTCCCACGCGCTGTGGTTCACGAGTGCAGTCATGCCGGATACATAAGCCTTTGCGGATACCGTGCCTGCCCGGAACGCAGCATCGAGACTGTCTGCAAATACCAGGGCTTCCGCCGGGCTCAGCTTCGTCGCTCCCGCAGCCAGACTCTGCCATCCCGCATCATCCAATGTAAACCGGTAGTAACCGGTGCCATCGGCATTCGGATTTACCTGCGTCGGGCAGGCTCCGGCCTCGAGAGCCAGGGATTGTTCTTTCTTGTCGATGAGCGCACAGGTGCTCTTGTGCGTGCCATTGGAAATATAGGCAACGCAGAATGGAATTGTCCATTCGCCCGTGTCGGGCTTGATGGAAGAGCCCAGTGGCGCATAACGGGCCTGGCGCAGATCAAGGCGCGGCGTTTCGCCATCCTTGCAATCAAGTTTCGCGGAGACCAGGGGCACGCCGGGCTGTTCGATGAAGGTCCTGAATGCCGCCTCGACCTCGGAGCGGTCGGAACCTGTTGCGACCGATGCGATGAAATCTTCCGCCGTCGCCGTGCTGTCGGCGTGCCGCTTCAGATGCAGCCGGACACCGGCCTGAAACTGCTCCTCGCCGACGTAGTGCTCCAGCATGGCGAGAACGCCGCCACCCTTCTGGTAGGTGATGTCATCGAATGCGCTGTTGATCTCGTCATTGTTGTTGACGGGTTCCCGGATCTGGCGCGCCGAAGCCAGCGAGTCGTTGACCATGGCGCCGAGTGCGCCTTTCAGCGTTTCCCGGTCGAATTGGCCTTCAGGCCAGTAGGCATGCGCCGCCTTGTTTTCCATCCAGGACGCAAAGGACTCATTGAGCCAGATGTCGTTCCACCACACGGGTGTCACGAGGTCACCAAACCACATGTGCGACATCTCATGGGCATGAGTGCTGGCGTAATCGCGACGCTGGTCCAGGGGTGAGTTGTCGTCCATCAGCATCAGTTGTTCGTCGTAGGTGATGGCGCCGACATTCTCCATCGCGCCGCCAAAGCTTTCCGGTACGGCGATCAGGTCGAGTTTTTCGTAGGGGTAGGGCGTGCCGAAGTAGGTTTCAAGCGCCGTGAGCAGGCCGGCCGTGTTCTTCAGGGCGTAATGCATCCCGCCGCCGAGTCCCTTTGCGGCGATGCCCCGCAGGGGAACCCCGTGGTCGCGTACTGCGTTGGCCGGGATCATTCCGTAGTCGACGACGTCATACGGCCCCACGGCAATGGCAATCAAGTAGGTCGGCAGCGGTCGTGTTCTCGCGAAGACATGCAGCACGCTGCCATCAGCAAGGTCCTTCGTCGACGCTTCGGGCGTGGTTGCCACGACAGCGTCGCCCTTGCGGGCGATCACCGAGAGGTCGAATGGCACCTTGAAGCCGGGCTCATCGAAACCCGGGAACACCTGCCGGGCGGCAGTCGCCTCGAACTGGGTGGCGGCGTAGTAATTGCCGTCGCGTTCAACCTTGAATAGCGCATCGACGGAAGTGTTGAATGGTGCGCTGTACGCAAAATGAAGCTGAGCGGACCCGGCGGGTGCGGGCTTTGAGAAGGATACCAGCGCGACCCCGGATTCCTGGCGCTCCTCGTAAGATGCGTCGATGCGATTGGAATCGGCGTCGGTCAGGTAGACCTCGGACACATTCAGGTTCTTGCCATGCAGCCAGATGGCGTCCTGCGCTTCCTTCAGCGTGATGTCGATGACGACATTTCCGGAGAACGAATCCTTCGAAGGATCGATCGAGAGCTCGATGCCGTATTGGGTCGGTGCCACGGTTCTTCCGAGCTGACCGACGGGTGGAGCGGAGTCGCGGACGGTGGTTGATGGCTGACAGGCCGTCAGCACTGCGATTGGCGCAAGCGCACAGACAATCCACCGCAGTGATTTGATGGTCAACATTCCTGGATCCCCTGACGGCGGATTGTATCGCCTTTTTGGATGCGTCAATGTATGCGAAGCTTGTGAACATGGGCAAGTTTCTCTCCCCGGCACAAGTTGCACAATTCAAACGGGACGGCTTCCTGGTCCTGCCGGACTTCGTGGATGCCGGGCGCTGCCTCAAGCTGCGCGAGCGGGCGATGCAGCTTGCCCGGGAGCACGTGCCGTCGCCCGAGAAAGCGACCATCTTCACGGCAGACGGCAAGGCGCTGCACGCCAGTGACGAGTACTTCCTGACGAGCGGTGAGGCGATCCGGTGCTTCTTCGAAAAGGACGCCTTCGACGCCAGGGGCCAGCTTCGGGCCGACGCCCATCTCTGCCTCAATAAGCTCGGTCATGCCATGCACGATCTGGATCCTGTTTTCGATTCGTTCAGCCGTACGCCTGAACTGGCGGCGCTGGCAAGCGACATCGACATGGATGACCCGTTGCTGCTGCAGTCGATGTACATCTTCAAGCAGGCGCGCATCGGTGGTGAAGTGATTTGCCACACCGACCACACATATCTATGGACCGAGCCGAGAAGCGTGGTCGGCTTCTGGTTTGCGATCGATGATGCGACGACCGAGAACGGTTGCATGTGGGCACTGCCGGGTGGACACCGGATCCCGGTGAAAGCCCGGTCACGCCTCAATGCGTCGCGCACGGCCACCGTGCTGGATGTGCTGGACAAGGAGCCATATCCGACCGAGGGGCTCGTTGCGCTCGAGGCGAGGCGTGGCACATTGGTCCTGCTCGATGGCGCGCTACCGCACTATTCGGGACCGAATCTGAGCGACAAGCCGCGGCACGCCTACACGATTCATGCGATCGATGGCGGCGCCGATTATCTGCCGGACAACTGGCTGCAGCGTCCCACGTTGCCGCTGCGCGGCTTCGCGGTCAGCTGAACATCCATGGGCGGGCGGACGGGGGCATTGCATCGCCGGGCATGGCCGTCACTGGCGATGGTGCCATCGTGCAGAACGATCGTTTCATGGGTTCCATGCAACCGTCAGCGTGTATTAGGATAGCGGCGGTTCGTCGAGCCCCCTTCTTGTCCCAAAAGGCCTTACGCTGCCGATTAGTCAGGGTCCAGGTCTTGTCAATGAATTCGATGGCAAACGGGCAGTCAACGATGAATATCAGTAAACATCCAATTGCCATGCTGCTCTTGTTGTCGGGCCTTGGGTGCGCCGTTGCCGGGGCGGTCCAGGCTGCCGAGCCTGCGCCGCCGACCGGCCAGGGTACGGCATACAGTGAAAAAAAGGCGCTGATACCTGCCTCGCGTGCCACACGGAATCATTGCCATTGCGGATCTTCAAGACCAAGCATGCCAACCGCGCCGACAAGCGCACGCCCTTTGCAGGATTGCAGTGCGAGGCTTGCCACGGTCCGGGCGCCAGGCATGCCACCACCGGCCGAAAGGACGCGATAAACAGTTTCAAAGAGACCTCTTTCCTTTCGGCCACCCAGCGTAACGAGGTCTGCCTGGGCTGCCATCAGGGCAATGCCCGGATCGGCTGGATCGGCAGCACCCATGAGGCCAACAACCGGGCGTGTACCGATTGCCACACGTTGCATGCGGAGCACGATCCGCTGCTTGCCCGGGCCACCCAGGCCGAGGTCTGTTACAAGTGTCACCTGAAGGAACGCGCGAACTTCAACAAGCCGTCCACGCATCCGGTGCGTTTCGGCCTCGTCAGCTGCAGCGATTGTCACAGCCCGCATGGGTCGAGCACCCATGCGATGCTGGCGCAGCCAACCGTAAATTAGACCTGCTTCACCTGTCACGCGGAAAAGCGCGGGCCATTCCTTTGGGAGCATGCGCCGGCGGCCGAGGACTGCACCTTGTGCCACTCACCGCACGAGTCGGCTCGGCCATCGTTATTGACCAAGACGCCTCCATTGCTCTGCCAGCAGTGCCATACGGTGGCGGGCCATCCGTCGGTGCCGTATTCGAGCGACTCGTTGCCCGATGGGAGCGGGAGCGGAGCGCGCTTCCTGCTCGCGGGAGGCTGCACTAACTGTCATTCGCAGGTTCACGGGTCGAACCATCCGTCGGGTGTGAAGTTGATGCGATAGCAGATGGCGAGACAAACGGAGAACGGGACAGGAACATGATAAGCGCGACTCGGTTGCTGATTCTCAGCACGCTTCTGGCACTGTCTGCCGCCGCCACCGGCCAGCAGGCGATCGACACTTCGAAGTGGCTGTGCGAGCTGTGCGAGTTCGAGGATGGATTAAGCGGGTCGCTGGACCTGGGTGCCGAAAACGTCTCGGACTCATCATCCAAATTCGGCGAATACAACGGCCTTGGAGAGGAAGGCGAATATGTCCTCGCCGACGGTTCGGCGCGCTATCGCGGCGCGGACGCGGCGTACTGGAATGTCGATGCGTCGAATCTCGGGCTGGATACCCGCGCACTGGCTGCGGAAGGCGGGCAGCAAGGCAAGTACAAACTGTTTCTCAATTACGATGAATCGCCGCATTTTGTCTCGGACAGCGCGCAAACGCCGTTCCTCGGCATCGGTGGTGCTTCGTTGACGTTGCCAGGCGGCTTTCCGGCGGCCACGACGGCGCTCATGCCGCTGGCGAGCACCCTGCAGCCGGCCGACCTTGAAACAAAAAGGCAGGAAGTGGGAGTAGGTGCGTCTTTCACTCCGGCGCGCGGCTGGGTGTACGCCGTCAATTTTCGTCACGAAACCCGCGACGGAAGCAAAGGCACATCTGGTGCGTTCTCATTCAATGCCTCCCAATTGGTTGCACCGGTGGATTATGTGACGGACCAGATGGATGCATCGGCCTCCTACGCGAGCGCCAGGTTGCAGGCCAAGGTTGCGTACTACGGCTCACAGTTCCGCAACGGCGATGGCTCCCTGATCTGGCAAAATCCGTTTACTCTTTTTTTGGCGGAGTTGACGGCCAGTTGGCGTTGCCGCCGGACGACGAATTTCACCAGATTCGTGCCTCTGCGGGATACCAGTTCACCGACCGGACGCGGGCCACCGCCAACATTGCTTTCAGCCGCATGACGCAGGACCAGACGTTCCTCGCGCCAACGTTGAATGCAACTCTTGCCGTTCCGGCGCTGCCGCAGGCTTCGCTGGATGGCCACGCGGATCTTCTCAATGCGAACCTTGAACTCAACTCCGCGGTCACAAACCGGCTGCGGCTGAAGGCTGAGTACACGCACAACGATCGCGACAATCGCACTCCGCAGGCGGCATATGACTGGGTGACAACCGACATGTTCGTTGGGCCGCCGAGAACAAGAACGAACCTGCCATACGGTTTCACGCAGGACAGGTTCAAGCTGAGGGCTGACTACAGGGCTTCGGCAAGCATCAGGACATCTGTTGGTTTCGATCACGACTCGAACGAGCGTACCTTTCAGGAGGTCGATACCACCCGCGAGAATACGATCTGGGGAAAAGTCGCCTCCCGTTTCCCGTGCAACGTCGACGTGACGCTGATGCTGGCTCATGGCGATCGCAGCAACTCGGGTTACGAGGCGGTTGCGGCAGTCATTCCGTCTGAGAATCCGCTGCTGAGAAGATACAACATGGCCGATCGGACGCGGGACAGCGCGGAATTGCGCGCCGATATTGCCGCGACGCAAAGAGTGAGCATCGGACTCCAGGCGGATGCCTCCGATGACGAGTACTCGGACTCCACGATCGGCCTGACCAGCGGCAATGAGTTCAATTTCGGCGGCGATATCACCCTCATGATATCGGAGCAGACAGACTTGCGCTTCTTCGCGAATCGTCAGGTGATCAAGTCGGAGCAGGCGGGGAGCCAGGCCTATTCGACATCGGATTGGAGGGGCGATAACGAAGACACCATTGACCTTGCGGGGATCGGTGTAAAACACTTGGCGATCAAGGACAGGCTCGAAGTCGGCGCGGATTACACGGCTACCCGGTCACGCAGCGAAATCAGCGTCAAAGCGCCGGCAGGCGATTCCGAATTCCCTGATTTTTCCACCTCGCTCGACAGCCTGAAACTCTACGCCAGCTATCGAATGAAAGAAAACATGTCTCTGCGCGCGGCGTACTGGTATGAGGACTATGACAGCAAGAACTGGATGCTTGACGGAGTCGCGCCCGACACAATTCGAAACGTTCTGACCTTTGGTGAACTATCGCCACGGTATCGCGTACATGTGATCGCGGTGTCGGTGAATTATGAGTTCTAGCGCATTCCGCATGTCGTGGTGGGCAATGCCTCGTATGAACTTGCATGCGAAGCGTGTGCTGATGCTCGGTCTGTCGACCGCAGTGCTGGCGCTGATTGCGGGCTGCGGCGAAACCTGGTGCATGGCCGGATCTTGAGAGCCGCAGCCAATGAGTTCCATTGGCCCGGTTTCCAAAGATGGGGAGCTCCAGATCCCGGCTGACTATGGATCCTGGCCGATATTCCTCACCAATATCGATAAGAAGCAGAGCAAGCAGGTCCGCGACATTTGCATCAACCCAACCGGAGCGAAAGGCTCCGCCGGCAAGGAGTTTGCCAGCGGCACATTGCTGGTCATGGAGCTGTACAAGGCGAAGGAAAATTCCGATGGCACGCTGCAGAAGACGCCAAAAGGACGTTTGATCAAGGGCGATCTTTTCAAGGTGTACATCATGGGGAAGGGTGAGGGCTGGGGAGGGGACCAACCGGATAATCTCAAGAATAGTGCCTGGATTTACTCAGCCTACGGCCCTGACGGAAAGCCGCTGGCGGAAGACTTCAGCAAGTGTCGGGCCTGTCATCTCCCACTGGCGGCGAAGGATTTCGTCTTCCGCTACGATGAGTACTTCGAGAAGCGGCGAAAGATGTAGCGCGGTCAAGTGACCTTGTTGTTTGAGTGACGAACGGCTGTTGTCATTGAATCCATGAACCGGGGCCGCTAGCCTCCACTCATGGTGGCAGCATGACGGTTCGGGGTCCCTTGCTATTCTGTCCTGAGTTGCGATTCGTGCGCGACCTGCTGGCGCAGAGCCTCGGGTATCCCCTTCGTACTCCTGAATCGACAGACCAGCTCGACTGGCAACGGGTGCTGTTGCTGCTCCAATGGCATGGGCTGGCCGGATGGGTTCTGCATGCAAGGCCGGCGCGACTGGCGGAGTTGCCAGAATCTGCACTTGGCTCATTGGGCAAGGTACAGCTGGTCAACAAGTTGCGGGTCATGGCGCAATTAGCCACCCTGAAAGAACTGCAGGCGCGCCTTGACCGGCTGGGCATTCCGCTGATCGTGTTGAAGGGGATCGGCCTTTCGCTGCGCCATTATGGCGATGCTACGATCCGCGCCTGTGGAGATCTCGATCTACTGATTCCCAGGCGGCACATGCTGCGAGCTCACGCAGTGATGGAAGATCTGCGTTACGCGATTCACAACCCAGGTTCAGCGCCTCCTGACGTCAATCCCGTGCACTGGAAGCTCTGGCATTTTCAGGAACTCACCTATGTGCCTGCTGGCGTGTCGGGGCAATCAATTACAAGTCATTGCGTGGATCTGCACCATCGCCCAGCACTCCTTACGGCTGCTTTCGCGCCGCCCGAAACCGTGTACGCGGACGCATTTCCGGTGGGCACGGGAAACACCCAGTTTGGCGTCCTGCCGGCGCCCTACCAGCTCGCTGCCTTGCTGCAGCATGGCGCAGTCAGTCGCTGGCGCCGCTTGAAGTGGGTGCTGGACATCGAGCAGGAACTTTCCGTCACTGGAAATCGGGTGTCTAGCGTAGCGGATATATCCGCAGCCCCCGACGTAGCCCATGCGTACCTGAACTTCCTCGCGGTCAGGCAGGCTTTGTTCGATTTGACTCCAGGAAGAAGGACCCGTCTGAATCCCACGATTGTGCAGGGCTTGAACAGCATGGTGACCGGCGGGCCTGAGACTCGCAGGCCGGCATTCATGTGGAATTTTCTTCTCCATGAACTTTCCCTGGCTCCTACACTGAGTCATCGCCTCCAAGTCCTCGTACGCCGGTTCCAATGGATGTCGGAAGTCGCTTTCGAAACGCTGCCGACGTCAAGCGGCAAATGGCTGCGCCTGATCCGGCCGCTCGCGCGCCTCTACCGCTGGAATACGGTACGCCGGATCAAGGCGCATCATGGGTATGCGCCCGAGCCTGCCGAACATGACTGAATTGCTACGCGCCCTGTATCGGGATGCCGGGAACAGGCTGCCGCTGTCGGTTGTGCTGACAGCGTTGGTCACCGCAACCGAAGGCGTCGCTCTGGTACTCGTATTCATTACATTGGACAGGGTATTCCCACTGGCTGCCCGCGACCTCGCTGCCGGCAGCACGCTGGTTCCTCCCTGGGTCACGCCCCGGGCAATCGTGGCATTACTGGTCGGTCTAGGTACGTCGCATGCCGTGCTGTCCCAGGTATCGCAGGCAGCCAATCAACGCATCCTCATGCAATTCATGGCGCGCCTGCGGGATCGCCTCATGGATGCCATCCTGCAGCGCTCACCGGTGTTCTTGCACCCGCGCGCATCCCGCCTGAATCACTTGCTTGCCGACGAGCCGGCACTGGTCAACTACGGGTTGCAGTGCCTGATCGCGGCGACCAGCACCGCAATGCTCACGCTGGTCTACCTGCTTCTCGCTGCCTGGATTTCACCCGTCGGCGCCATCGTGGTTCTATTCGGCACCGCGCTGGCCTTCGCATTGACGCTGCCCATACAAAGGAAGAACCGTACAATCAGCCAGCAGCTGATTGCCCACTCGGTAAGCCTGCAAAACGAAACCGCGGATCTACTTGGGGCTCTCAAGCTGGTGCATGCGAGCCAGCGACAGCAACATTTTGCCAGTTTCTTTTCGCGTCTCAGTCACCAGTTGGCGGCCACTTACAGCAGCCTGATGCTCCAGATGTCGGGCCAACGGGCCTGGCTGCAGTTTTTCATTGTTGCCATGCTGGCGACGTCCCTATTGGTGCTCGTTGGATCTGGCCCGCATCATCCCGCCACAGCCATTGCTTATGTGCTGATGCTGATGCGACTCTTGCCGAAGCTGGCCAGCCTGCAGCAACAGTTGCAGATGGTGCAACCCGGGCTCGCGGCCTGGCAATCCATCAACCGGCAACTGCAGGATCTGCAAAGCGATCCACCGGCCACCGCCGACTGCGGATCGCTCACGATTTCGGCGTCGCCGCCCACGATTTCATTTGAACAAGTGACCTTTCGATATCCGGGACGATCGGCAACAGTGCTCGATGATTTCACGGCCGAAATCCCGGCGGGACGAATCACCGTTGTCACGGGGGCTTCAGGCACCGGCAAGAGCACACTATTCGAGCTTCTGGTACGCCTGATGGAGCCGGACAGCGGCGTGATCCGGCTCAACGGGGTGCCACTGTCCGGTTATCGGCTCGAGAGCCTGCGTGCAGCAGTCTGCTGGCTGCCGCAGGATGCCGTGCTGCTGCACGCCAGCGTGAGGGATAACCTCAACTGGGGGCGTACGCCGCAGACTGACGCCGACCTGTTCACGGCGCTGGAGATCGTCCAGGCAGCGGATCTTGTTCGCGGGCTGCCGCAAGGCCTGGATACCATCGTCGGTCACCGCGGGGCGCAACTGTCGGGCGGGCAACGGCAGCGCCTGGCCATCGCCCGTGCCCTGCTCGGCGCGCCGCTTGCGATTCTCCTGGACGAAGCGACCAACGCCCTCGACGCAGACTCTGAACGCACGCTGATCGGGAACCTGAGATCAGCATATCCCGACGCCACCCTGGTGCTGGCCGCACACCGCCAGGAGACCTTGGCGCTCGCCGACAAAATCATCGTCCTGCAGCAACTTTCGGTCGACCGGGGCGATGCCGTGGCGCCATAGCCACGCGCAGGCACCCTCGATCTTGGCCCCCCCATGCAGCCAAGCTTGACGGAAGGCATCGCTTCACGAATGATGACGGCCAGAGCCATTGGGCTTCCTCAATACGGGCCAGGTGAAATGAGCAACGACTCTGAAATTGGCGCAAGCAAGCTCAACACGCAAGTGGGCGCAAAAGCCTACGAACGCCCTTCGATCAGGCAATTAGACGAGGACGAGCTGCTGAATGCCTTCCAGATGACTGCGGCTGAGATCAGCGTCGCGGCGTGCTGGTGGGGCAACTGTCCGTCCGCCGCCTGTCCGTAAGGGAATCGCTGGTACCGGGTCTGCCGCCGCATCCGGCGGTGCGTCCGGTTGCGTCGCCCATTCGGGGGTTCCTGCAACCCGGACCGTGAAACATTCAGTTCCACGCAGGACCCGGCGAGGGGGACACCAGTAATGCTGCCTGTCAGGACCAAGACCGTGCGGGGCGTCACGCTCAGGGCAGACCCGGCGCGCGAACCGTGCTTCAGAATTGTCAGCGACCCCGCTGAGCTTGCCGACCATTCCGACATGTCGGATGTCGCCAGGCGCCAGCGGCTCCACAAGCACATGCATAACGAGATGCAGAGCCTGGAGATGTCGGCACAGTCCCTGGCCGATTTTCCCGATACCCCCTGGGATGTCCGCCTCGGGATGGCGCGCCAGTGCTGGGACGAGAGCCGCCACGCCCGGTTGATGTACAACCGGCTGCGGGGAATCGGTGGCCGCAAGGGCGAGTTTCCGGTCATGAACTACGAGTGGAGCGTGACTTGCATGCTCGACTCGATCTCGGCGCGCCTCGCCTTGCAGAACCGTACTTTCGAAGGCGGCGAGATCGACCTGCTCCGGCACCTCAGCAAGATGTGGCGCGAGGCTGGCGACGAAACGACTGCCGAGTTGCTCGATGGCATCCTTTCGGACGAGATCCTGCATGTCCGCTATGCCAATGGCTGGTTCCGGGATATGTCCAGGAAGGATCCGACCGTGCTGATGAAGCTGGCGGGTGCCGTCAATTTTCTGCGCCAGGTCACCAAGGCCTTTGAACCGAAGCCCGGCGAAGTGAACGCAGCCGGCGTCGAAATGACCGGTTTCGAGCACGTCGAGATGATGCTCAATGTTGAGGACCGCCTGCGCGCCGGTTTTTCGGAACGCGAGATCGAGGAGGTCCGGCGGCAAGAGAATCAGTTGCGCGCAACCTCGGCCAGCAAGACCGCGGTCTCGTCTTAGGTTTCGGCGCGCCTGTGTCAGCAGCCACCCTCAGAGCGGAACCGTGGGACTTGGCGCCGGAGCTGGTTCACGACACCGCTGACCGGCTGAAGCGCTGTTCGAGCGCTGCCTGGTATCGCATCGGCGACCTGTACCTCCAGATCACCAGCGACCACGCGCCGTTGCAGCGGGAGTTTGACGATACGTACGGCGATTGTGCCGCTTCCCCGCCTCCGGGTAGCCCACACCTCCATTGTGCCGCGGGTCTGCTGCCCGGCACAAAGCTGCTGTGCCTCTTGTTCGATGGGCCACAGGTACCTGATCCGCTCGAAATCGCACTGATCCCCGATCGTTACCTGCGGCGCCCGCGGTATGTGTCGATGGCCGGCCCGCTTCCGGGCTGGCGGCAGCTGCTCGCAGAAGGTGATGGCGGCCAGTTTCAGGCCGCCAGCGACGGCCGCATTATTCTGATTGATCCAGCCGCCGTGCCGCCCGAGTTCGCGATCGACTGCATCGCCGGCATGGCGCAAGCCGCCCAGCCCGGTGTGCTGTACCTGCATGCTGGATCGGTCGGTATCGCCGGTGCCGGCGTACTGATTTGCGGCTCGACCCTCGCCGGCAAGTCCACCACCACGCTCGCACTGGCCCTGCGTGGGCGTGCCTTTCTGGGCGACGATGTCGCGGTGATCCGGCTCGCCTCCCGCGAAATCCTGCCATTCCCCAAGTCGGCCGGACTGCGCGACGGCCCGCTGACGGATGTGCTTCAGGAACGCCTGCGGGTGAGCCGCCACGTGGTGGCGGAGAGCCGCGGGAACATGGTCCGGACCGTCGTGCGCGTAGGAGATTTGTTCCCCGGGTCTCTCGGCGGTCCGCTGCCGCTGCGCTATGCGTTCCTGCTGGATGGATTCGGGGAACAGGCGTCGGTCGCCGATTACCAGCCGCAACTCGCCGACGTGAAGCGGCTGCAGGCGCTAGTATCGGACGCTTCGCCATCCTGGGGATTGTCGCCGGGGCGTGACTTGATGAATTTTCTGGTCGTGGTAAACCTGTTGTCGGGTTTGCGGTGTTACCGCGTCCGGCTGGGCTCGCCGTCCGAAACGGCCGAGCTGATCGAAACCACGGTCAATGCAACATGTCATTTAACGTGATGGAGGGCGTATGCACCTGAACGTCAAGGAGCGAGGCGAAAACGTCGCTACCTTTCGCTGGATCAATGTGCGTTTGATGGAAATTCTGGCCGTCTGGGTTCCGACGACCCCGGAGATGGAAGTAAAACTGGTGTTCGGAACCCACATCTGGGATCAGGCGCAACACGCCGACAGCTTCGGCAAGCGGACGCACGAGTTGCGGTTGCCACTGCAGCACAGCCAGGAGCCGGTTGCAGAGTACGTGCGCTTCCTTTCCGATCTGGCCGCGACCACCGACACAACGAAGCGCATCGCCGGCTACTATGACTGCGTGTTGCCCGGACTTGAGCGCCGCTATCGCGACTACATCAACCGCGTGGATCCGCTGCTGGACGGACCGACCTTGCGGATCGTCGAGCGCGTGCTCTTCGATATTCCGCGCATGGCGAAGGAGAGCCGGACGCTGCGCGAGGAAGTGCCGGCGGTCAGGCTCGCGGACGCGAACTGGCTCGAGGAACTGTGCCGCCGTGAGGGCGCCGTGCAGAACCTCGTTGTCCGGCAGCCGGCGAGCCAGGCGGCGTAGCCGATGGACGTCACCAACATCGGTTACATCCAGGTCCGGGGCGGCGTGACCCTGCGGGCGAGCCCGGCGCGCGAGCCGTGCTTCCAGGTCGTGACCGACCAGGGCGAGATGGAAAAGTTTCCGGAAGGCACGCTGGACCATCGTCGTGACATATTGCACGGCAGCGTCAACGAGGAAATCCAGAGCCTGGAGATCGCCGCGCAATCCCTGGTAGATTTCCCCGAAGCTTCCTGGGAGCTGCGCATGCACCTCGCGCGGCAGTGTTGGGACGAAACGCGTCACGCGATCGCGTTCCTGCGCCGCCTGATCGAACTCGGTGGGCGTAAGGGCCAGTATCCGGTCATCAACCAGGAATGGGGCGTAGTCTGCATGTTCGACTCGCTGGCGGGGCGACTGGCCGTGCAAAACCGCCTGTTCGAAGGTGGATCGCTGGATGTGTTCCAGCAATCCGTCGTCATGTGGGCCGAATGGGGCGACTTGCCGACCTCCGAACTGATGGATGCGGTGATGTCTGACGAGATACAGCACGTCCGGTTTGCCAACGACTGGCTCGGACAGCTGAAGACCGAGGATCCTAGGTCCCTGATGAAGGCCATCAGCGCCATGAGCGCAGTGCGAAACTGGGCGGCGGCACTCACGCCGCCGCAGATGAAGAATATGGAGCATGACATTCCTGTGAATCTGGAAGACCGACAGCGTGCCGGCCTTGCCGTTCGCTGAACCCCTGCCGTCGGCGGCGGATGCCCTCGACCCTGCGCTGTTCGCGGAGAGTCCGGCACGCGACGCCCGGTTCGTGGTCAAGGACCGCTGGCGCGACTGCGCCAACTTGCCGGGCGAGCACCCGCTGCACCAGGTCCAGTTCACGCACCGACAGATGAACGAGGAGGTCAACGGCCTTGAATGTTCGGCGCGCTCCCTCAGCGATTTTCCGGATGCCGACTGGGATCTACGCCTGTGGTGTGCCCGCCAATGTGCCGACGAGGCGCGTCACGCATACATGTTCCGGCGCTTGCTGGAAAGCCTGGGCGGCCACGTCGGCCAGTTCCCGGTCCTGAATTTCCAGTACCGCATCATTACGAAAGCGGACAGCCTGCTGGGCCGGCTCACTATCCAGAACCGGACCTTCGAAGCTGGCGGAATTGACGCCGTGGCCTGGGTCGCGGACCAGGCGCGCGGCGCCGGTGATGCATGGCTAGGCGACTTCTTCGACTCGCAGCTGGCCGACGAGATCATTCACGTGCGATTCGCCAACGAGTGGCTGCGCAAGACGCTTCGCGACCATCCGCGCGAGCTGTTGCGCATGGGTGCCGTCATGACGGCGGCGGCCAGGGCCTTCGACCAGGTCATGGGCAAGGAAGCCACCGAGGGGGTGCACTATCCGACAGATTGGCACGGCAGGCTCGAGGCAGGATTCACGGAACGGGAAGTCACGCTCACGGCCGAACTCGCCGCGCGCGCCGTGGAGAAGCCCAGTGGTGGTGCCGCGACCTGAAATCGCCGCAGCGATCGGCAGCCTCCTGGAGGCCGATCCCGCACGCATCGCCGCGCTGACCGATAGCCTGCGCGGCCCCGATCGGCTGGTCGAGTCCACCGTTCAAGGCAGAAGCATGGGCACGACGCTGCCACCGGGGTCACGTATCCGGATCGAACTCGCCCAGCGCAGCCGCTACAAACCGGGTGAAATCGTGGCATTCCTGGCCGGAACCGAGCTCGTGGTACATCGCCTGCTGCATTGGGGATGTGTTGGCGCGGCCAGGGGGTCTGCCATCACGCGCGGCGATGCGCCGTTGGTGCCAGACCAGCCGGTCCGCCACGATCGGATCCTTGGTCCGGTCATCGCGGTGCGCCGCGGTACCGACTGGGTTGCGCCCGACCCTGCCTGCCGGCGCCGCATTTCGGCACGCATTCTTGCAGCGCTGCTGTCAGCCATCGCCATTGGCGCGCTGTACCTGAGTCCTGGCCTCGCCTCAACGCTGCTGGGAGTGCTGCGGCGCGCGGAAGGTTCGGTACGACGGATCCGCGTACGGATATCGCGCCACCGGGCGCCGGAGCCGCCGACCGCCGACGGGGCCGGCTGACCCTCGATGCGAGGCGGTTTCGTCGCCTGCATCGGCATTGGTGAGACTCCGGGCGCGGTTGAGCGCGCAGCGGAAATGCTGCGCTGGCATCGTGGCCGGCCAGAGAGGTTCCACGGCGACAAGATCGAGCTCGCCCTGTATGTGGATGCAGCCGATGGGCCGTCGGTGGAGACTGCCGGGGGCTGCACCAGGCTGGTTCACGGGGTTGCGCTTGCGCCGCTCGCCGACCTGCAGCGGACCGGAAGGCGTTTCGCGGCCATCGAGTGGGATGGAACAAGCTTGCGCGCCAGCCGCGATCCGCTGGGTCTTGCCCCACTGTTCTATCGCGTGCTGCCGGATGCAATCTGGCTGGCAACTGAAGTAACTCCCCTGCTGCAGCTCGGCGGGACTCCTGTCGACACCGAGGCGCTAAGCGCGCGGGCCGCGTTCGCGCCCATGGATGAACGGACCGGATGGCAAGGAATATTGCGGATCCTGCCGGGCTGCACGTTCGAATTCCGGCCCCCAGACTGGCGTGCCCACATCGTTCGCTACTGGCATCCGGAACGGCTCCTGGGCAGCTTCCGCGGAAGCTACCCGGAGGCCCTCGACGAATTCCGCAGCCGATTCGCGCTTGCAGTAAGACGCTGCGTGGCGCCGCGCAGCGCAATCCTGCTCAGTGGCGGATTGGACTCGGCGGCCGTGGCCGTCACGATGCGCGCGCAGGCCGGTGTCACGCCGCATCTGGTGCACGTGCATTTCCCCGGACTGCCTGCCACCCACGAGGAGCGCTACGCCTCGGCGGTGGCCGCTGCGGTCGGCGCGCCACTCTGTGTGGTATCCGGGCAGGCAACGCCTTGGGATATCGGAGCGGAGCTGGACCTGCACGGCATTCCTTACGACTGGCGGCCGTATGGCATGGATGAACCCGCGCTGTCGCACATCGCTGGCCAGGGGATCGCTGTGGCGCTCGACGGTCATGACGGCGACGGAGTGCTCGGCCCGCCCGGCGGAGGAGTGTGGGGCGGGTTGGTCCTCAATGGAGAACTGCGCCGGCTGACGAAGTATTTTCGCCGCTACGGCCCGCGGCGCGCATTGCGCGGGTTGGCGGGCGATTTTCTGCCACCGGCCATGCGTCCACGCCGATACCGATCGGACAGCGATCTGGAGCGAATGGCGCAATATTTCCGGGATCCACTGAAGTCGAGGATCGGGCGAGGCGATATCTATCGCTGGCGCTGGCCGTCGCGCCGGTGGCGAGTGCGCCAACTCCTGCCGCTGTTGCCGCGCGCCGTGATTTCGTTCGAGCAGAAGGAGATCGAGGCCGCGCGTTTCGGCATCGATCTGCACCATCCTTTCGCGGACCGTGACCTGGTCGAATTTCTGGTCGCGTTGCCGTGCGCCCTCAAGAGCGATCCCGGACGGCTGAAACCGGTACTGCTGGATGCATTCGGCAGTGACCTGCCGCCGGAGCTCCACACGCGCGTAAAGAGCGATTACATGGCTTCCGTGCGGCACCGGGTTGACTCCGCCCACTGTCTCGAGGTTATTCGGGCTTCGAAGGTGCGCTTGCCGCACGTCCATTACGAACGCCTGCTCGCGGACGGCGACGTCGACGCTGCCCGCATCCCGCTGTTCCTGCTCATCAATCTGGCCCGGGTGCATGAGTTTGCCAGACGCGCGCGATGATCTCGGAAATGCCACCGAGCGCAGGCGGCAGGGTTCCCCAGGGACCGGAGAGTTCTGCAAGAAGGTCCGTTTCGGATAGTTTGCTTCGAGCGACGCGCCTTTTGTAGACTACCCCTCGACGGGGCCGCCGCGGCGATAACCGGGAAAGACGCAAGCAATATGAATCGTACTTTTGAGAGGAACACAAAGGTGGAGGCCGCCCCCCTGAATCAGGAGGCGATTCTCTTCAATCCCGCGACTTCCAAGTTCTACTTGCTGAATCCGACGAGTGCGATAATCTGGGATCGAATGGTGTCACCGACGACGGCGGAAGCGCTGGCGAGCGACCTTTGCAATTCATTTGAAGACTTGCTGCCAACCGATGCGCTGACTGACGTGCAGACAGCTCTGAATGAAATGCTGTCTATGGAACTGGTGATTGCCACAGACTCCGCTTGAGGATTAGCACACCGATCCCCGCCAGCGTTGCAAAGCCGGCGCCCGCCCAGAAGGTCACCGCCGGGCCATAGACGGTCCACAGCGCGCCTGCAATCACACTCGCGAGCAGCATGGCGACGCCCATCACCAGACTGAAGATGCCGAAGGCCGTGCCGCGCAACTGTGCTGGCGCCGTATCGGCGACCAGCTTCGCGAACAGTCCTTGCGTGAATGCCATGTGCAGGCCCCACAGGGCGCAGCCAACGAGCACCTGCCATGCCGTGACCGCGGCAGCCAGGATCAGATCGGCGGCCACCAGTGGCGCGACGCCGGCAAGCAGCAGCACTCGATGATTCAGGCGATCGGCGGCAGCCCCCGCCGGATACGCAAAAATGGCGTAACTGAAACTCATCACGGCCAGTACCAGTGGAACCTTGCCGGGCGCAAATCCGACCTCCTGCGCGCGCAGGATCAGGAAGGCCTCGCTGAAGCGCGCGAGCGTGAAGATCGCACCGAGCACGACGATGATCCAGAAGCCTCGCGGCAGCAGGCTGGCGCCGGCTGCGGACCAGCGCGCAGGCGCCTGTCCCGCTGCCAGCTCCCCGGGCTCGCGCAGAAACAGCAGGAGCGTAACGGCCATGAATGCGGGCAGGACAGCGATCCACAGGACAGCGCGGATGTCGTTGACCAGGCGGATCATGAAAAAGACCGCGAGCAGAGGGCCAATCACGGCGCCGAGGGAATCGAGCGCCTGGCGCAGGCCGTAGGCCGCGCCGCGCAACTCCGGCGGCGCGATATCGGCGATCAGCGCGTCGCGCGGTGCGCCGCGGATACCCTTGCCGAAACGGTCGATGAAGCGCGCCCCGAATACCCAGCCGACTGACTACGCCAGCGGAAACATCGGCTTCGTGAAGGCCGCGAGCGCATAGCCGGCCACGACGATCCACTTGCGATGGCGCAGATAATCGCTGAGCGCCCCGGAGAACAGTTTGGTGATCGCGACTGTCGCTTCGGCGATACCCTCGATGATGCCAATGGTCAGCATGGAGGCGCCAAGGACGCTCGCCAGGAAGACCGGCAACAGGCTATGCACCAGCTCCGAAGACGCGTCCATGAACAGTGACGCGATGCCTAGCAGCCAGATACCGGGCGGCAGCCGGCGCGTCGCAATGGAAGTCATGCGTGTTGACGCCGCTAGCGCGTCCAGCGCTCCACGGCTGCCTGGAGCATCGGCAAGGTGACGGAGCCGTCGCGAAGTATCACGTCGTGGAAGGCCTTGATGTCAAATCGCGCGCCCAGCTTCTGTTCGGCATCGTGGCGTAGCCGCTGGATCTCGAGACTGCCGATCATGTAGGCGGTTGCCTGGCCAGGCACCGCGAGATAGCGGTCCACTTCGGTTTCGATGTAGGCGCGTGAATCGGCGGTGTGCTCGAGCATGTAATCAATTGCCTGTTCGCGTGTCCAGCCAAGCACATGCATGCCGGGATCGACGACCAGGCGCGCCGCGCGGAACGCCTGGGCCGACAGCATGCCCAGCCGGTCCACGTCCGAGGAGTAGAGGCCCATCTCGTCGGCCAGCCGCTCGGAGTAGAGGCCCCAGCCTTCCGCCGTCGATGAGACATAGATGTAACGCAGGACTGGATGCAAGCCTTTCCCGAAGAGCGCGACCGACGCCTGCAGGTGGTGGCCAGGATACGCCTCATGGAACGCGGTGGATTCCATGCCGACCCTGCTGATGGTCTCGGGCTCGTAAGTGCCGAGTTCGTAGGTGCCGGGCCGCGTGCCATCCACCGAGCCTGTCGAGTAGAAGCCGCCGCCCGAGGCTTTCTGGTAGGCGGGGAATGGTTTCACCAGCAGCTTTGCGTCGGGAACGAAGCCAAACCAGTCACGCACGCGCACCGCTGCGCGGTCCACAGCGGATTGCGCGTAGGCGATGACTTCGGCTTCGGAACGGAAGGTGTACTGGCGGTCGGTGCGGAGTCGCTCGAGAAGCCCCTTGACGTCATCCGTCTTGAAGTGATCGTGCGCGATCTGTTTCATCTCGTCATCGATGCCCTTCATCTCGCGCAAGCCCGTTTCGTGAATGGCGCGCGGGTCGAGTGCAAGCGAGGTATGGAAACGCACAGCGGCGGCGTAGCAGGCCGCACCGTCCGGATTGGCGGCAACGCCCACGGTATCGCGCCCCCGATATTCCTTCGCCAGAAAATCGCGATAGCGCCGGATCGCGGGATTGATCGAGTAGACGACCAGTGCAAGGACCTGTTGCTTGAACGCTGCGTCTTCGGTGCGCGAGGCCGGCTCGTAAAAGGGCGACACCTCGGGGGCATCATCGAGCATCGCCTGGACCTGTCCAAGCACGGCATGGACATTTGAATTCGGCGCGAGAACGCCGGCGGCCATGCCGGCGTGGAGGTTGGCGATCTCGGTGCCGAGATAGTCCGGCACCGCCCGCAGCCGCAGCAGCGCCATTGCGCGCTCGGCCTCCGTGCCGACCGGCTGTTGCGCAAAGGTCGAGGCCAGCATGCTTTGCCAGCCGGTCCAGGTCGGGCTCACATTCCAGAGATCCGTGCGGCAAACCCGCCGATCCACCGAGGCCTCGAGACGATCGCGCGTGAAAGCGTAGGGGATCGCCGCGTCCGTGCCGTCGAGCTCTGCCGGGTCGATCTGTTTCAGCGTCGCGAGCCATACGTCTTCGCGCGCCTGCCACGCCGCGATCGCCGCCAGGCTGCGATCCCCCAGCCGGTCCATCGGCGTGTCGGGATAACCGATCTCGTAGGCTTCCTCGGGGAACTGGTGGTAATACCCGTCCAGAAATTCCTGTGCGATGCGATTCGCCGTGGCAGGGGCCTCTTCGTCCTGCGCGGGCGGGGACTGATTGCAGGATGCGGCTGCGAGCGCCGTGATCGCGAGTAGCAAGACTGGCAGACGGCGCATGGCCCCGATTGTCATGTCAGGACCGCCAACGCTGCTGGAGCAGACGATCGATTGAAACGGAGCCCGGCCCGGCGATCGCGAGCCACATGAATATGGCGAGATACATGATTTCCTCGAAACCCAGGAAGGTTTCCAGGGAATCGATCTGATCCCACTGCGCCGCGCGAACCGCAATGATCATGACGACGCCCAAGGCGCCCGCCGAAATGCGCGTCAGCAGTCCGAGCAACAGGAAAATCCCGCTGAAGAATTCGACCCCCGAGACAATAGGTGCGAGCAGCTCTGGCATGGGGATACCCCAACCGACAAAGTTCTCCGTGACCAGCGGCAAGTGAGTGAGCTTTCCCCAGCCGGTCCACAGGAACACGTAGCCGACCACGATGCGCGCGAACAGCGGTGCGAGCCAGTCCAGATGCCGCGCCACGCGCTGCGGCCAATTGATCAGCAGGTTGACGAGGATCTTCATGCGGCTCTCCGTTACAGCATTGTGTCGAGCGCCTTGATCAGGCGTTCGATTTCTTCTCTGGAAGTGTAATGGACGAACGAAGTGCGCAGGGCACCGTCTTCGGTATCGATGCCGAGCGCCTTCAACAGGCGATAGGCGTAGAAATTCCCGGCGCCAACGCCGATCTTCAACTTGCCCAGGCGGCTCGCGAGTTCGGTGGAGCGATGACCGGCCACCGTGAAGGAAACGGTCGGCGCGCGCTCCGGCGCGCGCACCCTGCCGATCATCCGCACTCTGGGATGCTTCGAGAGGAAGTCGAGCAGGGGCTGCAGCAAGGCGGATTCGTGGGCGCGGAACAGGCTTCTGACCACCGCGGCGCGCGCCGGGAGCGGCTGGCCGCCAAGACCGTGCCGATCCGCAACAGCATCCATGTAATCCATCACGCCGTTGACCGAAGCAATCTGCGCGTGATCGGGTCCCGCCGGCGTAAACCGCTTCCCCGGATGGTCGGCATTGAAGAAATGTCCCTGATTCGGCAACTGCGCATTCAGCTCGCGCCGCAGGAACATCGCGCCGAGATGCGGGCCGTACACCTTGTACAGGGAGAAGACATAGAGATCGGCGCCCAGCGCCGCGATGTCCGGCAGTCCGTGCGGGCTGAACGCCACGCCGTCGACAAATGCCCAGGCGCCGGCCCGGTGAATCATATCCGTCAGTTCGCGAACCGGATTGATGGTCCCGACGACATTCGAGCAATGCGTGAACGCGACCACGCGCGTGCGCGAATTCAGGAGCGCCTCGAGATCCCTCGGGTTCAGTTCGGCTGAGTCCGCGTCGACCTTCCACTCGCGCACGACGAAGCCATCGTCCTGAAGGCGGCTAAAGGACCCGGAATTCGCTTCGTGGTCCTGGTTGGTGACGATCACCTCGTCGCCGGGCGACAAATATCGGCGGAGCGCCTGCGCGATCACATAGGTATTCTGCGAACTCGACGGTCCGAAATGCAGTTCATCCTCGCCGACGTTGAGCCACGCGGCCATCCGCACTTTCGCAGCGTCCATCTGCTCGCCGGCTTTCGTGGATGGCGCGAAATCGTGGTATGGCTGCAGCTTGGTCTGCCGGTAATAGCGATCGAGCCACTCGATGGTCTGCCGGCAGGCAAAGGAGCCGCCCGCGTTTTCAAAGTGCGCGAAACCCTCGAGCGACGGCTCGCTGAAGGCGGGAAACTGGGCGCGTACAAAATCCAGGTCGAGGTTCGTCATGGTCTATCCCCAGAGCTCCGCGTCAAAGGGCTGCATCATCGAGCCCGCGAAAGTGAATGCCGGATCACGATCGCGCGCCAGCAGCAAAGGTCCGTCCAGGTCCACCCAGCGGCACTGCTGCGCCAGTATGAACGCCGGCGCCATGGCAAGCGAAGTGCCCAGCATGTTTCCCGCAAAAAGTTCCAGCCCTCGGGCACGCGCGGTCGCGGCACAGCGCAATGCCTCGGTGAGGCCGCCGCATTTGTCGAGCTTGATATTGATGCAGGTGTAGCGCGGGTGCAGCCCGTCGAACGATGAATGGTCGGAGAAACTTTCGTCCGCGCAGAGTGCTATGGCACCCGCGTATCCGTCCAGAATCGCATCCTGCGCCACCGGCAACGGCTGCTCGATCAGCCGGACTCCGAGACGCTGCAATGCCGGCGATGCGTCATTCAACTCATCCAGCGACCAGGCTTCGTTGACGTCGACGACCAGATCCGCTTCGGGCGCCGCCCGCCGTACGGCGCTGACCCGGTCAACATCTCGCCCGTCCCGCGCGCCGAGCTTCAGTTTCAGGACGGCACCGGGTGGGGCGAGGACGACGCCCGCAGCCATCGTCGCGGGTGTCGCGAGGCCGATCGTGAACGTCGTTCGCAACGGTCCGGGTGCATCGACGTCGGCGAGTTCCCAGACCCGGCGCCCCTGTTCCCGGGCCTCCAGATCCCACAACGCGCAGTCGATGGCGTTACGCGCGCCGCCCGCCGGCATGCGCTCGAGCAACGCAATGCGGTCCCATGGAATGGTATCGGTCGAAACTGCGTTTTCCAGGTAACCCTTCATGCTGCCCGGCGTTTCGCCGTGGTAATCGACACCGGCCGCCTCCGAACGGCCGATGCATGCGCCCCTCTGGAGTTCGCAATAGAGAACGGCGAGTTCCACGGTCGTTTCCCGCGAAGTGGTGAACGGCTGGCGCAAGGGCCAGGACTCCAGACGTAATGTGGCTTGCATGATACCCACGCGGCAGACCTATCGGGCCATGGACAGAACGTTGTCAACGATCGGACCGACACCGCTGCGGATCGGATCGCAACAGGGTAG
Organism: uncultured Steroidobacteraceae bacterium; assembly: GCA_964473595.1. Taxonomy (GTDB): domain Bacteria; phylum Pseudomonadota; class Gammaproteobacteria; order Steroidobacterales; family Steroidobacteraceae; genus SCUD01. The sequence goes on along the minus strand of CAYYQQ010000037.1, from coordinate 1,020 downwards.
GGACAGGCGTACGGAGATCTCGGCAAGGGCGCGAGCAGCCTCCTTGTCGCCGACACGCGAGGTATTGAGGCTCACACCGGCGAATCTCACCTGGGGATTCGTCAGGCGCGCAGCGGCAAGGTAAGTCTCCATGCAGGACTCAAACGACGGAATCGCGAAACTTTCGAAGCCTGCCAGATGCGTGCGGCCCAGGTCGTGGCACAGCACGAGGACATCTGGCTGGCTGCCGTGGATGAGGCCTAGCGTCACGCCCGCATAAGCCGGATGAAACAACGCGCCCTGGCCCTCGATGATGTCCCAGTGATCAGGCGCCGCGGCGGGTGACAGCCATTCAGCCGCGCCCGAAACAAAATCCGAGACGACTGAGTCGATGGCCACACCACGGCCGGAAATGAAAATCCCCGTCTGCCCGGTGGCGCGGAAGTCCGCATCGACACCGCGCGAGCGCATCTCCTTCTCAATCGCAAGCGCAGCGTATTTCTTGCCGATGGCGCAGTCCGTTCCAACGGTCAACAGACGCTTGCCGCTGCGCCTGATGCCGCTGCCCGGCCTGAACGATTCGGCCGGCTGGCGTACTTCGATCAGACGCCGGCCGGAGCGCTTCGCGGCCGCGGCGATCTCCGGCACGCCGGCGAGCGGCTCGTGCAGGCCGGAAGCAACATCCAGCCCCGCCTGCAAGGCGGCGACGATGGACGCCACCCAATTCGGGGCAATAAAACCGCCGTCATTCGCGACACCCACGATCATCGTGCGAATGCCGCGGGCGGCGGCCTCGGCAGGGGTCAGTTCCAGCAGCCCAAGGTCCACTTCGCAGCCGGGCAGGCGCAACTGGCCGGCACATAGCTCGCGGCGCCATTGCCAGATACCCATGGCAGTCTTTGCGGAACCGTCATCCGGAACGTCCGCCAGGAACAGCAGGTAGGGGCTTCGAATCGTGGCTTCCATGGGCGGTGAGTATAATCATTGCATGTCAATCGTCGGCCGCGTACTTGTGGGCTTTGTGCTTGGGGCGGGCTCGAT
>CAYYQQ010000036.1:21548-26008 GCA_964473595.1 uncultured Steroidobacteraceae bacterium | reverse complement strand
CTGTTTGCAATCGCGGCGTACTGGATCCTGTTCATGTACGGAATTCCGGGGCTCAAGCCGGTGATCGGCGAAGTGGCCGTGGGTTCGTATGCGGCCGCGGCAGACCTGCGCCCCGACGACGAGCTGATCCGTGTTGCCGGCCGTCCGACTGCGACGCGCCAGGCGGCAGTACTCGGCATCCTGGAAGAAGTGGTGGACAGCGGCCGCGTGCCGCTTTCCGTGCGTGGGCGTGACGGCGGCGAGCGGGAACTGGAAATCGTCGTCCCGGCAGGCGAGCGGCGCGCGCTGACCGAGCCGGGAATCCTGCTGCGCGGCCTGGGACTCTCGTTCTGGTATCCCCCGCAGCCGGTCGTGGTCGGATTGTTGACCAGCGGCGCTCCGGCTGAACATGCCGGAATCGCGATCGGTGACCAGATTGTCGAAGTGGAGGGGCGGCCGGTCGCGGACTTCCCGGCTTTCGTTGCGGAGATACGGGCACGCCCCGGCATGACCACGCAGCTCAGCGGACTGCGCGGCGGGTCCCGGCTTTCATTCACGCTGGTGCCGAAACTCATCGTCGAAGACGGCAAGTCCATCGGACAGATTGGCCTTGGCGTGGACGCCAGAGCGATGCCCGCGTTCCCGGAGTCGATGCAGACCGTTGAGCGTCATGGCGTGTTTGCGGCCTTTGCACCAGCCGTGCGCGAAACCTGGGAAAAGAGCGCCCTGACCGTGCGGTTCCTGTGGCATATGGTGACCGGCCGTGTCTCGGCCAAGAACATCTCGGGCCCCATCAATATCGCGCAATACGCCGGACTGACGGCGAGCGAGGGCTTCAACTATTATCTCGGTTTCCTGGCGCTGGTTTCGATCTCGCTCGCGGTGCTGAACCTCCTGCCGATACCGGTGCTGGACGGCGGCCAGATCATGTACCAGCTGGTCGAAATGGCCAAAGGCGGCCCGCTGCCGATGCAGGTGCAGGTGCTGGGCCAGAAACTGGGCATCGCGTTGCTGATGTTGCTGATGGGCTTCGCGTTCTACAACGACATCACGCGGCTCCTCGGCTGATCAGGCAAGGAATCCACTCGCAAATGCTACGACGGCTCATCTGCGCCATTCTGCTGGCATATGCGCCCGTGGCACTCGCGCAGAGTGCGGCTACCGAATTTGTTGTGGGCGACATCCGGGTCGAAGGCCTGCAGCGCATTTCGGAAGGCACGATTTACAACTACCTGCCGGTCAATATCGGCGACCGTCTCGACCAGCGCCGGTTGCAGGAGGCGATCCGCGCGCTCTTCGCGACCGGATTCTTCCGGGACATCGAATTGCGCCGCGACGGCTCGACGCTCGTCGTGGTCGTTTACGAACGTCCTTCGATCGAGAGTTTCGAGATCACTGGCAACAAGGACATCAAGACCGAAGATCTGCAGAAGTCGCTGCGCTCGGTAGGCCTTGCCACAGGCAAGACCTTTGACCGCTCGGTGCTGGAGGAAGTCCAGGGCTACCTGACCGACCAATACTTCAGCCGCGGCAAGTACGCGGTCCGCATCGATTCAAAGGTTGAAGAGGTGCCGGGCAACAAGGTCAAGATCAAGATCGAGGTCGTCGAAGGCAAGCGCGCGCGCATCCGCCAGATCAACATTGTCGGCAATAGCGTCTATGACGACGAGGCGCTGCTCGAGGAATTCAAACTGAAGACGCCAGGATGGCTGTCCTGGTACAGACAGGACGACCGCTATTCACGCGAATCCCTGGAGGGCGATCTGGAGACGCTGCTGTCCTGGTACCAGGACCGCGGCTATGCAAATTTCGAGGTCGGGTCCACGCAGGTCGCGATCGCGCCCGAGAAGGACGACATTTTCATCACGGTCAATGTCCGGGAGGGCGAGGTTTACAAGGTCGGTGAGGTGAAGCTGGCGGGCGCAATGAAGGTTTCGGAAGCAGAGTTGCGCCGGCTGCTGGTGGTCCAGCCGGGCCAGACCTATTCACGAAAGCTGATCACACAAACACAGGAACTCCTGGCGTACCGGCTTGGCGTGGAAGGCTATGCATTCGCCAAGATCGACCCGGTGCCACAGGCGGACGAAGAGACGAAGACCATCAACCTGACATTCTTCGTCGATCCCGGCAGTCGGACCTATGTGCGACACATCAATTTCATCAATACCAGCGCGATCGACGACGAGGTGCTGCGCCGCGAGTTGCGCCAGCTCGAGGGTTCCTACCTGTCGAATGCGCTGCTGGAGCGCTCCAAGGAGCGGCTGCAGCGCCTGCCCTACATCGAAAAGGTCGAATTCGAGTCGACGCCGGTAGCGGGCACACCGGACCTCGTGGACGTGGATTTCGACATCAAGGAAGGCCTGCCTGGACAGTTCAGCGGCGGCATCGGCTACTCGCAGTCGCAGTCGTTCCTGCTGAACGGCAGTTTTGTGCATTCCAACTTCATGGGATCCGGCGAACGACTGGCCGTCGAACTTGTAGCGGGACAGTACTCGCAGTCCTACAGCATTTCGCATACGGATCCGTATACGAGCGTGGACGGCCTGTCGCGCACCCTCGGCGTGCAGTACCGCGACATCACGCAGTTCGTCTCGGCGGCATCGGATTTCTCGACGACGACGATCTCCGCCTCAATGGAGTTCGGCTATCCCATCACCGAATTCCAGAGCCTGCGGTTCGGACTGATCGCCCAGATTTCCGACCTGGTCGTCAACCCGCGAAGCAGTGCGCCAGAAGCGGTGGCGTGGGTGACGCACAATGGCAATCCGTATACGCGCGTGATTAGCGGAATAGCCATCGACCCGGACTGCGAAGCCCCGCCACCTCTTGCGTCGATTGTGTGCGGCACGAAATTCAATACTTTCGAACTGGTCGCCGGCTGGTTTTTTGACTCGCGAAATCGCGCAATCTTTGCGGACCGTGGCATGCGGCATTCCGTCTCGCTGTCGGTGACCGCGCCGGGCAGCGACGTGAACTACTACGTCGCCAGTTACGATTTCCTGCAGTTGATTCCGTTGTGGAAGCAATGGACGGTCGCCCTCAGCGGTGCATTCGCCTATGGTCATGCGCTCGGCAACGACACGACGGCGCTGCCGCCCTACCGGCAGTTTTTCGCGGGCGGACCTGAATCGGTGCGTGGTTTCACGGAGAGCAGGCTCGGTCCGAAGGATGGCTTTGGAAATCCCTATGGCGGCAACATGAAGGTCGTCAGCCACGTCGAGCTCCTGCTGCCGGTGCCCAAGAAAATGAGGGCAAGCACGCGCATGAGTGTGTTCTTTGACCTTGGCAATGTGTTCTCGGAGGGCGGCGGCGTCAATTTCGTCGGCCGCGACCGGGTCACGCCGGTCGACTATAAGTTCGATTATAATGAGCTGAAGCAGTCCACGGGCGTTGCGGTCCAATGGCTTGCGCCACTCGGGGTGTTCAGGTTCAGCTATTCCATCCCGCTGAATGAGTACCACGGCGACACAGTACGTTATCCGGATGAGACTGAAAGCTTCCAGTTCACAATCGGTTCCGCTTTCTGACGAGTCGAGACAAAATGACAAACATGATCAGGCATTCCATTCCCTGCGCGCTGCTGCTTGGTGCTGCGCTGGTCGCCGCACCGGTGGTCGCCAACGCCGAAATCAAGATCGGCTACGTGAATACCGGAAAGCTCCTTGAGGAATCGCCGCAGGCGCGCGCGGCGCAGCTGGCGCTCGAAGGCGAGTTCCTGCCGCGGCAACGCGAGCTGGCCAGCCAGCAGAAAGCGTTGCAGGAAAAAACCGACAAGCTCAAGCGGGAAGCGGCCGTGATGTCGGAGGCGGACCGCACCAAGGCTGAACGCGAAGTCCGCGAAAGCGAGGTCAGCCTGTCACGACGCTTCACCGAACTTCAGGAGGACGCTAACCTCCGGCGCAACGAGGAGTTCGGAAAGGTTCAGCGTGCGCTGCTGCAGGAAGTGCAGGCATACGCACGCGCAAATGGTTTTCAGCTGATCGTCGGTGACGGCGTGCTGTTCGCGGCTGAGGCGGTGGACATCACGCCGCAGATGATCGCCGCCATCAAGGCCAAGGCGCCGGCACCAGCGCCTGCTCCAGCGCCCAAGAACTGAGCGGCTGGCGAGCCCCGGTGGGGAACGCCGCCAAGGCGATCACGCTCGGCGAGCTTGCGGTTCGCTACGGTCTTGAGCTTTCCGGGGACCCCGGTCTCAAGATTCAGGGTGTCGCGTCGTTGACTTCTGCGACGCCCGGCACGCTCACCTTTTGCAGCAACGCAAAGTACCGCCGGCAACTCGCCTCTACTCGTGCGACAGCCGTCGTGCTGGCGCGCGACATGCTCCCTGATTGTGCCGTCGCCGCGCTGATCAGCGCGCATCCCTATGCGGCCTATGCCCGTATCGCGGCGGGCATGCACCCACAGCCGGTGGTGGTGGCTGGTGTCGCTCCGGGTGCCAGCATCGCGGCCAGCGCAGCGGTTGCGGTAAGCGCCTGGGTCGG
>CAYYQQ010000036.1:0-21538 GCA_964473595.1 uncultured Steroidobacteraceae bacterium | reverse complement strand
GCCATCATGAATGCCCGTGGGTGCCTGATCCCCTGCATGGCGTTCACACAGGAGGTGCTGGCCAGCCATTCCGGCGAGTGCGTGGGTCGGGGCGAATGCCGTGATCGGGCCGGGCGTGGTGATCGGCGAGCGCTGCTCGATCGGGCCCAACTCCGTCATCGAGGAGGGGGCGCGGCTCGGCGATGACTGCCGGTTGCAGGCCGGCGTGACGATCTGCCATCACGTGATTGTTGGCGCGCGCTGCGTTTTCAAGCCAGGCTGCGTCGTCGGCAGCGACGGATTTGGCTTCGCGCCGGCGCCCGACGGTTTCGTCAAAGTGCCGCATCTCGGCAGTGCGCGGCTCGGCAACGACGTCGAGGTCGGCTCGAACACGACAATCGATCGCGGCACCATCGAGGACACGGTCATCGACGATGGTGTCAAGCTGGACAACCAGGTGCAGGTCGGCCATAACTGCCGCATCGGCGCGCACACGGTGCTCGCGGGCCGCGTCGGCATTTCCGGCAGTACGATCATTGGGCGTCGCTGCATGATTGGCGGTGCGTCCGGCACCGTAGGGCATCTCGAGATCGGCGACGACGTCGTGGTGACCGGCTACTCGATGGTGACGCACTCGATTCCGGGGCCGGGCACCTACTCGTCCGGCATGCCCGCGATCCAGTCGATCGATTGGCGCCGCACGGTGGCGCGGCTGCGCCGGCTGGACGCGCTCGAGCGCCGCCTGGCGCGGCTGGAGCGGGGTGGTGACGGTGCGGAGCAGGAGACGGATGAATGAGTGAAGGCTTCCCGATGGACATTCATGCGGTGCTCAAGCAGCTGCCGCATCGCTACCCGTTGCTGCTGGTCGATCGGGTCATCGAATGCGTGCCTGGCAAGCGCATCCACGCGATCAAGAATGTCACGATCAACGAGCCATTCTTCCCGGGGCACTTTCCGCATCGGCCGGTGATGCCGGGGGTCATGATCCTCGAGGCGCTCGCGCAGGCCGCGGGCATCCTGGCATTCAAGACGGCAGGGGTTGTGCCGGACGAGCACACGCGCTTCTACTTCGTCGGCATCGACAAGGCGCGGTTCCGGCGCCCGGTCGAGCCGGGTGACCAGCTGATTCTCAAGGCCACACTCGAACGCGCTATGCGCGGCATCTGGAAATTCTCGACGGTCGCCGAAGTCGGCGGGGAGGAAGTCGCCTCGGCCATCATGATGGTTGCGCCGGAGGTCAAGGCGTGATCGACCCGCGCGCCATCATTGCGCCGGACGCCATGCTCGGCGAGGGTGTCGAGGTCGGCGCTTATACGATCATCGGCGCCGGGGTTTGCATTGGCGCGGGCAGCTGGATCGGGCCGCACGCCGTCATCAACGGGCCGACAACGCTCGGTCTCGAAAACAAGGTTTTCCAGTTTGCGTCGGTCGGCGATGCGCCCCAGGACAAAAAATACCGCGGCGAACCGACCCGGCTCGAGGTCGGCGACCGCAATGTGTTCAGGGAATTCTGCTCGGTCAATCGCGGCACGGCCGCGGGCCGTGGTGTCACGAAAATCGGCGACGACAACCTGTTCATGGCTTATTCGCATGTGGCGCACGATTGCATCGTCGGCAGCAACTGCGTGATGTCGAACTGCACCGCGCTCGCGGGACATGTCGAGCTCGGCGATTGGGTGATATTGTCGGGCTACGCCGGCGTCCACCAGTTCTGCAAGGTCGGCGCGCACTCGTTTCTGGGCAACAATGCCGCGGTCACCCGCGACGTTCCGCCCTACCTGCTGGTGGCCGGCACGCCGGCGGAACCGAAGGGTGTCAACAGCGAGGGTCTCAAGCGACGCGGCTTTGGCCCGCAACAGATCGCCAACATCCGCAGTGCCTACCGGCTCCTGTACCGCTCCGGGCTGAAGCTCGCGGCCGCGACCGAACAACTGCAGGCGCTGGCGGCCGAGCAGCCGGAACTGCTGCCATTCGTGCAATTCCTGGCGGTCAGCGCACGCAGCATCGTGCGCTGATGACCCCTGCAAAAGCGCTGACGATCGGCCTGGTCGCCGGCGAGTCATCCGGCGACAATCTCGGTGCGGCACTGATCAGGGCGATCCGCGACCGAGCGCCTGGCACGCGATTCGCCGGCGTTGCCGGTCCCGCGATGGTAGCCGAGGGTTGCGCAGCCTGGGCGCCAGCCGACGAGCTCGCAGTCATGGGTTTGTTCGAGGTCCTGCATCATCTGCCGCGGCTCATGCGCCTGCGCCGCGAGCTGCGCAGCCGTTTCCTGGCCGAGCAGCCCGACGTGTTCGTCGGGATCGATGCACCGGAATTCAATTTGAATCTGGCCGCTGCGTTGCATGCGGCGGGCTTGCGCACGGTGCAGTACGTGAGTCCACAGGTCTGGGCCTGGCGGCAGGGCAGGGCGCGACGCATGGCGGGCTTTCTCGATCTGGTGCTGTGCCTGCTGCCGTTCGAGCCGCAGATCTATGACCGGGCCGGCCTGCGCGCAATCTTTGTCGGGCACCCGCTGGCAGACCAGTTGCCGCTGCTGCCGGATCGCGCAGCCGCGCGCGCAAGTCTCGGCCAGCCCGCCGAATGCCAGATTGTGGCCGTGCTGCCAGGGAGTCGCGTGGGAGAAGTCGCACGCCTGGCGGAGGATTTCGCCGGGGCGATTGCCTGGCTGGCAGGGCGTCGCCCCGGACTTCGTTTCGTCGCGCCGATGACGAATGCAGGGACCAGAACATTGTTCGAGCAGGCATTGGCACGGTGCTCGCCGGGCGCGCAGGTGCAGATCATCGAGGGACGCTCGCAGACTGCGCTGACGGCCGCCGACGTGGTACTGGTCGCTTCCGGAACAGCAACGCTCGAGACGCTGCTCTGCAAGCGGCCGATGGTCGTTGCCTATCGGCTTGGCTGGATGACGGCGCTGGCCTTGCGGTCGCTGCGACTTTTGAAGGCGCCGTTCTTTGCGCAACCGAATCTCCTGGCGGGCAGGCAAGTCGTGCCGGAACTGGCCCAGGGCGAGGTCAGGCCCGAAAGATTGGGCCGCGAGATCGAACGCTGGCTGGACCAGCCCGCGGAAGTCGCGGCGCTCACCGAGCAGTTCACCGCCATTCATCGCCAGTTGCGGGCCGGCGCCAGCGCGCGTGCGGCCGAGGCCATCCTCGAGTTGGCCCGGGGACCCGGCAGGTGAGCGCTGGCCGGGTGTCAGCACCGGCCGGCGGCCTGGTTGCCGGTGTCGATGAAGCCGGCAGGGGGCCGCTGGCGGGGCCAGTCGTGGCCGCCGCCGTGATTCTCGATCCTGCCCGGCCGGTCGCGGGCTTGCGGGATTCCAAGGAACTGAACGAGCCGACCCGCATCCGGCTTGCGGCCGAGATTCGCGGAAAGGCGTTGGCGTGGGCCATCGGCTGGTCGGATGCGGGCGAGATCGACGTGCTCGACGTGTTGCAGGCGAGCCTGCTGGCGATGCGCCGGGCCTTGCAGGGGCTCGCCGTGGTGCCGGGCCATGTGCGTGTCGATGGCAACCGCTGCCCCTCGGTGTCGATGCTCGGCTTTCCCTGCAGTGTTGAGGCAATCATCGGCGGCGATGCGCGCATCGCCGAGATCAGCGCCGCCTCGATCCTCGCCAAGACCAGCCGTGACGCCTGGATGGCGCGCGTCGCAATCGGCTACCCGGGTTACGACTTCGAGCGCCACAAGGGCTACCCGACGCCGGAGCGCCTGCGCCTGCTCGCCGAGCGCGGGCCCTGCCGCCTGCACCGGCAGAGCTTCGCGCCGCTAAGATCGCTCCATGCGCCGAGTTGACGCCAGGGACCTGAGCCCGACATTCGTACACCTGCGGCTCCATACCGAGTATTCGCTGGTGGACGGCATCGTGCGGGTGCCCGCACTGATGCAGGTGGTGGTCGACGCGGGCATGCCCGCGGTCGCGCTGACCGACCACAGCAACCTGTTCGCCATGGTCAAGTTTTACCGCGAAGCCCAGCGGCACGGCGTCAAACCGGTCATCGGTGTCGATGTCTGGCTGCGCGAGGAAAGCGATCGCGCTGAGCCAATCCGGCTGACCCTGCTCGCGCAGAACCTTGCCGGGTATCGCAATCTCACCCGGCTTGTTTCACGAAGCTATCTGGAGGGTCAGGATCTTGGCCGGCCGCTGCTGGAGCGGGCCTGGCTCGACAAGGTCACGACTGCCGGTCTCATCGCGCTTTCGGGGGCCGGGGAAGGAGATGTCGGCCGGGCCCTGGCAGCCGGTCGAAGCGAGGAAGCTCGGAGCCTGCTTGCCGCGTGGCTCGCACTGTTCGGTGATCGCTATTACCTCGAGATTCAGCGCACCGGCCGCCCCGGCGAGGATGCGCACATCAACGAAGTGCTTGCGCTCGTCGCGCTGTTGCCAGCGCCAATCGTCGCAACCAACGACGTGCGATTCCTCGCGCGCGACGAGTTTGAGGCACACGAGGCCAGGGTCTGCATCCACGACGGCGCGCGGCTCGACGATCCGGGCCGGCCGCGCCGCTACACGCCGGAGCAGTACCTGAAAAGCCCCGCTGAAATGGCGGAGCTGTTTGCCGACCTGCCGGAAGCGCTTGCAAACAGCGTCGAGATTGCGCGGCGCTGCTCGCTTGCGTTGACACTGGGCCGGAGTTTCCTGCCGGCCTTCGAGGTGCCGGACGGCTCCACGGTGACCGAGTACCTGCGCAGGCTTGCCGAGCAGGGGCTCGGCATGCGGCTTGCCGCGCTTGCCGCGGAACCCGCGCTGGTGATCCGGCCGATCGAGCAAACGCGCTACCGCCAGCGGCTCGCGGATGAGTTGCGGGTCATCTGCGAGATGGGTTTCGAGGGCTATTTCCTGGTCGTTGCGGACTTCATCCGCTGGGCGCGCGGCCAGGGCATTCCGGTGGGGCCAGGCCGCGGCTCGGGTGCGGGCTCGCTGGTCGCGTGGTCGCTCGCGATCACGGATCTTGATCCACTGCAGCACGACCTGCTGTTCGAGCGATTCCTGAACCCGGAACGTGTCTCGATGCCGGATTTCGACATCGATTTCTGCATGGCGCGCCGCGACCAGGTGATCGACTACGTAGCGGAACGCTACGGGCGCGATCGCGTTTCGCAGATCATTACATTCGGGTCGCTGGCGGCACGCGCGGTCGTGCGCGATGTCGGGCGGGTGCTCGGTCATCCCTATGGCTTCGTCGACAGTGTCGCAAAGCTGATCCCGTTCGAGCTCGGGATCACGCTCGCCGAAGCGCTCGAAAAGGAACCTGAGCTCGCGCGCCGCTACCGTGCCGAGGACGAAGTCCGCGATCTGATCGATCTCGCGCAGCAGCTGGAGGGGCTCGCGCGCAATGCCGGCACGCATGCGGGCGGTGTCGTGATCGCGCCGTCGGTGCTGACCGATTTCAGCCCGCTCTATCGCGAACCGGGCGCGGGCAGCATCGTCACGCAATTCGACAAGGACGACGTCGAGCAGATCGGGCTCGTCAAGTTCGATTTCCTCGGCCTGCGGACCCTGACGATCATCGACTGGACGGTGAAGCTCGTGAATGCGGACCGGCAGGCGTCCGGCGAGCCACTGCTCGATATCACGCGCCTGCCGTTGAATGACCCGGATACCTACAAGATGTTGAAGACCTGCCGGACCACGGCCATCTTCCAGCTCGAGTCGCGCGGCATGAAGGACCTGGTGCGCAAGCTGCAGCCGGATTGTTTCGACGACATCGTCGCCCTCGTCGCGCTGTTCCGGCCGGGGCCGCTGCAGTCCGGCATGGTGGACGACTTCATGGCGCGCAAGCATGGCAAGAGCGACGGGCCCATCGACTACCTGCATCCGAGCCTGACCGAAATCCTGAAGCCCACTTATGGCGTGATCCTGTACCAGGAACAGGTCATGCAGATCGCACAGACGCTGTCGGGTTACACGCTGGGCGGCGCCGACCTGCTGCGGCGCGCCATGGGCAAGAAGAGCCCGGAAGAAATGGCCACGCAGCGCTCGGTGTTCATCGATGGTGCCATCGCGCGCGGCGTTTCACCGCCGCGCGCCGTGCAGATCTTCGAGCTGATCGAGAAATTCGCGGGCTACGGCTTCAACAAGTCGCACTCCGCGGCCTATGCGTTGCTGGCTTACCAGACCGCCTGGCTCAAGACCCATTACCCGGAAGCATTCATGGCGGCGGTGTTGTCTTCCGACATGGACCACACCGACAAGGTTGTCTCATTCATCGACGAATGCCGCGGGATGGGCCTGGAAGTATTGCCACCCGATGTGAATCATTCGATGTACCAGTTCGCCGTCGCCGGTCCGGGCTCGATCCGCTATGGCCTCGGCGCGGTCAAGGGAGTCGGCCAGGCCGCCGTCGACACGATCGTCGGGGAACGCGCACGCGGCGGTCCATTCCGGGATCTCGCCGATCTGTGCAGCCGCGTGGACCTGCACCAGGTCGGACGCCGGACGCTCGAGGCGATGGTCAAGGCCGGATGCTTCGACGGCTTCGGGCCGAACCGCGCGACGCTCGCCAGCATGCTGCCGGCTGCCATCCAGCTCGGGGAGCAAAGCACACGCGCCGTTCTCGCGGGCCAGGACGACCTGTTCGGCGGGCTGGTCGAGCCGGCAGCGGCCAACCGGCCGTCGCCGATCGAAGTTGCGCAACTGCCCGAGTGGAGCGAGTCCGTGCGCCTGCAGGGCGAGCGTGACACGCTGGGGCTCTACCTGACCGGCCACCCGATCGCGGAATACGAACAGGAACTGCGGCAGCTGGTCGCGGCGCGCATTGCGGATCTCGGCGGCCCGCGACCTGCCGCGGGCTCGAACTCCTGGGGCGGCACTGGCAGGAATGTGACGCTCGCGGGTCTGGTGCACGAAATTCGAAAGCGCGGACCGCGCATGACACTGGTGCTCGACGATCGCAGCGGGCGCATCGAGGTCAGCATGTTCGATGACGTCTACCAGCAGCATCGCCACGTTATCGCGCGCGATGCGATCCTTGTCGTCGAGGGGCAGTTGCGCTTCGACGAATTCATCGAGGACTGGCGCGTCAATGCGAAGAAGCTGACGCCGATCGAGGAGCTGCGCGAGCGCGAAGCGCGCCGCTTGATCATTCGCTGGCCGGGCGCGGCCGGCGACATCCGGTTCATCCAGCGGCTCGAGGAAACCTTGAAGCTATGGGCAGGCGGGCGCTGCGGTGTCGCGGTGCATTACATGGGATCGGGCGCGCGCGCGACGCTCGCACTCGGAGATGAGTGGTCGGTGCGGCCGACACGCGAACTGCTGGAGGACCTGGGACGGCTGGTGGGGCGCGACGGCGTGCGCATCATGTACGGCCCCAGGGGCGATTGACCGTTCTATACTGCTGATATGGCGCTGCAATTCCTCGATTTCGAGCAACCGATCGCCGAGCTGGAGGCGAAGATCGAGGAGTTGCGCTTTCTCGGTGATGATTCCGAGCTCAACATCGCGCAGGAGGTCGAGAAGCTGCGCGCCAGGAGCCGCACGCTGACGGCCAGCATCTTCGGGAATCTCACGTCCTGGCAGATCACGCAGATTGCGCGCCACCCGCAGCGGCCCTATGTGCTCGACTACATGCCGCTGGTCTTCACCGAATTCCAGGAGCTGCACGGCGATCGCATGTATTCCGACGACCAGGCGATCGTCGCCGGGCTTGCGCGGCTCGCGGGCGAGGCGGTCATGGTGATCGGACAGCAGAAGGGCCGCGATACCAAAGAGCGGGTGCGCCGCAATTACGGCATGCCGAAGCCCGAGGGCTATCGCAAGGCGCTGCGCCTCATGAAGACCGCCGAGCGTTTCGGGCTGCCGCTGGTGACCTTGATCGACACACCGGGCGCCTATCCCGGTGTCGGCTCGGAAGAGCGCAACCAGAGCGAGGCCATCGCGCGCAATCTCTTCGAGATGGCGGAATTGCGAGTGCCGATCGTCAGCTGCGTGATCGGCGAGGGCGGCTCGGGCGGCGCGCTCGCGATCGGCGTCTGCGACCGGCTGCTGATGTTGCAATACGCTGTCTACTCGGTCATCTCGCCGGAGGGCTGCGCCTCGATCCTGTGGAAGAGCGCTGACCGGCGCGAACTCGCCGCCGAGGCCATGGGCATCACGGCACAGCGCTTGTCGCGGCTGAATCTCATCGACGAGATCATCCCGGAGCCGATGGGCGGCGCCCATCGCGAGCCGCAGGTGATGGCGGAGTCGCTGCGCGAGGCGCTCGCGCGTCAGGTCGCGAAGCTCGCGGCGCTGCCGATCGACGTGTTGCTCGACGAACGCCAGCGACGCCTGCGTGGCTTCGGGGTATACGGCGGCGCCTGACATGGCCTTTGGCCCTCTGCGCCTGGCTGCTCTGCTGGCGGCGCTGGAGCCGGGCTGGACCTCGGCACGTTTCTGCGTGGCGCTCTCCGGCGGGCTCGATTCGACCGTGCTGCTGCACGCCCTGGCTTCGATGCGAAGCAACGACCGGCTGCTGCGCTTGCGCGCCGTGCACGTGGACCACGGCCTGCAGCCCGCAGCGCCGGCCTGGGCGGATGAGTGCGTACGTTTCTGCCGCTCGCTCGACATTGCGCTTGACGTCATCCCCCTCGGACTCGCGCCGACTCCAGGCGAAAGCGTGGAAGCCGAGGCACGCAGCGCACGCTACGCTGCCATTGGCGCAATCCTCGAGCCGGGTGAGTGGCTGCTGACGGCGCATCACTGCGATGACCAGATGGAGACCGTGTTGATCCAGTTGCTGCGCGGGGCGGGCGTCGCTGGCCTGGCCGCGATGCCGTCCCGGGCGCATCTGGGTCCGGGCTGGCACGGCAGGCCGTTGCTCGACGTCGGGCGCGCCGAGCTTGCGGCCTATGCGCGCGCAGAAGGACTCAGCTGGGTCGTCGACCCGATGAATGAAGAGGAACGCTATGACCGCGGCTGGTTGCGCAAGCGCGCCCTGCCGCTGCTGCTACAACGCTGGCCGGCACTGCCCGCGACGGTCGCGAGGACGGCGCGGCATCTCGCCGGCGCGCAGCAGTTGCTGGAATCCCTGGCGGAACTGGATGGCAGCGGACTCATCGACGAGGGCCGGCTCGAGATCCAGGGCCTGCTGTGCCTGCCGCCGGATCGCCAAGCCAATGTATTGCGCTGGTGGCTCGCGAAAGAGGGCCTGCCGATGCCTTCGGAGGCGCGCCTGCGCGCGCTGCGCGAGGATCTGATCGGTGCCCGCATCGACGCGATGCCGCTCGTCGCCTGGGGCGGTGTCGAAGTCCGCCGCTATCGTGGGCGGCTCTACGCGCTGCCACGGGCGCTGAAGGGTGCGCCGGCCAGTGGCACACTCACCGCCGCCGCGGGCGCGCATTGCGAGCTCCCGGTCGGACTCGGGCGCATCGTGTTGGATCTCGTGCCTGGCGCGGGATTGCGGGTGGAGAGCCTTGGCGAACGGCTGGAGCTTGAATATCGGGCCGGGGGCGAGAGTCTGCGGCCGGCGACGGGTCGCCCACGCCGGGCGCTGCGCAATCTGTTTCAGGAAGCGGGCGTCGTGCCGTGGATGCGCCCCAGGTTACCGCTCTTGTACGCGGGCGGGCGGCTGGTCGCAGTGGCGGATCTTTGGCTGGACGCGGATTTCACCGTGGCGGCGGGCGAGGCGGGCCTGCAGCCGCGCTGGCAGGGACGACCCCGGCTGTTCTGAATCGATTTCAGGCGCGCAGCGCGCGACATAATCCGGGACACTGCGCGCCAAAAATGTGAACTGGTACCGGCAAGTCGTCCGTTCGGAGCCCGACAGCGACCGCACGTCGGATCGGGCCTCACGGCAAATGGGCCGGCTGGTAGCTTTCGCGCAGGATTCTCACCGAGCCCGCCCATGATCAAGCCCCGTGGATTCACGCTGATCGAGCTGATGATCACGCTGATGATCATCGGCATATTGGCGGCGATCGCACTGCCCAGCTACCGCGAAAGCGTGAAGCGTGGCAATCGGCGCGCCGCCGAGTCGGTGATGATGGATATCGTCAACCGCGAGCAGCAGTACTTCCTGGCCAACCGTGCCTATGTTTCCACTCTGGCAGGTCTCGGCTACGGGCTGCCCTCGGAAGTCTCCCAGAATTACAGCGGCGGCATCGTGCTGGACGCTGGCCCCCCGCCGGGATTCACCGTCACTTTTACCGCGATCGCGGGGCAGGTCAGCGATGGCGACCTGACCGTCAACAGTCAAGGGGTAAAGACCCCCGCGGACAAGTGGTAACCATGCGCCAACACCCCCTGCAAGCACAGCGCGGCATTTCCCTGGTCGAAGTGCTCATTTCCATGGTCATCCTGGCCGTCGGTCTGCTGAGCCTGGTCGGGCTGCAGGGCCGCCTGCAGGTCCTGCAACTGGAGTCCTATCAGCGTTCCCAGGGACTGCTGCTTTTGCACGACATGGCGAGCCGCATCGCCCTCAACCGCAATAATGCCGCCGACTATGTCACTGGCTCGCCGCTCGGCGTCGGCATGACCTGCCCCGCCGACACGACCACGCGGCAAGTGGCGGATTTCAGCGAATGGTGTGCGGCCCTGCAGGGCGCAGCCGAAACTTCCGGTGTCAGCCAGGTCGGCGCCATGCTGGGCGGGCGTGGCTGTGTCCAGAATATCGGCAGCGACACCTATCTTGTGACTGTTGCATGGCAAGGCGCCGCCCCCATTTCCGCGCCGCCCGCCAGCGTCGATTGTGGCGAAGACCTCTACGACGGCGGAGCAGACTCGCCCTGCCAGGCTGACCTCTGCCGCCGTGCCGTGACCACCGTCGTCCGGATCGGCACATTGACATGAGCTTCATGGACCGAATGCCGCACGGCGCCCCCCCGATGCGCGCGTTGCCTGGATGGCAGCCGGGTTTCAGCCTGGTCGAACTCATGATTTCGATGACGATCAGCCTGGTGATCCTCGGGGCGCTGGTCGCAGTCTTCGTCAACACCAGCGGCAGTAACAACGAAATGGCCAAGGCCAACGGCTTGATCGAGAACGGCCGCCTCGCCATCCAGGTGCTCGAGAACGATATCGTTCATTCCGGCTATTGGGGTACGTTCGTCCCGCAATTCGACGATCAGACGTCCGGGGGGATCCCAGCCGATGTGCCCGGTGCGGTGCCGGATCCCTGCCTGGTCTATAACCCGGGCAACTGGACCGCTGCCCACAAGACCGACCTGATTGGCATCCCGGTGCAGGCTGACGATACCGCGTCGTTCTGTACCGGCGTGATCACCGACAAGCGGGACGATAGCGACGTATTGGTCGTTCGCCACGCCGAGACCTGCGTTGCAGGCAGCGGGGGGAACTGCGAGGCCGATATCGCCGGCAAGCTGTATTTCCAGTCTACCCGCTGTCCGACGATCGACCTGACGTCCTATGCCCTGGACACGGCCGGCTTCACGCTGCTGCAGCGCAACTGTGCCACGCTGTCGGAAAAGCGGAAATTCGTTTCCGACCTCTACTACATCCGTGATTACGCCGTGAGCGCGGGTGACGGTATTCCGACGCTGATGCGTTCCCAGTTCGACCTCACGCCGGGCGGTAACCTGGAACATCAGGCCGCGGTCGCGATGATCGAAGGCATCGAGAGTCTGGTGGTGGAATTCGGAATCGATGATGTCAGCAAGACGGGTGCGGCGGTCGACTATACCGCGGCCATCAATTGGGACGATCCGGCAACCCGGACCACGCCAACCAATCGTGGCGACGGCGCACCCGACGACGACTTTGTCCGCTGCACCACGGCCTCGCCCTGCACCGCGGCGCAGTTGATGAACGCGACCGCGGTCAAGCTCTATGTGCTGGCGCGCAGCCGCGAGCTCACGCGCGGCTACACCGACACCAAAACCTACACACTGGGTAGCGGCACGACCCTCGGCCCCTTCAGCGACGGTTTCAAGCGCCACCTCTTTGTGACGACGGTGCGTCTGCCCAATATTTCGGGCAGAAGGATGACGCCATGAACCGCCGCATACCGGGTCACGAGCGCGGCGCCGCCCTGGTGGTCGGAATGATCATGCTGGTGCTCATCACCCTGATGTTGATCACCGCCCTGAACCTCGGCATCACGAATTTCCGGGCGGTCGGGAACATGCAGTTCCGCGATGAGGCCACTGCCGCCGCCAACCAGGCGATCGAGCAGGTCATCAGTTCCCCGTTCACCGATGCGCCGGCCGCCGAGACCGTCAACATTGATATCGACGATGACGGCAACGACGATTATGTCGTCGAGATCGCAGTACCCCAATGCATTTTGGCGTCGCAGGCATTCAGCGCCGATCCCAGCAGCGTGTCCCTGCCGCCGTCCATGTCGCTGTCATCCACCTGGAATACTGTCTGGGACATTGATGCCACGGTGAATGGCAGCGGCAACGTGGGCGGGGCGGCAGTCCGGGTGCGTTCCGGTGTGCGCGTGTTGCTTTCCGCGGTCGAGAAGGCCGCTGTGTGCCCGTGACGCAGGCGATAAACAGGAGATGATCATGAAAAGCGGTTTCTTGGCGGGCAGCCTGCTGGCGACTTTCTTGTTGGCCCTGCAAATGCCTGCGGCGGCGGAAGACATCGACCTGTTCATCCAGCCGCCGGCAGCAGGGGCTGTGGCTGCGCCGAACATACTAATCCTGCTGGACAATACGGCGAACTGGGGTCCGGCGTCCAAGTTTGCCAATGAGATGGCGGCGCTTTCTTCCACTTTGAGCAACCTGCCCGTCAATGGCGACGGCAGCGCGAGATTTCGGGTTGGCCTGATGCTGTTTACCGAAACCGGCGGCGCCAACAACAATGTCGACGGCGGCTACGTGCGGGCAGCGATCCGTGATTTCACCAGCGCCAACCAGACCAAGTACGCGGCACTGGTCAACAGCCTCACCAGGACTGGGGATGTTTCCAATGGCGGCAAGGCCGGCAAGACGATGTCGGAGGCGTATCAGTATTTGAAGGGCCTGGCGCCTTTCTCGGGCAACAACAAGGTCAAGACCGACTACACCGGCAACATTTCGGGCACCGCGAGTTCGAACGCCATTTACGCGCTGTCAGGCAATGCCATCAACTCCAAACCCGGATCGCCCTACAACAGTCCGGTGACTATCGGCGGCTGTGGCCGCAACTACATCATCTACATCAGCAACGGAGCGCCGGCGGACAATAATTCGGACACCACGACCGCCACGGCCCAACTCACGGCGGCTGCCGCCGCCGAAAGCATATCGGGTGCCACGACGAGCATCCCGATCTCGCCGAGCGGCTCACAAGGCAACGTGGCGGACGAATGGGCCCGGTTCATGAACCAAAGCAGCCTCGGGGTCGTGACCTATACGGTGGACGTCAGCAAGGTCACGACCGGCCAGGGACCTGGCTGGACCGCGCTGCTGCAGAGCTCGGCCGGCGTCAGCGGCGGCAAGTATTTCGATGTCGGTTCCGGTAGCGGGGGCGCCGAGATCGCCAATGCGCTGGGCAGGATCTTTTCGGAAATCCAGGCCGTCAACAGCGTGTTCGCCTCGGTCAGCTTGCCGGTGAGCGTCAACACCGAGGGCACCTACCTGAACCAGTTATTCGTTGGCCAGTTCCGCCCGGATGGGGATGCCTTCCCGCGCTGGGCCGGTAATCTCAAGCAGTACAAACTGGGAATCGTGAGCGGCTCACTCAGGACGGTGGACGCGGACGACGCAAGCGCCATCAACTCCCTGACCGGATTCATCACCGAGTGTGCCCGCAGTTTCTGGACGCCGACGACCGTGGACAGCTATTGGGCGTTTCGCCCGCAGGGCGGCTGTCTTGCCGTCGCCAACTCGAATGTCTCGAACTATCCGGACGGCAACATCGTCGAAAAGGGCGCCCAGGGCTATGTGCTGCGCAGCTCGACCACCCGTACGATTCAGACCTGCTCCGCCACGTTCGCGTCCTGCACGGTCCTGACCACATTCAACAATACCAATGTCACCCAGGCGATGCTGGGAGCGGCCAGCACCACCGAGCGGGATGCGCTCATCAACTGGGAGAAAGGGCTCGATGTCGACAATGAAGACGTGGACGGAGTGAGTGTGGGCGAGATGCGCCCGTCCGCCCATGGCGATGTGGTGCACTCGCGCCCCGTTGCGATCAACTTCGGTACGGATGCGTCACCGTCGATCGTGGTGTTCTACGGCGCCAATGACGGCGTGCTGCGAGCCGTCAATGGCAACCGCAGCGCCAGCGTCACTGCAAGCGGCGGCAGCGTGGCGGCCGGCGGCGAGTTGTGGGGCTTTGTCGCACCGGAGTTCTACACCTCCATCAAGCGCCTGCGCGACAACACCACGCAAGTCAGCTTCTATGGCAATACCACGACTACGCCAACGCCGCTGCCCAAGCCCTATGGCTTTGACGGGCCGATCGCGTCGTACAAGGATGCCAGCGTTGCCTGGATCTACCCCAGCATGCGGCGGGGCGGCCGGGTCCTGTACGCCTTCGATGTCACGAACATCGCCGTCGCCAGTGGCAGTGCCAGTGCACCGACCCTCAAGTGGAAGAGGGGCTGTCCGAATCTCGGCGATGACACCGGCTGCTCGAGCGGCTTTACCGAAATCGGCCAGACCTGGTCGGCACCGAAGCTCCTGAAAACCTCGGGATATACCGTGTCGGGCACACCCGTGCCGATGCTGATGATGGGTGGTGGCTACGACAACTGCGAGGATGCCGATCCGAGCACGTTGTCGACCTGCAGCACCACAAAAGGCAATCACGTTTACGTCATGGATGCCAACGATGGCACCGTGCTCAGGACCTTCAGCACCGACCGTGCCGTGGCGGGCGACGTTTTCGTCGTACCGGATGGCACGACCGGGCTCGTCAAGTATGCCTACGCGGCGGATCTGGGCGGCAACATTTATCGCATCTCCGGTGTCGATGCCAATTCGCCGTTCAGCTCGACCACGCCCGACCTCTGGACGATCACCAAGATCGCCTCGCTGGGTTGTCCCGATACGGGTCCCTGTGCAGCCAAGCGCAAGTTCATGTTCTCACCGGATGTGGTCGAGAAGGTAAAAGATAGCGGCATCTATTACCTGTTGGTCGGTTCCGGCGACCGGGAAAAGCCGCTCTTGAACTACAGTTCGGCGTACGGCGTGAGCAATTATTTCTTCATGGTGAAGGACATCCCTGCGGATACCAGCTGGTTGTCCGACGAGGCCGGCAATTGCAGCGGCTCCAGCGTGATATGCCTCAATTCGCTGCTGGCCATCGCCAATAGTGGCGCGGATCCGAGCGCGGTGAGCCTCGCCGCGAAGAAAGGCTGGTATCTGGGGATGCACGCCCACGAGCAGGCCGTGACATCCGCCATTACGGTCTTTGGCACCACGACCTTCAGCACGCACACACCGACGGTGCCGGTCGAGGGCTCCTGCAGTTCGAACCTTGGCACGGCGCGTGTCTACAACGTCAAGTATTCCAATGCCGCCATCGCCAATGGCACGATCAACCGGGATGAGGTGATCACCGGGGGCGGCCTGCCGCCATCGCCGGTGGCGGGTCAGGTGACGCTCGACAACGGCACGACCGTTCCGTTCCTGCTCGGCGGAGACCCCACTTCGCCGCTTGAAGGCGAGTTGCCGACCGCCACCTCCAGCGGATTGCAGCCCAAGAGCCTGACCTACTGGTATATCCAGAAATGAAAGAACGCCTGGCGGTCCCTGTCAGCGAACCGGAGCTCCCGGCGGATCGCCGTCGGGGATCCAGCGCCCGCGGGTTTACCTTGATCGAGCTGATGGTTGCCATCACGATCTTCGGGATCCTGCTGATGATCGCGATACCGTCCTTCAGGGATGCCGCGCTCGGCAGTCGGCTCGGCGCCATTGCCAATAACCTGCTGGCGAGCGTCCAGCTGGCCCGCAGTGAGGCCATCAAGCGCAATGCGGTGATCACGCTGTGTGCCTCCGCCAATGGCGCCACTTGTACGACATCGGGCGGATGGGAGCAGGGCTGGATCGTACGCGATGCCGCGGCGAGCGTGATCCAGCGCCAGCAGGCCATGCCGGCGGAACTGAAAGTGACGCAGACGGGTGGGACCAGCGCCCTGAGTTTTCAGCCAATCGGGGTCGGGGCAACGGCGGCGACCTTCACGGTCTGCCGCGGTTCACCGGTCGGCAGTCAGGAACGCGTGGTCAGGGTCAGCGCCACTGGAATTGCCTACGTCACCCGTACCACGGCTGGTGCCTGCCCGTAACGGCTCCGGTTGATCGCGGCCCGGCTGATATTCGGCTTGGCTGCCCGGACCCCACTCCGGTAGACTGACTTCCCGTCTTGCTTGGGCCATTTGCGGCGGCCATTGCTGGCCGATGCCGCGCAGGTCCACTCGTTTTCCTGGCGGCGGGAGTGCCCGATGACCCGTTTTGTATTCGTGACCGGCGGCGTGGTTTCATCGCTGGGCAAGGGCATTGCGGCGGCGTCCTTGGGCGCGATCCTGGAAGCACGCGGGCTCAAGATCAGCATGGTCAAGCTCGATCCGTACATCAATGTGGACCCGGGCACGATGAGCCCGTTCCAGCACGGCGAGGTGTTCGTCACCGAGGACGGCACCGAGACCGACCTCGACCTCGGACATTACGAACGTTTCGTGCGCACCACGACCGGACGCAACAGCAACTTCACGACCGGGCGCATCTACGAGCGCGTGATTGCCCGCGAGCGCCGCGGCGATTACCTCGGTGCCACCGTGCAGGTGATCCCGCACATCACCGACGAGATCCGCCGCAGCGTGATGCTGGGCGCGGGCGATGCGGATGTCTGCATGGTCGAGATTGGCGGTACCGTCGGCGACATCGAATCGCTGCCGTTCCTCGAGGCGATCCGGCAAATGGGCGTCGAGCTCGGCCGCAGCAATTGCGTGTATATCCACCTGACACTGGTGCCGATCGTCGGTGGCTCCGGCGAGATCAAGACCAAGCCGACCCAGCACTCGGTCAAGGAGCTGCGCGGAATCGGCATCCAGCCCGACGTGCTGCTGTGCCGCTGCCGCGATCCGCTGCCAGACGAACAGCGGCGCAAGATCGCGCTGTTCACCAATGTTGAAGAGCGCGCGGTCATCTCGGCGGTCGACGCCGACGACATCTACCGCATTCCAATCCTGCTGCATGACCAGCATCTCGACGACATCGTCTGCGACAAGCTGCGTCTCGACGCGCCAGCGGCGGACTTGCGCGAATGGCAACAGGTGGTCGCTGCGCGCCACGCGAGCGATGCCACCGTCAACATCGCGATGGTCGGCAAGTACGTGCAGATCCGCGATTCCTATATCTCGTTGAACGAGGCGCTGCAGCACGCCGGCCTGAAGACCCGCACCACGGTCAGGATTCACTACGTCGAATCAACCGACATCGAGAGTAATGGCCCTGGCTGCCTCTCCGGCATGGACGCGATCCTGGTGCCCGGCGGCTTTGGCGAGCGCGGCATCGAGGGCAAGATCCAGGCGGCGCGCTACGCACGTGAGAATGGCATCCCGTACCTCGGCATCTGCCTCGGCATGCAGGTCGCGGTCATTGAATTCGCACGCCACGTGCTGGGGCTTGCCGGCGCGAATTCAACCGAGTTCCTGCGTTCGGCGGCCGATCCGGTCATCGCATTGATCACCGAATGGCGCGACCGCGGCGGTGAGACGCGCAGGCGCGATGACAAATCGGAGCTTGGCGGCACCATGCGACTGGGCGCGCAGGAATCGCGCATCCGTCCCGGTACGCTCGCGCGCGCGACCTACGGCCGCGATGCGATCCATGAGCGGCACCGGCATCGCTATGAATTCAACAACAACTATCTCGAGCGCATGCAGAAGGCCGGGTTCGCGTTCTCCGCGTTCTCCGAGGACGGGCTCGTCGAGATTGTCGAACTGCCCTCGCATCCCTGGTTCCTCGCGGTGCAGTTCCATCCCGAGTTCACGTCAAACCCGCGTGACGGGCACCCGCTGTTCACCGGATTCGTGCGCGCGGCGCGCGAGCACGCAGCCGGGCAGATGCCGCAGGCAGCGAGCGCGTGAAGCTCGCCGGCGCGACCATCGGGGCTGAGCGGCCGCTGTTCCTGATCGCCGGGCCCTGTGTCGTCGAGAGTGCGCAGCTCGCCCTCGACGTCGCCGGTCAGCTCAGGGAGATCACCACGGCGCTCGGCATCCCGTTCGTGTTCAAGGCCTCGTTTGACAAGGCCAACCGTTCCGCGCGTGCTTCCTACCGCGGGCCGGGCATCGAGGAGGGCTTGCGGGTGCTTGCCGAGGTGCGGCGCCAGTACGGTGTGCCGGTGCTGACGGACGTGCACGAAGACACGCCGCTCGCGGAAGTCGCCGCGGTTGTCGATGTATTGCAGACGCCGGCGTTCCTGTGCCGGCAGACGAATTTCATCGTCAGCGTCTGCTCCCAGGGCAAGCCGGTGAATATCAAGAAAGGCCAGTTCCTGAGTCCCTGGGAAATGGCCAATGTCATCGAGAAAGCGCGCTCGACCGGTAATGCCGACATCATGGTCTGCGAGCGCGGATTCAGTTTCGGCTACAACAATCTGGTCTCCGACATGCGCGCGCTCGCCGTGATGCGCAGCTTCGGGGCACCGGTGGTATTCGACGCGACGCATTCCGTGCAGCTGCCGGGGGCCAAGGGCTCCGCCTCGGGCGGCCAGCGCGAGTTCGTGCCGGTGCTGGCGCGCGCCGCGGTCGCGGCCGGTGTCGCGGGTATCTTCATGGAGACCCACCCCGACCCGGAACGGGCGCTGTCGGACGGGCCGAATGCCTGGCCGCTGGCACGCATGCGCCCATTGCTCGAGGCACTCGTCGAGATCGACCGGGCCGTCAAGTCGCGGCCCTTTGAAGAGGATGCCGTCTGATGCGCGTGGTGGACATTCGCGGGCGCGAAATCATCGATTCACGCGGCAATCCGACGGTCGAGGCCGATGTCGAGCTCGAGGATGGAACGGTCGGCCGGGCCGCGGTCCCTTCCGGTGCATCGACCGGCAGGCGCGAGGCCGTCGAGTTGCGCGATGGCGACCCGCTGCGATTCCTCGGCAAGGGCGTTCTGAATGCCGTCGCCCACGTCAATGGCGAACTGCGTGACGCCCTGGTCGGCCGCGAGGCGCAGGACCAGGCGGGCATCGACCGGCGCATGCTGGAACTCGACGGCACCGACAACAAGTCAAGACTGGGCGCGAATGCGTTGCTGGCCGTTTCGCTCGCGACGGCGCACGCCGCAGCGCGGTCGCAGAAGCTGCCCCTGTATCGCTATCTCGGTGGCGACGATGCGGTCGTGATGCCGGTGCCGATGATGAACATCATCAACGGCGGGGTGCACGCCGACAACAGCCTGGATATCCAGGAGTTCATGATCGTGCCTGCCGGCCTCCCGACCTTTTCTGCTGCATTGCGTTGCGGCGCCGAGATTTTCCAGCGGCTGCGCCAGCTGTTGCGCGAGCGCGGCCTGTCCACGTCGGTCGGCGATGAGGGTGGCTTCGCGCCGAACCTGTCGTCGAATGAAGCGGCGCTGGCGCTGATCCTCGAGGCGATCGAGGCGGCGGGCTACCAAGCCGGGCAGGATGTCTGGCTCGGTCTCGACGTGGCGAGCAGCGAGTTCTACCGCGATGGTGTCTACCTGCTGAAATCCGAGGGCCGGCGCTTCACCGCCCTGCAGTTCACGGAATACCTGGCCTCCCTGGCCGGGCGCTATCCGATTGTGACCATCGAGGACGGCATGGCGGAGTCCGACTGGGAAGGATGGGCCGGCCTGACACGGCGGCTCGGCAGCAGGATCCAGCTGGTCGGTGACGACCTGTTCGTGACCAACACCGAGCTCCTGGCGCGCGGCATCGCGGAGGAGGTCGCGAACGCGATCTTGATCAAACCGAACCAGATCGGCACGCTGACCGAGACGCTGGCGGCGATTGAAATGGCGGCCCGCGCGGGCTACGCGGCGGTCGTCTCGCATCGTTCCGGCGAGACCGAGGACTCGACGATCGCCGATATCGCGGTCGGTACGACAGCAACGCAGATCAAGACCGGTTCACTGTCGCGCTCCGATCGCGTCGCAAAGTACAACCAGCTGCTCAGGATCGAGGAGCAGCTCGGTGCGCGTGCGCGCTACGCTGGCCGCGAAGCCTTTTCGGTCCGGCCGACCTGATCCGTGCTAATCTTTTAAGTCCATGAAAATACTCCTGGCTGGTTTTGTCACAGTGCTGGCGCTCTTGCAGTACCGGCTCTGGGTCTCGGATGAAGGTATGCGCGAGGTCTGGCATCTCGGCTCCGCGGTCGAATCCCAACGCGCTGACAACACGGTACTTGCCGAGCGAAACACCCAATTGAAGGCCGAGGTCGCCGACCTCAAGCATGGCCTGACGGCGCTCGAGGAACGGGCGCGCCATGATCTCGGCATGATTGCGGTTACCGAAACTTTCTATCAGGTCGTGGATACGCCGCTTCGGTCACCCGATAACCGCCAGGACGAGCCAAGCACGATCCGGGCTGCCACGACACCTTGAAACTCCGGTGTCCGAACGCATCTGGTTCGTGATACCTGCCGCCGGCGCCTCATCGCGATTCGGCGGCTCCGTGCCGAAGCCCTATTTGCGCATCGCGGGACGCAGCCTGCTCGAGCATGCCTTGCGGGCATTGCTTCGTTGCCCCGGGCTCGCGGGCGGCATTGTCGTCACCGCAGCGGGCGACCGGCGCTGGTCGCGCCTGCCGGCCTCGATCCGCCGTCGTGTCATGACAACCACGGGTGGCGCGACGCGCGCGCGTTCGGTACTGCAGGGGCTTCAGGCCCTGAGCGCTGCGGCACCGGAGGACTGGGTGCTGGTGCATGACGCAGCGCGCCCCTGCCTGCCAGCCGGCGATCTCGCGGCGCTGGTCGCGGCCTGCCGACGCGATGCGGTAGGCGGGCTGCTCGCCTTGCCGATCGCCGAGACCGTCAAGCTGGCTGACGGAGAGGGGCGCAGCGGCCGCAGCGTGCCTCGCGACGGCCTGTGGCGCGCGCAGACGCCGCAGTTGTTCCGGCATGGGGCGCTCTTGCGGGCCCTGTCAAGGGCCCTGGAAGAAGGCATTGAACCAACCGACGAGGCGGTCGTGATTGAAAGGCTGGGTTTGCGCCCGCTGTTGGTCGAGGGCTCGCCGCTGAATATCAAGGTCACGAAGCCCGCGGATCTCGCGCTTGCGAGCGTGGCGCTCCGCCTGCTAAGGGGGAAATCGTGAGAATTGGCAGTGGATATGACCTGCACCGCTTCGGGCCCGGCGATCATGTGATGCTGGGTGGCGTGCGCATCGCACATGACCGTGGGCTGGTGGCACATTCGGATGGCGACGTCGTTCTGCACGCGCTGATGGATGCGCTGCTAGGCGCGGCGGGCGCCGGCGACATCGGGCAGCACTTTCCCGATACCGATGCGCGCTGGGCAGGCGCCGACAGCCGCGCGCTGCTGCGCGAGGTCGGCAGGCTGATCGCGTTGCGCGGCTTTGTCATCGCCAATTGCGATATCACGCTGGTCGCCGAGACGCCGCGCATCGCGGGGCATCGCGAGGCGATGTGCGCAAACATCGCGGCGGACCTTGGGCTCGAGCGCGGTCGCGTCAATGTCAAGGCGACGACTGCGGAGGGTCTCGGCGCGCTCGGCCGC
>CAYYQQ010000035.1:0-27330 GCA_964473595.1 uncultured Steroidobacteraceae bacterium | reverse complement strand
CAGTACCGGCTGCGGGTCAAGGACCTCGAGACCGGTGAAACGCTGCCGGACGTCATCGAGAACGTCGATCCGACCATCGCCTGGACCGCGGACAGCGCAAGTGTCCTGTACGTGGAAAAGCACCCGGAGACCCTGCTGGGCTATCGTGTGCGCCGCCACATGCTCGGCACTGATCCTGCCAGCGACCCGCTCATGTATGAACAGGACGACGAGAGCTTTTACACGGAAGTCAAGAAGACCAAGGACGAGCGTTACCTGCTGATCGTCGCGGAGAGCACGGTATCGACCGAGGTGCGTTATGCGGATGCAGCGGACCCTGCGCTGAATTTCCGCGTGTTCCTGCCGCGCGAGCGCGATCACGAGTATCACGTCGATCACCTGGAGGGCCGCTGGATCATTCGCAGCAACTGGCAGGCGCCCAATTTCCGGCTGCTGGAAGCGAAAGTCGGCGAGGAAGGTGATCGCGCGAACTGGCGCGAACTCATGGCACACCGCGACGACGCTTTCATCCTCGGCTTCGACGTGTTCAAGGATTTTCTTGCGATCGAGGAGCGCTCCGGGGCCTTGCGCAAGATCCGCATCCGGCCCTGGGACGGTGGCGCCGATTTCTTCATCGCGGCGGATGAGGCTGCCTACACGACCGTGCTCGGGCAGAACGCAGAGATCGACACGCACATCGTGCGCTACGAGTACAGCTCGCTGACGACGCCGAACAGCACGTATGACTACGATATCCAGACCGGCGAGAAGCAGCTTCTGAAGCGCGACCCGGTGCTGGGTGATTTCGACACCGCCAATTACCGCACCGAATTGTTGTGGGCGGCGGCGCGCGACGGCGCCAAGGTGCCCGTGTCACTGGTCTATCGCGTGGGATTCAAGCGCGACGGCCACGCACCGCTCCTGCAATACGGCTATGGATCGTACGGTTACTCGATGGATCCGACATTTTCTATCGCGCGTCTGTCGTTGCTCGACCGCGGCTTCGTCTATGCCATCGCGCATGTGCGCGGCGGCCAGGAAATGGGACGACGCTGGTACGACCAGGGCAGGCTGCTGAACAAGATCAATAGCTTCACCGATTTCATCGATGTGACGCGCTTCCTCGTGCAGGAAGGCTATGCGGACCCGAAGCGCGTGTCCGCGATGGGCGGCAGCGCCGGGGGCCTGCTGATGGGCGCCGTCGCGAACATGGCACCGGGTGACTACCGGGCGATCGTCGCGCAGGTGCCCTTCGTCGACGTCGTGACGACGATGCTCGACGAAAGCATCCCGCTGACGGCTAACGAGTTCGACGAGTGGGGCAATCCGAAGGAGAAGGCATCCTACGACTACATGCTGTCGTACTCGCCCTATGACAATGTCGCGCACCAGGATTACCCGGCGATACTCGTGACGACCGGGTTTTGGGACAGCCAGGTGCAGTATTACGAGCCGGCCAAGTGGGTCGCTCGCTTGCGCGCTCGCAAGACCGGCACCAATCCGCTGCTGTTCCGCACCACGATGGAAGCCGGCCACGGCGGCAAATCGGGCCGCTTCCAGCGCTTTCACGAGATCGCCGAGGAATACGCCTTCATCCTCGACCAGTCCGGCATCACGGAATAGCCGGTGAACCTGGCGCGCATCGAGCAGGTCGCGATCCCGGTTCGCGACCTTGCGCGCGCGACGGCCTTCTACCGCGAGCTGCTCGGCATGAAACTGCTGTTCGAAGTGCCTCCGGACCTCGCATTCTTCGATTGCGACGGCGTCCGGCTCGCGTTGTCGATTGCTTCAGACCCGATGTATGAGCCGCCCGGCTCGATCGTCTATTACCGCGTCGCTGACATCGAAGCGGCGCATGCCGAGCTCGAGCGGCGTGGCGTGGAATTCCTGCGCGGTCCGCACCTGGTTGCGCGACTCGACGCGATCGAGGTCTGGATGGCATTCTTCGAGGATACCGAGGGGAACACGCTCGCGATCACCAGCGAACGGCCGGTCGCGCGCACATGAACGCAGAGCCGCGGGCGGCGACGCTGCTCGGACGGATCGTCAATGTCCGGCCTGCCGAAACCGCTGGTCTCATTGCGGCGTTCGCCTTCAACTTCCTGGTGTTCACGGCCTACTACATCCTCCGCCCCCTGCGCGACAGCATGGGCGTGACCGGTGGCGTGCACGCCCTCGACGACCTGTTCTGGTTCACCTTTCTCGGCATGCTGCTTGCGGTTCCGTTGTTTGGCTGGATCAGCGGAAAGTATCTGCGCTCGATGTTCCTGCCATGGACCTACGTGTTCTTCATCATCAACCTGCTGGCGTTCTGGACCGTGTTCACCGCCCTCGAGGACGATACCTGGCCGGCGCGCGTGTTCTTCGTCTGGCTGAGCGTATTCAATCTATTTGTCGTGTCGGTATTCTGGAGCTTCATGGCCGACCTGTTCAACAAGGAACAGGCGGGGCGCATGTTTGCCTTCATTGCCGGGGGCGCCAGCACGGGCGCGGTCATCGGGTCCGGTATCACCGCGTTCTTCGCCAAGGCGGTGGGCGACGTCAACCTGCTGCTGATTTCCGCCGCGATGCTGGCGGCCACGCTGTTCCTGATGCGCTACCTGCTGCGCTGGAGCGCGCGCCGCGCAGATGATGGCGATCGCATCGTGGAGAGCCCGATCGGGGGCAATCCCTTCGCCGGCATCACGCTGGTGCTGCGCTCACGTTACCTGGCCGGCATCGCATTGTTCGTATTCCTGATGGCGGCGGTGACGACCTTCCTGTATCTGCAGCAGGCCGCGCTGCTGGAAATTCATTTCCCTGACGGTTCGGAGCGCACGGCATTTCTCGGCAAGATCGACTTCATCGTAAATCTGATCGCGCTGCTGTTGCAGCTGTTTGCGATCGGCCGGCTGACGGCGCGTCTCGGCGTAACGACGATGCTGATCACCGTGCCGGTGATCGTCGCGGCCGGTTTCCTGTTGATCGCCGCCTCGCCGACGCTCGCGACGCTGGTCGCGGTCTATGTCGTGCGGCGTGTCGGGCAGTACGCCGTGACGCGTCCCAGCCTGCATATCCTTTACACGACGGTGGATCGCGCGTCGAAGTACAAGGCCAAGAATTTCAACGATACGGTGGTCTATCGCGGCAGCGACGCGGTGGTCGCCTCGTTCCACGAGGCAGTCGTGAAGATGTTGTCGCTGGGGCTTGCCGGCATCGCCTGGCTGGGCGCGGGCGTCGCGGTCGTCTGGGCGGTCGTCGCGATCTTCCTGGGCCGCGCGCACGAGCGCACGGTTCCGGTCAAGCCGGCGGCGTGATCAATCCTTGAGTTCGAACCGGACGCGTGCGGCAACGCGCTGATCGACGACGACGCCATTGACCGCGCGCGGCTGGTAGCGCCAGTGCGCCACGGATTCGAGCGCCGCGCGATCGAAGACACCCATCGGCTCGGACCCACGGACGGTTGCATCGCGCGTGCTGCCGTCGCGGGCGACAGTGAATTCGATGTCCACCCAACCGGCGACGCTGCGTTCGAGCGCCCGCGGCGGGTAAACAGGCCTTACAAAGTAGGTGCGCTGCAGTGCAGTCTCCGGTAGCACGACGGGTGCAGCCGGCGTTGGCGGCGAAACCGCCGCGCGCGCTTTTGCAATCTCGGTGGCAGCAGCCGCGACATCGGCCGCTGGTGCGCCGGCATTGTTAGCCGCTTTCAACAGGGTCTCGGCGCCACCGATGTTGCCCGCCGCGGCAAAACGACGTGCTTCTGCGAGCGCCTTGCCCGCGAGCAAGGCGCTGGTTTCCGACAGGCCCTCGTACGCGGGATCCGAGGCTCGCAATAAATCGAGGTAATGCCGGGCGGAATCGGCCACAGGCTCGACCAGCCGGCCCTGGGCGATGCGCTGGTTCGCGAGCGTGAACAACCTGGCACGGTCTTCGCGCACATTACCGAGCTGCGCGACTTCGAGTTCGGAACGTAGCTCGGCCACTTCGGGGCGATCGACGTCGAGCACGACGGCTTGATGCACCCATTCGCTGGCCTCGTCGAGGCGGCCTTCGCTCATCGCCTTGCGCGCGTTGCCCTGCAGCAACGAGGCAAGCGCCGCGACGCCCTGCTGCACGCCGGGATCCGCTGGATCGATGTGCCGTGCCGCGAGGAGGTAGGCATGCGCGCTGTCATTGCCACCAACCAGCTGATTGCTGCGCATGCGCTCGGTGGCGAGCAGGACCAGCCCCTGCACGCTGCTCGTCGCGCTGCGTGGGCTGACTGGATCGGGCGCCGGCACGGCTGCGATCGGCGTGTCCGCAGGGCGCAACGGCTTGCCGGAATTCGCGAGGCGCTCGCGTTCACGCTCGAGCTGGGTAATGAAGAATTTTAGGCGCGGATGATCAGGCCGGGCAGAGTGTGCCGCATCCACGGCACTCGCGAGGGCTGCAAGATCCTCGTTCATCAGGGCCTGTTCGGCCTGCAACAGCAGATCGTCCGCGACCCGGTCGATGCCCCGCTGCGCTACACGATTGTCCGGATCGCGCGCGAGCACTGCGCGGTAGAGTTCGAGCGCATTTTGTTCAGGCGGCTCGACAAGCTGGCCCTGCGAAAGAGCAAGGCCTGCGGAGTCCAGCAGTTTCTGCACCGTGGATTCCCGGCTCGCGGCGGCAGTTGTGGACTGCCCGTCATCGATGTCTGGCAGCAGGGCGCCGAGCCTTTCCCAGGGCTTCCAGGTTGCGAACAGCAAGATGATCAGGGCGAGCGGAATCAAGAGCAGGCTGCGGCGGGACCAGCGGCGTATTGCGGCGCGGTCGAGCCTGATCGACGGCAGCGTGAGCGCCTTCAGCTTGACGGAGGTTGCGCCGGTCTGGCGCGGCGCGACGGCCGGCATGTCGGCGCCCTGCTGCTGGCGGCGCAGCGTCGCATCCACGAAGTTGCGGATGCGTTCCGTCGAAACAGGCTTGTGCAGGAACCGGAAGATGACGCCCTGCGAAACCAGCTCCGCGAGCTGGGCTTCGTCATCGCGGCGGCCCGCCACGATGATCGCAAGATCGGGAAACTGCTCATGGACCTTGGTGACGAACGCGCGGGTGTCGTGATCGGTTAGCGACGAGTCGGCCAGCAGCACGGCATTGCCGGCCGCGACGATCAGGTCGGCGGCATGGGGCGCATCATCGGCGCGCCAGACGCGGTGATTGCCGGCAAGTGAGTCGCGCAGCAGATCGATGAGCGCGGGATCAGCGGAAAGCACGATGACATTCGCGCCTGTGGACGGCGACGGTGAAGTCGCTCGCTCCCCACTCGGCTTTTCGACGTCTGAATAGGCGATGTACACGCTACCCCGGACCAAGCAAACCCGCGCAAGAACGCCGCGACACGGGCCTGGAAGCCGGTGACGCACTGGCAGCGACAATCTTTGACAAAATCCGTCGTGGCGAACGAGACACAGGTCAAGTTTCCACCCCTGGCCGCGTGATGCAGTTCGAAAAAACCCGTCCGTTCCGGGACTTGCGGCAAAAGCCCATATGGGTGCCCCCCAGGGGGGCACGGGCGTTGCTGGCGTACCACAGTGATTTCGCATTCTTCGGTTTTCACCGAATTATGTGAATCTCGACAGCGGCCTGGGGGCCCCGTAAGGTAGTCCGGCCTTGGGGATGGGGTCGCATGCCGGGAGATCCGAGCATCAAGCATCAGGTCGCGTTCGTTTCGAGCCTGCCAGCTGAGCATTACCACCAGCTCGAAGCACTCCTGTTCTTCAATGAACGCCAGGACCGTGTTCGGCACGGTATTGTCACGGCGATTGACCGCTACGGTCCGCCGGAGATCGTCGTCGACGGAAATTCGTTGCGTGTAGGCGTCGCCGGCCCGTCCGAGGCCCAGTGCCTGTTCGCGATCGAGCGCGATGGCAAGGTTTCGCGCCCCGTAGGCGTGATCCTTTACGTGCGCGACAGCTTCGAGCGCATCACCGTCCTGCATCTGGTCGTTGCGGGCGCCTATGCCGCCGGCGGCCCGCGCTCAAAGTACAACCTGCTGCTGCGCCTGGTACAGGCGGTCAAGCGGGTTGCGCGCTGCACTTCCGGCATCCGCCATGTCGAGTTGCTCTACTCGCAGAACAGGCCGCGCGCCGCCTTCGCCTAGTTAGCCTCAAATTACCGCGTCCCGGCACCAAATCAGATTTAGTGCCCGGGTCCGCCGGAGAGTCCGCCGGTCAGCACTAGGCGCATCGCGGTTTCGACCCGAATGTCGAGCTGCACGATGGCTGAACGCGGCACCAGCACAGTGTAGCCGCCGATCTGGTAGCTCATCGGAAAATAGACTGCGACCAGCGCGTCCTCGCGCTTCACGATACCAAGTTCCGCAGCATCGTCGCGGGTGACGAAACCGATCAGGCGCGCGTCGCCAAAGCGGGCAAGCACCACTCGCCTCAGGTCACGGCGCTTGCCATCCGCCGGCAGCAGCTTCGTGAAATCGCGAATCGCGCCGTAGATCGTCTTGACGACCGGAATGCGATCGAGGAATCCCTCCCAGGCTGCAAGCAGGCGCCGCACCAGCAGCGCGTTCACCAGGGTGCCGGCCGCGAGCAGCAGCACGACGGCCGCGATGATGCCCATGCCCGGACGGTAGTGCTCGGCAGGGATCACGAGCGTGATCACCCGCTGCAGCAGTGACTCCGTCGAGCTTCCGAGCCACAAGAGCAGCCACAGCGTCAGGCCGATCGGCAGCACGACCACGAGACCGCGCACCAGGGCGCTGCGAAGCTTGCGAAACATTGGGCATCTCCGGGCGCGACTGGCTGCGCCAGGCCATAGAGGCGTGCATGATAGCGGCCGGAGGATCCGAAATGCGGCTGGTCGGTGTCGCGCTTGCCATTGTCTTTTTAGCTACCCCCGCGGCTGCGCAGCTCATCGATCGCGATGCAGTATTTGCGCGCGCGCGTGAGGTCGCGGCAGCGACACTTCCGGGTATCGAGAGTGCCGACCTCGCCCCGTTCCGTATTTCCTATGACCTGACACTACTCGAGACTGGCGATCCCGCCGGCCGCTTCGAAGTGGACCTGTTGCTTCGATCCTCGCGCGAAGTCGTTACTGCGCTGGAGATCATCTCGGCCGCGCCCGATGCGGAAGCCGCTTCAAGGCTCGAAAATCTGCTGGCGGGCGTCGAATTCGCGTATCACTACCGGACGGTACGGGTCCGGTTCGCGGAACAGGGCGAAGCTGCACCAACTGCCGAATTTTCCACCTTGCTGCTGAACCGCGACCCGGAACCTCCTGCTGAAGCGCTATCATCAGATGGCGCAACCGATCCACTTCCGATAGACAGGAGAAATCCATGACCGTCGCAAAAGTCAGTGAAATCAGCGCCAGTTCGGACAAAAGCTTCGACGATGCCATGCGCCAGGGCCTCGCGCGGGCGAACAAGACGCTAAAGAACATCACCGGCGCCTGGATTGCCGACCAGGAAATTATGGTCGACAAGGGCAAGATCACCGGCTACCGGGTCCGCATGCGGATCACGTTCGTGCTGGAAGGCTGAACCGATGCGTTTCCTGGCGCTGCTTGTCATTCTGGCATCGGCGTTCGTGGGCGCGGCCTGGGCCGAAGATCCGCCGTACATCGAGCCGCAGGCCCTGAGCGAGCGCATGGAATCCGGCGACACGGAGTTGCTGGTGCTCGATGTGCACAGCACCGCCGAATTCGACGAGGGCCACATCCCGGGAGCGATCAACATTCCGTACGATGCGCTCGGCGCGCGGCTCGCGGAACTCGGGCCGGCGGGTGAGCGAGATGTCGTCGTGTACTGCCGCAGCGGACGGCGCTCGGCGATCGCGCTCGAGGCACTGAAGGGGGCCGGTTTCAGCCGGCTGTTCCACCTTGAAGGCGACTACCTGCGCTGGAGCGAGGAAGGCCGGTCCGTCGTAGGCCCTTCGGCGCGACCCTGAGTCGCACGCGCGGCGGTCCGACGCAGTGCTGCCGCGCACAGAAGAATTGATTCAGCGCAGGTTCGCGTCGCTTCAGGAATTCTTGCGCCTGGAGGCGGCCGGCGGCTTGTTGCTGATGGGAGCCGCCGTGCTCGCAATGCTGGTGGCGAACTCGCCGCTCGCTGGTGCGTACAACGCCTTTGTCAACCTGCCACTGGGAATCCGCGCCGGCCCGCTCCACATTGCGAAACCACTGCTCCTGTGGATCAACGACGGCCTGATGGCGGTGTTCTTCCTGCTGGTCGGGCTCGAGTTGAAGCGCGAATCGCTGCAGGGGCACCTTTCCAGTCGGCGCGACGCGAGCCTGCCGGCCATCGCGGCAATTGGCGGCATGGCCGCGCCGGCGGCGATATATGCATGGCTGAACTGGGACGATCCGGCTGCGATGAGGGGCTGGGCCATCCCGTCTGCTACCGACATCGCTTTCGCACTCGGCGTCCTGCTGCTCGTTGGCAAGCGCGTACCAGCCGCACTGAAGGCCTTCCTGCTGTCCGTCGCGATCTTCGATGATCTCGGCGCCGTCATCATCATTGCAGTCTTCTATGCGGCCGAACTGTCGCCTGTCGCACTTTCGATTGCCGCCGGGCTCACGATCGTGCTCGCAATCCTGAATCGCTCGGGCGTCACCCATTCCGCGCCCTATTTGATCGTCGGAGCACTGCTGTGGATCGCGGTGCTGAAATCGGGCGTGCACGCGACGCTTGCAGGCGTCTTACTCGCGATGTTCATACCGCTGCGCGTATCGGCGCGCCAGGATACCGAATCGCCGCTGCACAGGCTGGAGCATGCCTTGCACCCCTGGGTCGCATTCGGAGTGCTGCCGCTCTTTGCATTTGCCAATGCCGGCGTGCCGATGTCCGGCATCTCTGCAGCGCAGCTTCTGCATCCCGTCTCGCTCGGCATCATCGGTGGACTATTCGTCGGCAAGCAGCTGGGGATCATGGCGGCCTGCTGGCTTGCCGCGCGCTTCGGACTTGTTGCCCTGCCTCGCGACACCGGTTGGGGCCTGCTCTACGGCGTGTCGCTACTGTGCGGCATTGGATTTACGATGAGCTTCTTCATCGCGTCACTCGCATTCGAGGCGGGTGGCGGCGATTACCAGGGGCTGGAGCGAATCGGAATCCTGGCGGGTTCGCTGATCGCGGGTGTGGCGGGCTACCTGGTGTTGCGGCTTCAATTGAGCACTCGGTGATCTATCTCGTGCTCGCCGACGCGGTCCTCTTGCTGCACTTCGCATTCATTTTGTTCGTGGTGCTGGGGGGGCTTCTGGTGCTGTGGCGCCGACGACTCATCTGGCTGCACCTGCCAGTCGTCATCTGGGGCGCCCTGATCGAGTTCGCGGGCTGGATCTGCCCGCTCACGCCGATGGAAAGCTGGCTGCGCGAGCAGGGCGGTGCCCACGGTTTCAGCGGCGGCTTCATCAATCATTACCTGGGAACGCTGATCTATCCGGAAGGCCTGACTCGCGAGCTGCAATGGCTGCTGGGCGCGCTGGTGCTCGCGATCAATGCCGCAATCTACTTCCGCGTATGGCGCGGCAGGCCGGGGACCCGGAACTAGCTTTCGATCGTCGCCGCGCCGGGCGGCGCGTCCAGTTCCTGCACCGCCACGACGACGCATCCGGGCCCGCCATGCACGCCAAGGGCCGTGCCAAGCGGAATGACGGGCAGCACGTCGGTCCCTGTGAGGCCGGCGACGACTGCGTCGCGCACGAAGGCAGCGCCTTCCGGCGTATTGGCGTGCGCAATGCCGACGCGCCAGCGTTTGCCGGGGTCGAGCCGCCGCCTAAGGAACCGGCCGAAGCGGTGGTAGGGATTCGCGCGGCCGAACAATACGCCGCCGATGCCGACGCTGCCGTCGGCATGCACGGCGAGTATCGGTGTCAGCCGCAGCAGGTCCGCCAGCGTCTTGACCCAACGCGGCACGCGGCCACCGCGCACGGCAAATTCAAGTGTGACCAGGCAGCCCCAGGTTCGCGTCCTGCGCCGCGCGGCGAGCGCGGCATCGCGCACGGCATCGGCGTCGCCGCCCGCAGCCGCGACTTCCGCCGCGCGCATGGCAATCAGCCCCTGGCCGAGCGCTGCGGTCCCGGAATCGACGGTGACGATGCGTGCATGGGTGCGCGCGCGGCCCGCGGCGGTCTCCGCGCTCTGAAATGTGCCGCTGACGCGGGCCGTCAGTCCGACATAGACGACGGCCTGGTAGTGCGAGCCCAGGAACTCGAAGGCACGCCGGAAATCGCCCGGCGGCGGCAGCGAGGTCTTCGGATGCTGCGGATTGGTCGCGAGCTCGTGGAAGAACTGCTCGGGTGAGAGGCTGATCTTGTCGAGATAGCTGTGCGCGCCGAAGTGCACGCGCACCGGCACCATGTGAATGTCGAGTGCCTCCATCACGGAATCCGGCAGGTCGGCCGCTGAGTCGGTGACGACGGCGACGTGACGGCGCGATTCATGGTGCGCCATCTCCTGCTGGCGCTGCATGTCATCAGCTTTTTCCCTGCTGACCTCGCCAAAGCGGGCCGCGAGCTCGAACAGGCGCTGTGGTTCATTCAGGTGCAGATGCAGCCGGACCTTGCGATGCGTGCCGGCGACGACCAGGCTTGCGCCAAGCGACGAAGCGTCCTCGCGCAACTTGCGCCGGTCGATGCCATCGCCAGTGATCATGCATTCCGTGCAGTAGCGGTACTCGAGGTGCTCTTCGTGCCCGGCCGCCGACTGCTCGTCATGGATCAGCTCGATCGGCGCGTCGTCATCCGGCACGACGCCGGTGTCAAGGTAACCAGACATGCCGGCGACCAGCTCGACAAAACCCATGGCGCCTGCATCGACGACATTGGCGCGGCGCAACGCTTCGAGCTGGTCACGGGTTGCTTCGAGCGAGGTCTGCGCAGTGGCGAGCGCTGCCCGGAACAGCGAGGGGAAGTCGCGCACGCCGCGCCCCCGGACTTCGCGCGCGACCGCGGCAGCGAAATCCGACAGCACGGTCAGGATCGTGCCCTCGCGCGGCTCCGCCAATGATTCGCGCGCATAGCTCGCGCCGCCGCTGACCGCATCCGCGAATCCTTCAACCGTCAGCTCCGCGAGGTGACCGGCGCGATCCCCGAGACCCAGCAGGAATTGCGCCAGGATTGCACCGGAGTTGCCGCGCGCGCTGTCGAGCGCGGCGTCGGCAATGCGCGTGAGGGTCTGCCCGGCATGCGCATCCGGATTGCCGCGAAGCGTAGCGAGCACCGCCTGGAGCGTGAGCGCGAGATTGGTACCGGTGTCGCCGTCCGGCACCGGGAATACGTTGATCTTGTTGATGACCTCTGCACGCGAGATCAGGCGATAGATTCCGGCGCGCAGGGCCGCGGACAAATCCGTGCCGCTCAGGACATGGGCGGGCAACGCAACTGCAGTCATGCCGTGAACGGTCTCGCGCGTTTACTGGCGGGGCAGCAGGAAACGCCGGCCGTGGTAACTGAGGACGGCGCCTTCGCGGTTGATCTCCTCAACTGTCGGGCCTTCGACCAGTACGCCGCCGCGCTGGTAACGCCGGCCATTGATGAACACGACGCGCTTCGCCGGATCATCTGTATAGATGTGCAGGTCGATGGAAAGCTCCGGCAGGCCGGCGGTCGTTTGCGCTGGCAGATCGTCGATGGGTGGAGGTGATTCCTCGACGGGCGCTGCGGCATCGGTGACCGGTGCGTCAGGCAGGAGCGTCGGATCCGGCGCAGGTGGCGGCAACGAAGCTGCCGGTATCGGGTCTGCTTCTGATACTTGTGCATCGGCGACCGGCGAACCCGCTGCTGGCGACACAGTCGCGGGCAGCGGCGTCGGCGCGGCCGCCACCAGCGCCGCCACGACGGGAGCCGTGGTCAAAGACGTCTCGATCGCTGGAATCGCCCCGCTCGTTTCGCGCAGCAGGAAGAAAAGCAGCACGCCGACATTGACGGCGAGCAGCACGCCGATTGCAAGCAATGCCCAGGGCAGGCGCCGGTCGTCACGCGCGACGGGCAACTGCGCGATGCTGGGGCCGCTCTGGCGCTGGCGTTCCAGCTCGGACTTGCGCAGTGCGTCCAGGATAAAGCTCATGCGCCGGTCTCCGTTCCCAAGTCCGCGAGTGTCGGCGTTCCGGGCGCGCTGAGCGCCGCGTCCAGCACCAGCTGGGTCTGCACGCCCGCGACGCCGTCGACGGCGAGACGCCGGTTGCGCTGGAAGTCCTCGACCAGGCGCTCGAGTTCGGCATCGAACACGTCCGGTGCTGGATCGGAGACCGGCAGACCGCCGAGTTGTTCGAGCCCCTGGCGCAGCCAGCGCACGTCCTCGCCGTGCATGCCGGCGCGCAAGGGCCGAAGTTTGCTGGCCTGCGGCCGCCACAGCACGAGGAATTCTCCGAACCAGTAATCGGCGAGCTGCGCGACCGGCACTTCAACTTCGCTTGCGCCGATCAGGAGCCGAGCCTGTCCCCGATCGAGTCCGGAGAGCACCACCTGGCGCAAGGAATTTGCGTCATCGATCAGTGCCAGGATG
Source organism: uncultured Steroidobacteraceae bacterium (assembly GCA_964473595.1). Lineage (GTDB taxonomy): Bacteria > Pseudomonadota > Gammaproteobacteria > Steroidobacterales > Steroidobacteraceae > SCUD01. Next base: position 14,897 of record CAYYQQ010000035.1, on the reverse strand, counting down.
GCCGGGCGATTAATCAGCTTGAGTTGCGCGAGCGAGCCGCGTTGCCAGACGCAGGTCAGCCCCTGTGTTGCGGCCTGAATGCAGCCGAGGCCATTGGCGGGCTGGTACTCAGCGCCCCACATCCTGAACAGGGAGCTGAATGCGGAATCCATCGTCGTGCCGGCGGCGTCGAGCGCTAGCAGCGCGCCGAGTTCCGGGCGTGGCTCCGGGGAAGGTGGAAGTGGCGCGGCTGTGGGTGCGATTTGGGCAGCAGCTGATTGCGGGGCGGCTGACGTGGAGTCTTTGGCAGGCATCGCGCGCCAGATGGCGACGGCGAGGAGTACGAGCCCCGCCGTGGCACCTGCAAGCGCCGCCCAGCGTAGCCAGGGCGCCAGCACCGGCCGGCCATAAACCTCGCTGGCCGCACGCCGCACGAGAGCACCGGTTACGCGATGCTCCTCGCGTGTGTAGGCGCCGAGCAGAGCGCGATCGGCGATGACATTGATGATACGCGGCACGCCGCGCGACAGCCGATGGAGTTCGCCAAGCGCGCCCGATGAGAACAGGTCATGCGTCGCACCGGCCACGCGCAGCCGATGGCGGATGTAGGCGATGGTCTCGGGGCGCCTGAGCGCCTCCAGGTGATAGCGGCCCGTCACGCGCTGCGCCAGCTGGCGCAGTTCGGGTTGCGCGAGCACCGCGCGCAGTTCGGGCTGACCGATCAACAGAATCTGCAGGAGTTTCTGGGTCGCAGTCTCGAGATTGGTCAGGAGCCGCACCTGCTCGAGCACGTCGGGACTCAGGTTCTGCGCCTCGTCCACCATCAGCACGACGCGACGGCTGCGGCCATGCGCGTCGAGCAGGAAATGCGTCAGGAGATCCACCAGCGACTTGACGCTGCCTGCAGCGGCCACCGGCACCTGCACGTGCAATTCGTCGCAAATGCACTGCAGGAATTCCGCAGGTGTGACGCGCGGATTGAGGATCAGCGCGACATCGCAATGCGGCGGCAGCTGCTGGAGCAGGCTCCGGAGCACTGTAGTCTTGCCGGTGCCCACCTCGCCGGTCAGCTGGATGAATCCGCCGGCTTCGGCAATGCCATACGAAAGATGCGCGAGCGCCTCCGCGTGCCGCTCGCTGAGGTAGAGGTAACGCGGGTCGGGCGTGATCGCGAATGGCTTTTCGGTTAGACCAAAAAAGCTTGTATACATAGGCACTTACGTTCCGGTCGGGCTTCCGCCGGGGGACCATGATGCCTGCACGTTGGGTGTAGCGCAAAGCCGCGTGCGCGCGGCTCGGTTACCGGCTAATCACTACCGCGCTTGACCGCTTCCGTCCCGTACTTGCCGCGGATGCGATCGAGCGTCTCGTCGAGCTTTCCGGACTCGGCGCTCTCGCGGGTCGTGAAGAGATCGAGCTGCTGCGCGGGCGCCAGGTCGCTGACACCGACACCGAGCAGGCGCACGGCGGCGCGCGGTTGCTCATCGAGCCAGCGGTTGAGCAGTTCGGTCGCCACTTGCACGACCAGACGCGTTTCCTGCGTCGGCGGGCTGAAACTCTTCTGGCGCGTGTAGGTCTCGAAATCGCGCCTGCGCACCTTGATGCTGATCATGCCGGCCTTGAGCTGCCGAGCGCGTAAGCGCTCCGCCGTGCGATCGGCAAGATGTGCCAGACGCTGCCGCAGTTCCTCGTGATCCTTGATATCGACGTCAAAGGTTTCCTCGGAGCTGATCTGCTTCTCCGGGGCGTCGGAGATCACCGGACGATCATCGATGCCGGCCGCACGTTCGCGCATCTCGCGCGTCTCGCGGCGGAACAGCGGCCACAGCACGGATTCCGGCGCACGGCGCAACTGCCCGAGCGTATGGATTCCCTGCTGCTCGAGCCGCGCCGCCGTCTTTGCACCGATGCCGTGCAGCCGGCGCACCGGCATCGGGTCGAGTATCGTCGCGACTTCCGCCGGCCGGATCATTGCGAGTCCGTCGGGCTTGTTCATCTCCGACGCCAGCTTCGCGAGCAGCTTGTTGTGCGAGACGCCGACCGAGGCCGTGAGTCCGGTCCGCACCCGGATGCGGTTCTTGATCTCGCGCGCCATCGCCTCGGCGCTGCCGAACAGACCCATGCTGCCGGTCACGTCGAGAAAGGCCTCGTCCAGCGACAGGCCTTCGACGAGGTCGGTGAATTCGCCAAAGATCTCGAATACCTGCTCCGAGACCTCGCGATAGCGCTTCATGCGCGGACGCACGACGACCGCGTGCGGGCAGCGTTTTAGCGCCTCGCGCATGGGCATCGCCGAATGCACGCCGAACCGGCGCACTTCGTAGCTCGCTGCGGCCACGACACCGCGTCCGCCGGTGCCGCCGACGATGACCGGCTGGCCAGCAAACTCCGGGTTATCGAACTGCTCGACCGACGCGTAGAAAGCGTCCATGTCCACGTGCAGGATCGAGCGATGTTCGCTCATGCGAGCGCAAGCGCGGTGTAGACGAAGCCCGCGAGCATGGTCACGCCGAGCAGGACGAAATAGATCGTTCCCAAGGCTGTGAACTTCAGCAGAGTCCTGAGCCGGCCCTCGCCATAGACGACGCGCATCGAGCGGAACACGTAATACGGCAGGAAGACGAATAGCAGGAATTCGAGGAATCCGAAGAGCCCGAACAGCGGCAGGTCGATCGACGACAGCGCATTCAACGCGACCGTGCCAGCGATCAGCAGGAACGTGAATGCGTGATTGTGCAGGAACAGGACGAGGTGCTCTGCATAGAGCCGCCGCGGCCGCCGCCAGTAGAAAAGGAGCGCCACTGCCGCCATCAGTGGCAGGAACAGGAACATCAGCCTGGGCGCCGTGGCCTTGAAGCGTTCGAAGAGCCGCACGCCGCCGTCAGCCTGGATCTTCTTGCAGGCGCGACTCAGAGGCTCGCGTACCGAGCCGATCACCGGCAGCGTCAGGTTGATATCGCAATCCTTGAGCTTGGACTTCGGCAGGTTCCCCGCCGGCGCGGGATCAACACCGGCTTTCGCCAGCTCTGCGCGGATATCCTCGCTCAATTCGGCTGATACCGCATCAAGTGGAGCACCGGCAGGGCTAGCCGGCGGCTTGATGGTGAAGGGCGCAAGATTGGTCTGGGCATCGTCATCGAGGTGCACCAGATCCCTGTCCGGCAGCAGCGCCGACAGCGCGAAGAACAGGATGCTGATTGCCAGGTACAGCCGGAACGGCGGCAGGTAACTCTGGTGACGGCCTGCGATGAACTCGCGCGTCAGTTCGCCGGGCTTCAGCACCAGTAGCTTGAGCGTTTGCCAGACGCGGCTGTCGAGGTGCAGCAGGGAATGCGTGACATCGCCTGCCACCTCGCGCATGGACAGCACGTGCACATTGGTGGCCTGGCCGCAGCTGCGGCAGTACTTGCCGGTGACCGGCGCTCCGCAGTTGAGGCAGCACGCCGGCTTGAGTGCCGCCGGCAGTATTTCCTCGCGCGGTTTGAACACGCGCCGCTCGCATTGCACACGTCCGCTGAAGCGCTGCAGGGTTTCGGTGCGGATCCGTGTCGCGCTGTTCTCGAGGTAATGGTCGAGGGCGGCGAGGCTCTCGACCCGGTACTGGACGCGCCGCCGCTGGCGCTCGCCGGGCGGCGTTTCGGTCGCCTGGATACTGGCGCCCAGGAAGCCGGCACAGGCCAGCACATCGCGGACATGGCCCGGCAGCCACGCGTCGTAGTCCGCGACGATGTCCAGGTCGAGTTGGCACTCGACTTCGTAGATGAAGTTGGCTGACACGCTGCGGCTCGTTTCGAGCGACAGCGCAGATCTTAGCTCAGCACACCTGCATGCGCTCGATATGCCTGAGTTTCCCGAAGTCAGTCAGTCGGTAGAACCGCCTCATATCCACCTGCCAGCCACGGTCGCCCGACCGGCACAAGGCCCGCAGCCGCGGTTCGAGCCTCGCGCAAAAGCGCGCGGCGTAACAGCTGGCACGCCGGTAGAGCGATTCCCGGCCGGCCGCAAGCGTCGGGTCGATGCGCGCGCGCTTGAATAGCAGTGAATGCAGTTCCGCCGGAAAGCGGTGCGGATCGCGGCGGCGCAGCAGCAGGAAGCTCGCGACGTACTTGTCGATCTCCGCCTGGAGTTCGAGCGTCAGAAGGGAAACAGGGCGATCGTGCTCCGCGTGATGGGCGACGCAGAGAAAATGGCTGATGCCCTCTAAGGCAGTCCAGCAATCCGCAACATTGTGCTGGTCCAGCTCGTCATTCGGATCATGCGACTGGAGCCGATCCAGCATTTCAGGGTCGAGGAACAGCGACATGCAGAGTTCGTCGCCGGTCGTGCTGACGAAGAGTTGCTCGTCGCTCACAGCGCCCCGGCAGTCGTCAGGCAAGTACTGCCGTTCGGTGACGAGAAAGTCCTCGACACGACAGCCGATTCGGAGATCGTAAATCCCGGTCAGCAGCAGCTCGAGTTTCCCAAGTGCTGCGACACTCATGTCAATGCACGACTGCGCCGGAAGCCAGCGGCTGGATACCAAGGCGCATCAACAGGCGATGGGCGCGCCGGCTGCCGGTCTTGTGCCAGAGCTCGTAGAGACGAAGTACGTCACGCTGGGAGCGTGTCACTGCGCTCTCGCTGATGTCATTGAGCGCATCGACGAGCGGCTGGAACTTGTCCTGGAGTTCGGCGAAGACAGTCGCGAGCGCGCACCGCGGGCCGTGCCGCGAGGTCTGCGCGAGGACGCCATAGGCGCGGCCGCCCATGGCGATGTGATAGTCGATATCCACGAGCCGGTGCGGAAATCCGTTCGCGAGGAACCCGGAGACGAACAGCGCGACGTCGCCAAGACGCTGGAGCGTACGGAAGCGGCGCTCGTCGTCCTGGGTCTCCTGGGCTTCCGCCAGCAGGAGCGCGAGCGGCTTCAATCGCCCGCCGTCCGGGCCTGGCTCGAAGAGCGCCTCGGTGCGAGCGAACTTCGCGAGCAGGTTCACAACGTAGTGTTCGGTGTGGTCCTTGACCCGCAGGTGCTGCTGCTCGAGCGCGTGCTGCAGCGCTTCGCGGAAAAACTCGCGCACGTCGGAGACGGCCATGACTCCCATGCCGCCAGTTCAGACCATTCCGCAGCCTGGTTCTGCAAACCGCGTCGCAGCTTGTGGTGGCAGTCAGTGCTGCCGAGTGCTGACCAGGCTAGGAATTGTGATCGGGGTCGGATACCCCGGCGCGCGGAGACTCAGGCCACCTGCGCGCTGCCGCCGTCGAGCTGGATCTCGTAGGTTGAGCCCGCGACTAGTTCGCGTGCGTCGAAATCATCCACATTGATGATGTCCATGACCTTGCGGTCGTACTCGCGAAGCTGCGTGGCCTCGGCCTCGCTGATGATGCCGGCGGCCTGTGCCTCACGGATCTGTCCCGGCAGGTCGAGCGCCGTCACGCGGCCGGTCTTGACGCCCTCGACGCGTATCCGCTTCTCGATCGGCTCAGCGGCAATCGCAAGCTCCATCGCCTGCTGCACGAGGCCAAGATGATTGGTCGGCTCGAGCGTGCGGTAAACGTACTGGCATAGCCGCTCGCGCGCCTCGCCGGGGTTCATGACGAGCTCCGCGATCTGCGGATTGAGGCGGTCGCTCGGCGCGGAATAGGTCAGACCGCGCGGGAAAATGAGAGCCCGCATCAGTGCCGCGAGCCAGCGGATCGGGAAATTGCGCAGGAAGCTGTGCAGTTGCTCCTGGGCTTGATACAGCAGCAGGCGGCAGCTGTATTCGACCAGCGGCAGGTCGGCGGGCGGACGGCCCTGGTTCTCGTAATGCTTCAGCACCATCGAGGCGAGGTACATGGACGAAAGGACATCGCCCAGCCGCGCGGAAAGGCTCTCCTTTTTCTTCAGGTAGCCGCCGAGCGAGAGCATTGCGACATCGGCCGCAAAGGCGAAGGACGCGCTGAAGCGGTTGATGTGCTCGAAGTAGCGCATGGTCGGGCCCTTGATCGGTGCCTTGATGATGCGCGAGAGTGTGATCGCGGCAAAAAACGAGCGCACGGCATTCGAGATCGTGAAACCGATGTGGCCAAAGAGCGCCGCATCGAAATCGCGTACGCCCTGCCGGTGGTCCGGGTTTTTCGCGGCGTTCATCTCCTTCAGCACCCACGGGTGGCAGCGTACGGCGCCCTGCCCAAAGATGATCAGGCTGCGCGTCAGGATGTTCGCGCCCTCGACCGTGATGCCGACCGGGACGGCCTGATAGCCCCGCCCCAGGTAATTCTTCGGGCCAAGCATGATGCCCTTGCCACCCTGTACGTCCATCGCGTCGTTGCAGATCATCCGGCTCATTTCGGTCGCGTGGTACTTCAGGATGCCGGCAGGCACGGATGGCTTTTCGCCGCCGTCGATCGCGCCGGCCGTCACCGAGCGCGCCGCATCCATGATGTAGGTGCGCGCCGCCATGCGCGCGATGGCGGCCTCGACGCCCTCGAAGCGCCCGATGGGCATGTTGAACTGCCGGCGGATGCGCGCGTAGGCGCCGGTCGAGTACACGGCGCCTTTTCCGCCGCCAGTCGAGATCGAGGGCAGCGAGATGCAGCGCCCGACCGAGAGCTGCTCGACCAGCATGCGCCAGCCCTGCCCGGCCATCTTCGGCCCGCCGACGATGGCGTCGAGCGGCACGAACACGTCCTTGCCCTGGATCGGCCCATTCTGGAATGGCACGTTGAGCGGCAGGTGCCGGCGCCCGATCGTGACGCCCGGCGTATTGCGCGGCACCAGCGCCACGGTAATGCCGTAATCCGTCTCAACGCCGCCCATCAGCTTGTCGGGGTCGAACAGGCGGAATGCGAGGCCGATGATCGTCGCGATCGGCGCAAGCGTGATATAGCGTTTCGAGAAATTGAGCCGGATGCCGGTGACTTCGCGGCCCTGGTAAGTGCCACGGCAGACGACGCCGGTGTCGGGGATGGACCCCGCATCGGAGCCGGCACGCGGGCCGGTCAGGCCGAAGCAGGGGATTTCCTCGCTGCGCGCGAGCCGCGGCAGGTAGTAGCTCTTCTGTTCCTCGGTGCCGTAATGCAGCAGGAGTTCCGCCGGCCCGAGCGAATTTGGCACGACCACAGTCGAAGACACGGTGCTCGAGCGGCTCGCGATCTTCACGACCACGGTGGAGTGGGCGTAGGCCGAGAATTCCAGCCCGCCGTATTTCTTCGGGATGATCATCGCCCAGAAGCCCTTCTTCTTGATGAAGTCGAAGACTTCGGGCGGCAGGTCGGCGCGCCGGTGCGTGATATCCCAGTCGTCGATCATCCGGCAGAGTTCTTCGCAGGGCCCGTCGATGAAGGCCTGCTCCTCGGCTGTCAGCTTCGGCGCCTTCGCGGAGAGCAGCTTGTTCCAGTCAGGCCCGCCAGTGAACAATTCACCGTCCCACCAGACCGTGCCGGCCTCGAGCGCTTCACGCTCGGTCGTCGACATCGGCGGCAACATGCGCTTGTAGACGCGCAGGAAGCGGCGCGAGATCAACGAGCGCCGCAACGGGCGGATGTTCAGCAGCAGTTGCGGCGTGAAGAGCGCCCACGGCACGGCTTTCCACCAGATCGGCCCGGCGCCGAACACCGTATAACCGACAAGCAGCACGCCGAGCACGAAGGTCGCCTTCACGAAGCCCGCGCGCTGGTAGGCGAGCCACAGCACCAGACTGACAAACAACAGCAACCAGAGGGCTGACACCATCATGGCCTCCTTTATACCGCTTTCAGGATGGGATGCGGGATTAGGGCATGCACCCTATGTCGCAGGTCGTATTCTGCCGCTGTATGCAGTGCAAAAAAGAAGCCGGCGCGATCGCCGGCTTCCCTGGTCTAACCACCGAATGCCCGATTACGGCATCGGCTTCAGCATCACCTCGCGAACGTAGGTCGTGCCGAGAAACTTGCGCATCTCGAGACGCGGGGCTGCCAGCTGCGTCTGCTTGTCTTCGTCAGCAGTCGCCCAATGCGCCGCCGAAATCGCATCGGTCTTGTCCTCGTCGCCCTTGTTGTAATCGAGCGCCTTGCCGTAGCTCGAATGCAGCGTGCAGAACAGCACGTCATAGTCGTTCGGATCATTCCTCCAGGGCTTGATGAAGGTCTTGTAGTCCAGGATCAGGCCCTGCTTCTTGGCCTCGGCGTCTTGGGGCTCCACATGAGCGCGGATCCACTTCAAATAGGCATCGCCCATGTCGGGAGCGAATTGGTACGAGCTGCATGCCCAGACCGGGCCCTCGTTCCAGTGTTCCTGCGCCGACGAGATCGCAGGAGTCAATAGCGCGCACGCGGCCAGGAGGCCGAATATTCTCGATTTCATGGATTTCCCCCGGTATTTGTTTTGAGCCTGCCAATGCGGCAGGTTTGGGTGGCATCTTACGCCTAGTTACCAGGCGATGCCGTAGTCCTCGCCGTGATTGCTGGACCCGCCCCAGAGAGTGCCGTGCTCCTGGTCGAGCTGGATCGCATTGATCGGCCCGGAGGTGCGCGAGCCGTATTCGGGCTGGTAACCGCGGGCGCGCAATTCGCGCCGCACCCAGTCCGGAATCGAATTGTTCAGCAGGATGCGGCCCGGGAAGATCTCGTGCTGGTCGAAGGAGTCGTGCATCTGCCAGCTGTTGAAATTCGGCGCCTCGGCCGCCTGCTGCGGCGTCATGCCGAACTCGACGACATCCAGGAAGAACTGCAGCAGGTTCTGGTCCTGCGTGTCGCCGCCCTGCACGGCGAAGGCCATCCAGGGCTTGCCATCCTTGAAGGCAAGCGATGGCGTCAGCGTTGCGCGCGGCCGCTTGCCAGGCTCGGGCAGGTTGAAGGGATTTTCGGCGGCGTCCAGCACGAAAGCCTGCATGCGCTGACTCATGCCGATGCCGGTGTGTCCGGCGATGACGGCCGGCAGCCAGCCGCCGGAGGGCGTCATCGAGACGATCCAGCCCTCCTTGTCGGCGGCGACGACCGATGTCGTGCCGCGGTAGAAGGATCCCGTGTCGGGATCGGTCGCAGCGGCGAAACTCGAGGCGTCAAAGACATTCGCTACTGCCGCGGGCGGCGGCGGCGCCTTTAGCCAGGGGTTTGTCTCGCCCTGGTACGGATAGGGATCGCCCGGCCCGACGGCCGGATCGTTGGCATCGGCGTTGACGAGCGCCGCGCGCGCCTTCGCATATTCCTTTGACAGCAAGCCCTTGATCGGTTCCTCGGGCGGGAAATATGGATCGCCGTAATAGAAGTCGCGATCCGCGAAGGCGAGATTCATCGCCTGGTAGATCGTGTGGATGTAGCGTGCGCTGTTGTAGCCCATCGACTTGAGATCGAAGTTCTCGAGGATGTTGAGCGTCTGCAGCATCACCGGGCCCTGCACCCAGCGGTCAAGCTTGTAGACGTCGATGCCACGGTAATTCGTCTGTACCGGCTCCTCGAATTCGACGCGCCAGTTGGCGAGGTCATTTTTTGTTATCAGGCCGCCCTGTTCCTGCACACCGCGCACGAACTCGTCCGCGATGTCGCCACGGTAGAAGCGCTCATAGGCGGCCATGATCGCTTCCTTGCGCGACTTCCCGGCGGCCAGTGCCTTGGCCTCAGTCTCGACCAGCTTGCGCAGTGTCGCCGCGAGATCCGGCTGGCGAAATATCTCTCCTGCCTGTGGCGCTTCGCGCGCAAAGCCCAGGTGCGGCAGCATCACGGCCTTCGCATAAGGCCACTGCTTGATTTTTTCCTTTTCGGCCTCGATGCGATCGGCGGTTTCGGCTTCCATCGCATAACCGTCGGCAAGCGTGATTGCGGGTGCCAGCACCTGGGCCAGCGACAGCCGGCCGTATTCGGCGAGCATCATGAGCAGGCTCCCCGGGGTGCCCGGAGTCACTGCGGCGAGTGGCCCGGACTCAGGCGGATATTTGAAGTTCTTCTTGCGGAAGAAATCGACGGTCGCGCCGATGGGCGCGACGCCAAGGCCGTTGATCGCGATGATGCGGCCGGTCTGCGGGTTGTAGATCAAGGCTTGCGTCTCGCCGCCCCAGGACAGCGTGTCCCACATGGTCGCGGTCGCGGCAAGCATCGCGCAGGCGGCGTCTACCGCGTTGCCGCCGTGCTCAAAAATGTGCGCACCCGCGGTTGCGGCGAGCGGCTTGCCGGTGATCGCCATCCAGTGGGATCCGTGCAAGGGCGGCTTCTGCGTTTTTTCCTGGGCTATCGCGCTTCCTGATGACAGGCCGATCGCCAGCAGACCCGCGGCGACGATCGATACGGCGTGTCTCACCAGGGTCATCGCGTCACCTCGCAGAGAGCAGATCCTGTACGCCTTCGCGTTCCTCGAGCAGTTCCTTGTGGGTCGCATCCATGCGGCCGCGGCTGAATTCGTCGACCGCGAGGCCCTGCACGATCGCATAGCGGCCGCCCTTGCAGATCACCGGGTACGAATACATCACGCCCTCGGGAATGCCGTAACTGCCGTCGGACGGAATCGCCATGCTGACCCAGTCAGCGGCCGTCGTGCCGAGCGACCAGTCGCGCATGTGATCGATGGCGGCCGACGCCGCGGAAGCAGCCGACGAGGCGCCACGCGCCTTGATGATCGCGGCACCGCGCTGCTGGTTGGTCGGGATGAACTGCTCGCGGTACCACTGCTGGTCCACCAGCGCGCGGGCAGGCTTGCCGGTTACCGTGCAGTGGCTGATGTCCGGGTACTGCGTCGCGCTGTGATTGCCCCATACGATCATGCGGCGGATTGCCGTCGTATGCGTGCCGGTCTTCTCGGCGAGCTGGGCAAGGGCGCGGTTGTGATCGAGGCGCATCATCGCGGTGAAGTTCTGCCGCTCAATGTCGGGTGCGTTCGATGCCGCGATCAGGGCGTTGGTATTCGCGGGATTGCCGACAACCAGCACGTGAACGCCGCGACTCGCGGCCTCGTTGATGGCCTTGCCCTGCGCCGAGAAAATCTGCGCGTTGGCAAGCAGCAGGTCCTTGCGCTCCATGCCGGGCCCGCGCGGGCGCGCGCCGACCAGCAGCGCGTAGTCGCAGTCGCGAAATGCGGCACGGGCATCGTCGGTCGCGACCAGACGATTGAGTGTCGGGAAGGCGCAGTCGGACAACTCCATGACGACACCGCCGAGCGCAGGCAGCGCCGGAGTGATCTCGAGCAGATGCAGATTAACGGGCTGGTCCGTGCCGAGCATCTGGCCCGAGGCCACGCGAAAGGCGAGCGCATAGCCGATGTGGCCCGCGGCGCCGGTGATGGTGATGGTAATGGGCTTCTTCATGGAGGACTCCGGTGGAGTGATGATTGTAGCAGCGATCCCCGAGATCAGACCTTGTTCGTCCTATTACTCATCCTGTGCATTGGGGCGCCGATAAGCCATGAAAACCGTCATGCGTCGCGTCAAGGAAGTTGTGCGCGGCCTGATCCGGCCGGGTGCCCGCGCGCGCCGCTAGGTGGCGAAGCGGTATTCCTGCGAGGATTTGTTTCTTGCGAGCCGGCAGCGCGGCAGATTCTCTACGTGATCCTGCGTTGCTTCGAAACGCTGCCGGTAATCGCGCGGGGCGAGGACGTGGACCTGTTGGTGGTTGACGATCTGGCGAAGATCGACGACCTGTTCGTGCGCCTGCGTCCGGCGTGCACCGCATTCGCCATGTGCACAAGGGGCGCTATGACGATGACAAAGCCGAGGCTTTGGTACGCGGAAATATCCGGCGCGTGAAAGCGATGATCAAGGCACGGTGGCTGGCTATTGGCCGTGCGTGACGGCCTCGTGATGCCGCCGGCCTGCGCTCTGCCAGAGCATCAGCGAGAACACAAACCCGAGTGCGCTTGATATGAAAAAGTACTGCATCATCGGTTGGTAGCCAGCCGGATTCGCGGCGCTGGCGCCGTAGCTATCGTTGAGCCAGCCTGCCACCATATTCGCGCCGGCCATGCCGGCGTTCTGCACGACCCACATCAGGCCGAGCGCCGTGCCGAGTCGCGCTTCCGGCACGAGCTTGGCGGTCAACGGCCACATCACGGCGGGCACCAGCGAGAAGCTCACGCCGATCAGCGCGGTGCCGATCCACAGTGATCCATCCGACAACGCCATCACTGCGATCGAGACGGGTAGCAACAGCGCGCCGAACGCGAGCATCGGCGCATAACGGCCGGTGCGATCGCAAAGCCAGCCGAATGCGGGCGTCGCGAACAGTGCCGCGAGGAAAACCCAGGCATTGATTGCCCCGGCTGCCGCAAGGTCGAGACCGTGCGCGTGCTGGAAATACTTGATCGAGAATGTGCTGCGAAACGCGAAGATCACCGAATACCAGAGCACGCACAGCAGCAGCAGGTACCAATACGCCGGTCCGAAGCTCAATACGCCGCGCAGCGAGACAGGTCTTGAATCAGGCGTCGCGTTTGGATCGGCGTGGCCGCGCGTCTTGTCCAGCCACCAATAGACCACGACCATGGCTACCGACAGCGCCGCGAGCAGGGTCGCGATGACAAGCGGTGCTTGCCAGCCCTCTGCATAGGCGCCGGCAAACCACGTCGGCGACATGTCGGCGGAGAATGATCCTGCGCGCCCGATAGCGATGCTCGCCCCCACCGCGAAGGCGAGATTCCTTCCGGAGAAATATTTCACGACGGCCGTCATGGTCGCGATGTTGAATGTCTCGGCCCCGATGCCGAACAGCAGCCGGCCGGTGGCCATGCCGTTGAAGTCGAGACTGAATGCGGTGAGTGCCGTGCCAGCGAGGCATACGACGGCAGTCCAGAACATCATGCGGGCGGCGCCGTAACGATCGACCAGCATGCCACCGATCAGCAACAAGACGATATTCGGCAGGCTGTAGATCGCATTCAGCATGCCGATCTGCGAATCGCTGAAACTTCGCTGCCGCTGCAGCAGGTCGGCGACCGGGCCTATTGAGTCGTAGACGTAGAAGTTGCCGTAATTGGCCAGCGAAACGAGCGCCAGCATCAACCATGCGAGGCGCCAGCTGCGCGTAGCGTCAGGCGTCATGGATTCTGTAGTTGGTGGCTTTCAAGCCAGCCCGGATAGGCCGCCTTGAGACGGACAAGTTCCGCATCTGCTTCCTTGATACGACCAGTTGCCCGCAATGCCTGGATATCAGCGTACCACTGTTCGGCTGTGCGCGGCTCACTTGAAGAAGGCGTGAGCGCATGAAATTTTCCGAGCACGGCAGAAGATTCTGCCTGCGCGGGCGCCGGCTCCTGCGCAACCGGTAAGGACGCCGCGGCGGCGGGGGGCGCGGCGGGCGTCGCGGTTTCTGGCATACGCCGGGATTCCATTGTCGGCGGCGCGACTTCGGGCAGCGGCATGTCGGCCGCACGCGTTGCCGGCAACTCCTGCCGCTGCGGTAGCACTTCCGTTGCTGCTGCAGGTGCCGCTTCATCGGCCGCGATCCGCGCTGGTGCAGACAGCACATCGGATTCGGTCACGTGTGCCGGCGCACCGCTGTCCGCGAGCTGCCACTGCACGAGCAAGACCGCAAGCAGGAGACTCGCCGCGAGCGAAGCCGGCAGCCACCAGCGTCCAACACGCGGCACGAGCGCGCGCCGCGCCTCGGCGAGAATGCGCCGATCCACGTCCTGCGTAGGCGCGCCGGAATCTGCCTCCAGCAGCCTGCGCCAGGGTTCGCGATCGAATGGTTCTTCGTTTCTCGGTTCCATGCCTTCAGTCCACGGGCGCGTCGTTGCCGAGCGCCTCTTTCAATCCCGCGACCGCGTATCGCAGCCGGCTCTTCGCGGTCTCCGCGCCAGTGCCAGTCTGTTCCGCGATCTCGGCCACCGACAGACCGCCCTCGGCATATAGAAGAAACGCAACGCGCTGATTCTGTGGCAGGCAGGCGAGTGCCGCGGAAAGCCGCCTGCGTGCCTCATCCGCAACTGCGATCGCGAGCGGGCGACTAGCTGGGAGGTCAGCGGCGGCCGCGATCGCATCGTCATCCGTTGTCTCATGCGCTGCGCGACGCCCGCTCTTTCGCCAATGATCCATGCAGCAGTTGTGCGCGATCCGGTAGAGCCATGTGGTGAAGCGCGCCGTGGGCCGGTAACGCTCGCGACTGCCGATCACCCGCGACCAGCATTCCTGGAACACATCATCCGTCGCTGCCGCATCTCGCACGAGGCGCCGGATGAATCGCCAAAGGCCAGTGCGGTTGCGTTCATAGAGCTCCTCGAAAGCCCGTGCATCGCCCGCGGCATATCGCAGCATCAATTGCGCGTCGGCATCCCGTTCTTCCATCGCCGGCACTCTACGCCGGATGGCCTGGCGGACCCTTTCTTGAACGCTCCGCGAGGCTTCGGGGTGTTTTGATTCTGCGCAAAATCCACTCACGCGGGGCCCGGCAGACACGCGCCGCGCGGCCGGAATCAAGAATATGCGCTTGTAACTGATTGTTTCTAAAAGCTTTCCATACCTGCGAGCATTTTGATAACAAAAAATACTTGCATTGGAGTCGGTGTTGTAGTTCACTACAACACCAGACGAGCAAAACAGTAGAACGGAACCCGGCGAAAGGCCGAACCGAAACGAAGCAAAGCAAAGGAGAAGGTCATGTTCACGAAGTACACAAGCAGCAAGCGGATGGCTGTCAGCGCATTGGCGGCAGTCGCGATCGTGTCGTTCCACGCCGTGGCATTGGACCAGGGGCACATCGCCTCGGCACGCCGCGGGATCGTGGAAATCGGTGAGCTCACCCTGATTGACACCACGCCCATCGCGTCGGTGACCCTGCCGGAAGTGACCGTGGTTGCGAAGCGCGAGTCCCCAGGCTCGTACTTTGCGGTTACCACCGAGCTCCCGGAGGTCATGGTCGTTGCGAAGCGCGTGGCCTACATGGTCGCAGGGGCCAATGCGGCGGAGCAGGGGCATTCGGCGAGCGCGAAGAGCTCCATCGAAGGTGCTCTGCTAAAGTAGTCTGGTAGCGGGCCAAACCACTTACGGCGTAAC
>CAYYQQ010000034.1:0-28100 GCA_964473595.1 uncultured Steroidobacteraceae bacterium | reverse complement strand
CCGGCCCGCGAACCAGCCTGCAAAGGCAGGCGCAATGCTTTGATTCGCGGGGACTACCGGGGCTCCGTGATCACCGGAGTCCCTGAAACGACGTCGGCACACTGCGCGCGGTGGCGCAAATGATGATCCATCAGCACCAGCAGAAGCATGGCTTCGGCGATCGGTACCGCTCGCAATCCGACGCAGGGATCGTGCCGCCCGGTGGTGACGATTTCCACTGGATTCCCGTCCACGTCGATCGTCCTGCCCGGCACCTGAATGCTGGAAGTCGGCTTGAATGAAATGTGCACGATCAGGTCCTGGCCTGAACTGATGCCACCGAGCGTGCCGCCCGAGTGATTCGATGTGAAGCCGGCAGGCGTGAGTTCGTCACGATGCTCGGACCCCCGCTGGGACGCAACGGCGACACCGTCGCCGATCTCGACGGCCTTGGCGGCATTGATGCCCATCATTGCGAACGCGATGTCGGCGTCCAGCCGGTCGAACATCGGCTCGCCGAACCCGGGCGGCACCTTGCGCGCCAGGACCGTGACCTTTGCTCCGACCGAATCTCCGTCCCTGCGCAGTTGCCAGAGGTATTCCTCGAGCACCGCAATCTTTTGCGGATCCGCGCAGAAGAACGGATTACCACGCGCGGAAGCAAGATCCACGCAGTCGAGCCGGTGCGGGCCCACCTGGGACAGGTAAGCAACGACTTCCACCCCGAGCTTCTCCCGCAGGTACTTGCGTGCGATCGCTCCGGCGGCGACTGTTGAAACGGTGATGCGCGCCGAGGAACGCCCTCCGCCACGGTAGTCGCGGAATCCGTACTTCTGCTGATAGGCGTAGTCCGCGTGCCCCGGGCGAAAGCGATCCTTGATCTTCTCGTAATCGCGCGAGCGCTGATCCTCGTTGTCGATGATGAGGCCGATCGCCGTACCGGTCGTCCGGCCCTCGAACAGACCTGACAGGATCCGGACGCGGTCGGGTTCCTTGCGCTGGCTCGTATGCCGCGATGTGCCGGCGCGCCGCAGCTCCAGATCGGCTTGCAGATCTGCCTCGGCGAGCGCGAGTCCCGGCGGGCAGCCGTCCACGATCGCGCCGAGCGCCGGGCCATGGCTCTCGCCAAATGTCGTGACCGTGAACAGCTTGCCGATCGTGTTGCCGGACATGCCAGGTTGCCTATAGCTGGTTGGTGTTCAGAAGGAACACGCCACCGCCGCCGTGCTCGAACTCGAGCCAGGTGAATGGCAATGACGGCCAACGGCGCCGCACTGCGTGTTCCGTGTCGCCGGTCTCGACGACCAGGATACCGTGCGGTTCGAGATGGCGGCGCGCGCCGGCCAGGATGCGCGCGATAATTGCGGTTCCATGGCGTGACGCGTGCAGGCCGAGACGCGGTTCAGAGTGGTACTCCGGTGGCAGCCGGCGCAGTTCGGCTGCCGGTACGTAGGGTGGATTGCTCACGATGACATCGTAGCGCCGGCCGCGCAATGCGCCATAGACATCGGATCGCAGAACTTTCACACGGCGTCCGAGACGGTGCCGCTGGACATTGCTGCGGGCCAGGGCCAGTGCCTGCGGCGAGACATCGGTCGCATCGACGCGGGCCACAGGCAATGCATGCGCCGCTGCGATGGCGATGCAACCGGAACCCGTGCCGATGTCGAGCACGCGGCGCACGCGATTCGCGTCGATCCACGGTTCGAAGGAATTCTGGCAGAGCTCCGCGATCGGCGAGCGCGGCACCAGCACGTCGCGCGTCACGCGCAATTCGTGCCCCGCGAACCAGGTGACGCCGGTCAGATAGGCAGACGGCAGGCGTTCCTCGATGCGGCGATGCAGCAATGCCGCGACCCGACGCCGGCCGGCGGCGGGTGCGACCTGGCGGTAGCTCTGGGGCGCCGAGTCATGCCGCAATCGCAACGCATGGAAGACGAGTGCCGCCGCGTCATCCCGCGCATTGGCGGTGCCATGGCCGTAGGCCAGCCGCGCCTGCTCGAGCAGGCCCGTGGCCCAGTCCAGCAACTCACCGACGCGTTGCGTGCCTGCCATCGCCCGAAGTCTAACCCGGCGCCGCGACGGGGCGCGGGCGGCTCTGTGGGATAATTGAATCGTGAAACGCAAATTCGCCCTGCTCCTTGTGCTGGTGGCCGCGCTCGCTGGCGCGGCCACCGCCTGGATCACGATAAAGGGACCCGGCGCCCCGCCCGCACTCGAGCAGGCGACGCTGCTCGAGGTCGCGCGGCCTCTTCCGCAGTTCGAACTTGTAGATCAGGCAGGCCGCCCCTTCCTGCGCGACAGCCTGCGCGGCCAGTGGACGTTGATGTTTTTCGGCTTCACGAATTGCCCGGATGTCTGTCCGACCACGCTCGCGACGCTTGCGGAGGTGCGCCGGCAGCTGGCCGATCTGCCGGCGGGCGAACTACCGGTCGTCGCATTGGTAAGCGTGGACCCGGCCCGCGACACGCCCGAGGCGCTCGGCCGCTATGTCGCACATTTCGAGCCGCATTTCCTGGGTGTCACCGGCCAGCCAGTGGCACTGGAAGTACTTACGCACAATCTGGGCGTTGCCGTTGCCATTGGTCCGGTCTCAGAGGGCGGCAACTACACGGTCGACCACACAGCGGCGATCTTCCTGATCGACCCGTCCGCCGCATTCACTGCGGTATTCGGCAGTCCGCATGTGGCCGACGTCATCGCGCAGGACTACCGCCGCATCGTCGCCGCGAAGCATTGACCGGAATGTCACAGTGAGCAGCCGCAGTTTTCGCGACCGCGCCTTCATCGGGCTGCAATACCTGTTGCCACAGCATTTCCTGTCGCGGCTGGTCGGGTCGCTGGCAGGCGCACGCATCGGCTGGCTGAGGCGCGCGCTGATTCGTGGATTCCTCCGGCATTATCCCGTTGATCTTTCGGAGGCCGAGCGCGGCAATCCGTCGAGTTATGAGTCTTTCAATGATTTTTTCACGAGGAAGCTGCGCCAGGGGGCGCGCCCGATTGATCCTGAACCGACATCCGTCGCTTGCCCGGTCGACGGCTATGTCAGCCAGGCAGGCCGGCTTGCAGGCGATGGGCTACTGCAAGCCAAGGGAATCAGCTATTCCGTGAGCGCGCTGCTGGCAGGCGACCCGGCGCTCGCCACGCAATTTGCCGGCGGCACATTCGTGACTCTCTACCTCGCTCCGCACAACTATCACCGCATCCACATGCCGCTCACCGGCACGCTGCGCCTCGCGCGGCACGTGCCGGGCGATCTGTTCAGTGTCAATGCGGCGACGGCCGATGGCGTGCCCGGGCTTTTCGTCCGCAACGAAAGAATCGCCTGCGTCTTTGATACGACAACAGGCCCAATGGCCGTCGTGCTGGTCGGCGCCATGTTCGTCGGCAGCATGAGTCTCAGCTGGGCCGGCGAGATCCGGGGCGAACGCCCTCGCGTCATCCGCAATCTGCCGGTGCGACCGGTGATCGCGCTCGACAAGGGTGCCGAGCTCGGATGGTTCAATATGGGCTCCACGGTAATCCTGATGTTCGCAGCCGCGGGGCCGACACTTGTGCCGGGTCTGGCGCCCGGACGGCCCGTGCGCATGGGTGAGCGCATCGCGACACTCCCATGAATCGCGCTGACTGGCGGCCGGTGGCAACAATCGAGGTGATGCGGCAGCGCGCCGGATTGCTCGCGCGCGCACGAGCCTGGTTCGCGTCCGAGCGGGTTCTCGAGGTGCAGACGCCCCTGCTATCCACGGCCGCCGTGAGCGAGCCGCAGATCGAGTCGATCGCCGCGCAGCCATTGCAGGGCCCACCGATGTACCTGCAGACCTCGCCCGAATATCCGATGAAGCGGCTGCTCGCGGCCGGAATCGGTGATTGCTACCAGATTTGCCCCGTATTCAGGGATGGTGAATCCGGCCGGCAGCACAACCCGGAATTCACAATGATCGAGTGGTACCGCGTCGGCTTCGGCGTGAAGGATCTGCAGCGCGACGTCGATAGCTTGCTGCGCGCTGCAATCGGCGATCTGCGCGCCCTGCCGCCGGCCCGCCAGATCACCTATCGCGAGGCCATCGCGGAGGCCTGCGGAGTGGATTGCAGAACCGCAGGCCCGCGTGAGATCGAGGCGGCCCTGCAGGCTCATGGAGTCGCCCCGATTTCAACTGCCGATCAGGACCGCGATAGCTGGCTCGACCTGTTGATGGCGACCGTGGTGGGCCCCGGGCTCGGGCGCGAGGCACCGGTATTCGTACACGATTATCCGGCGAGCCAGGCCGCACTTGCGCGGGTGCGCGATGACAGGGACGGCTGGCCCGTCGCGGAACGCTTCGAGCTCTATCTGGACGGCATCGAACTCGCCAATGGGTTTCACGAACTGGGCGACACGCTGGAACAGCGGCGGCGATTCACGCAGGATTTGCAGAAGCGACGGCAGCGCGGCCAGCGCCTGGCGCCGCTGGACGAGAGATTTCTGGCTGCGCTGGCAGAGGGTTTGCCGGATTGCGCCGGCGTTGCGCTGGGATTCGATCGGCTGGTCATGGTCGCGCTCGGGCTTCGCGCGATTGGTGAAGCAATGGCCTTTCCCGTGGACCGGGCCTGAGGAAACCGGATGAAACCGCAAATCGCCGAGCCGTATGCGGAGCTGATGCAGCAGGCCGAAGGCCTGTTCACTGGCGAACGCGATCCCTGGGCCAACTCCGCGAATGCTGCGGCGCTCGTTTGGGAGCTGCTGCCGGACCTCAACTGGGCCGGCTTCTATTTCCTGCGCGATGGGCAATTGATCGTCGGACCATTCCAGGGGCGGATCGCCTGTGTACGAATCGCCGTGGGCCAGGGAGTCTGCGGTATCGCTGCCGAACGCCGCGACACTGTCATCGTCCCCGATGTCCAGCAGTTCCCGGGTCACATCGTCTGCGATGCGGCATCGAACTCCGAAATCGTCGTGCCGCTCGTCGCGCAGAACCGGCTGGTCGGGGTACTCGATCTCGACAGCCCGAGTTACGGTCGCTTCGGCCCGGCAGATGCGCTGGGACTCGAAGCGCTCGCAGTGCGGCTCGCCGCTGCCTGTGACTGGCGGCTCGCGGGCATCGACGGGTTCGGAGCAGGCTAGAGCGGTCGCGGCACCCGACGCAGGTTCACTTCGCGCGCGCGATGTACTGGCCGCTGCGCGTATCCACGCGGATTGATTCGCCTTGATTGACGAACAGCGGAACCTTGACTACCGCGCCGGTCTCGAGCTTCGCGGTCTTGGTGCCACCAGTGACCGTATCGCCACGCATGCCAGGATCGGTTTCGACGATCTTGAGCTCGACATGGGCAGGCGGCGTCACCGTCAGCGGCTGGCCATTCCACAACGTGACGATGCAGACGACGCCATCCTTGAGCCATTGGGCGGCGTCACCGACTGCAGTCGCGCTGGCTGTGAACTGCTCGAAGCTTTCGGGCTGCATGAAGTGCCAGAAGGTACCGTCAAAGTACAGGTACTGCATGTCGACATCGACCACATCGGCTGCCTCGACGGAGTCGCCTGATCTGAAGGTCCGCTCGATGACCCGACCGGTCCTCAGATTGCGAATCCGGGCCCGATTGAAGGCCTGCCCCTTGCCGGGCTTCACAAACTCGTTGTCCACGATCGAGCAAGGATCGCTGTCCATCATGATCTTCAGGCCCGAGCGGAATTCATTGGTGTTGTAGCTGGACATCGAAGGCCGCCGGGGCCCCGATAGCGGGCCGGTGCTGGACAAAAAGGCCGCGTATCATAGCCAGAAACCGCCCGACCGACCACCCTGCCCGGAGTCACGGTCCCGGAGTGAAATACGCCGGGAGCGGCCCGATACCAGGGCACCGCGTGATTTTGCCGGTTGGCATTCCAAGACGCCGGTCGCTAAATTGACGGATTTCGGGGTGTTAGTATCCTGCCCTCCACGCCCATTGGCTGCAACCGGAGCCGGACTTGAAGCAACTCGCCGCCGTCCCGATGATCGCCCTGACGCGAAGTCAGGACAATGTCGAGGCGATCAACAAGGCGCTGCGTAATGCCGGCCATCCGGTCCACGTGACCTGGCTGCCGGATGCGCGCGAACTGGGCGACGTGTTGACCCAGGCATCCGCCGAGATGCTCGTGTTGTTCGCCGATGAAGGCATCGTCGACCTGACGAGCGCCATGGATTTTCGCGCGCGCTTCGCACCGGAGGTACCGGTACTGATCGTGCGTGACAAGCTCGATGAGAACGCGATCGCCGAAGCGCTGGCGCTCGGGGCCCAGGACGCGGTCACGCTCACCAATATCAAGCGTCTGCAACTGGTTGTCGGCCGTGAGTTGCGCACGTATCGCCTCGACCGGGCCCTGTCGGTCACGCTCGCTTCGGCGCGCGAATACAAGCAGCAGCTGCAGCATATCGTCGAGGGTTCCACCGACGCGATTGCCCATGTTCAGGAAGGCATCACCGTCGAAGCAAACCCCGCCTGGGTCGAACTGTTCGGTTATGAGAGCGCAGACGAGGTCACCGGAACGCCGCTACTGGACGCATTCGACGCGGATGATCACGTGGCGATCAAGGGTGCGCTCGTCGCCTGCCTGCAGGGCAAGTGGGCGGGCCACACACTGCACGCGTCGGCGCTCCTGGTCAACGGCCAAACGCCGTCGCTGGAGTTCCAGTTGCAGCGCGCTGAATTTGACGGCGAGCCCTGTGTCCAGGTCTGCGTGCCGGCGCGAATCGCGGATGAGGGGGAGATGGAGCGCCGCCTGACAGAGGCGATGCAATGCGACCCCGCGACCGGCTTCCTGTATCGCCGCTTCTTCATCGAGCGGCTGCGCGAACGCCTGGCGGAACCGACCAAGGCCGGTGTCCGCGTCCTGGCCTATATCGAGCCCGACAAGTACGAGGCCGTGCTGGAAGACGTCGGCATCATGATCGGCGAGGATTTCCTGACTGATTTCGCGAGGCTGCTGCGCGAACAAGTGCAGGAGGGCGACCTGGCAGGCCGCTTCGGCGGCAATGGATTCATGTTATTGCTCGAGCGCGGCACCAGCCGCGACGTGGACGCCTGGGCCGAACACGTCGTGCAAAAGATTGCGACCGAAATGTTCCAGGTCGGTTCAAAGTCGCTCTCGACAACATGCACGATCGGCCTTGGACCCGTGCCAGGTGAAATGCACGAACCGGAAGGGCCGGCAAGCGACGCCTACAACGCGAACCGCCAGGGACGCGAGTTGGGCGGCAACCGCGTGCAGATGCTGGAGCACACCGGCGCGGTACTGCGCCTGCATGAAGCGGACCAGCAGTGGGTCAAGCAGATCAAGTCGGCGCTGATGGAAAACCGTTTCCGGCTCGTGCAGCAGCCGATCGCCAGCCTGGTCGGCGAGAACCTGGACATGTACGACGTGCTCGTTCGGATGGTCGACGAACAGGGTGAGGAAGTGGTGCCGTCGCTGTTCATGCCGGCTGCCGAGCGCAATGACCTGACAAAGAATATCGATCGCTGGGTCATCGGCGCGGCAATGTCGTTCTGCGCCTCGCGCAAGCCCGGTGCTTTGTTCGTGCGGCTATCGCAGGACGCCTTGTCCGATACCACGCTGCCTGCCTGGCTCGCGAGCCAGTTGAAGACCACGCACATCGAGCCGCCGCGCATCGTTTTCCAGATCCGCGAGGAAGTGGCCAGTCAGCACATCAAGGAAGCTGTGGCACTGCAGGAGGTGCTGCGCAGCATGAAATTCCGATTTGCGATCGAGGGATTCGGCCTCGGTCGCGACGCCGAACAGTTGTTGAGCCATCTGGCACCGGATTTCGTCAAGATCCACGGCGCACTGATGCAGGGCCTGTCGGCGGACCAGGACAAGCAGAGTCGCGTGAAGACGCTGGTGGATCTCGCCCACGGCCGCAAGGCGATCACGATCGGCGAGCGCGTACAGGACGCCAACACCATGGCGGTGCTATGGCAGCTGGGCGTCGAGTTCATCCAAGGCTATTTCGTCAACGCGCCCGAGGAAATCGTTCTCGGATCAGCGTCGGGCTGAGACTGCCCGGGCGGAGGCGGGAGGGGTCCGCGAACTCGTAAGTTCCGGCTGAGTTCGCGGGCCCCTCTCGCCCCAGCCCGGACGACCATCATTCCACGCTCAGCCGATCGACTTTCCGCCAGCCGCGTGGAAGTAGTGCGCCGCGTTGGGAGCGTTCTCCGCGGTAGTCAGCGAGATCCTTCCAGGCCAGTGTCATTTTTCGGTCGCCACACCAGACCACGACACTCTGCTCGGGAGCGACGACGTTCGCTGCGACCATGAGTTCTTCTCCAGCGCGGGATTTCTTGCCCGGTATGCCAAAGATCAGGTTGCCGCGGCCCTTGTCCATGTCCGGCAGGTCACCAGCGGGGAACGCGAGCAGCCGTCCCTCACTGTTGACCGACACGACCAGCGCACTCTCGTCGGCAGGCACAGGCGCCGCTGCCAGCACCTTCGCATTCTCGGGCAGGTTGAACACCGCCTTGCCCGCCTTGTTGCGCGAATAGAGCGCCTCGAGCTTCACGATGAAGCCATGACCTGCATCACAGGCCAGGAGCCAGGGATCTGCCGGCTCGCCGATCAGGACCGCCGCAAAGATCGCGCCGTCCGGTGGGTCGAGCCGGCCCGATAGCGGCTCGCCCTGCCCGCGCGCCGACGCCAGCGTGTGCGCCGGCAGCGAATATGCCCGCCCGGTCGAATCAACGAACACGGCTTGCTGCGTGCTGCGGCCACGTGCGGCCGCCTGGAAGGAATCTCCGGTCTTGTACGAAAGCGCGCGCGGGTCCATCTCGTGGCCCCTGGCCTGCCGCACCCAGCCAAGACTCGAGAGTATTACCGTCACCGGCTCCGCCGTTACCAGCTCGGTTTCGTCGATCGCCTGTGCGGCTTCACGCTCGACGATCTTGGTGCGGCGCTTGTCTCCGTACTTCTCCGCGTCGGCCGTGAGTTCCTCGCGGATCAGCTTCTTGAGCCGGGCCGGACTCTTGATCGTCTTTTCGATGCCCTCCTTCTCGGCCGAGAGCTCCGCCTGCTCGCCGCGGATCTTCATCTCCTCGAGTCGCGCCAGGTGGCGGAGTTTCGTCTCGAGGATCGCCTCGGCCTGTTCGTCGGATAGCCGGAAGCGCTTGATCAGCACCGGCTTGGGTTCGTCTTCCTTGCGGACGATGCGGATCACCTCGTCCAGATTGAGGAAGGCGATCAGCAGGCCCTCAAGGACGTGCAGGCGCGCATCCACCTTGCGCAGCCGGTACTGCAGGCGCCGCTTGACCGTGTCGAGGCGGAATCCGAGCCACTCGGCCAGGATTTCCCTGAGCCCCAGGACCTTCGGGCGACCGTCAAGCGCGATGACATTGAGATTCACGCGGTAGCTGCGCTCGAGATCGGTGGTCACGAACAGGTGCGCCATCAGTTGCTCCACGTCCACGCGATTCGAGCGCGGCGTGATCACGAGCCGCGTCGGGTGCTCATGATCGCTCTCGTCGCGCAGATCCTCGACCATCGGCAGCTTCTTGGCGCGCATCTGGCCGGCGATCTGCTCGAGCACCTTGGAGCCCGACACCTGGTACGGCAGGGCCGTGATGACCACCTCGCCTTCCTCCATCTCGTAGACGGCGCGCGCGCGGAATGTGCCATTGCCGCTCTGGTACATCGCGCGCAATTCCGATTTCGGCGTGATGATCTCCGCACCGGTCGGGAAATCGGGTCCCTGGACGTGCTTGCAGAGATCACGGACGCTCGACTCGGGCTCGTCCAGCAGCTGGATGCAGGCGGCCGTAATTTCCTTGAGATTGTGCGGCGGAATATCGGTCGCCATTCCGACCGCGATGCCCTGTGTGCCGTTCAGCAGCACATTGGGCAGGCGCGCCGGCATCAGCTTCGGCTCATCGAGCGTGCCGTCGAAGTTCGGCACCCATTCCACCGTCCCCTGGCCAAGCTCGGACAGCAGCGTCTCGGCGTAGGGCCGCAGCCGTGCCTCCGTATAGCGCATGGCAGCGAACGACTTCGGGTCGTCGGTCGAGCCCCAGTTGCCCTGCCCGTCCACGATGGGATAGCGATAGGAGAAATCCTGCGCCATCAGCACCATCGCCTCATAGCAGGCGCCATCGCCGTGCGGGTGGTACTTGCCGATTACATCGCCGACCGTGCGTGCCGATTTCTTGTGCTTGTTCGCATTGGCGAGCCCCAGCTCACTCATCGCAAAGATGATCCGGCGCTGCACGGGCTTCAACCCGTCGGCCAGCTGCGGCAGCGCTCGATCGAGGATGACGTACATCGAATAATCTAGGTACGCCTTCTCCGTGAATGTCCGGAGCGGCTGCCGCTCGATGCCTTCGAAGTCCAGTGGCTGGTTCTTCATATGGAACCTCCGATCTAGTCGCGCCACAGCCCGCGCGTAACCCTCCGGGACTGGGCGATTTTCGTCCCTGGCGGCGTCACTCGTCGCTCATGCATCACGATACACATCGCTCCTCGCTTCTTGCCAGGGACGAAAATCGCACACGGTCGCGCCCATGCGGGAGTAAATCGGAGATTCCCTAGACGCTCGCCAGATTGCCCTTGCTTTCCAGCCACTCGCGCCGGTCCGCGGCGCGCTTTTTCGCCAGCAGCATGTCCATTAACTGATCGGCACCATCCTTGACATCGATTGTCAGCTGCACGAGCCTGCGCGTCTCCGGCGCCATCGTCGTCTCGCGCAGCTGCAGCGGACTCATCTCGCCGAGTCCCTTGAAGCGCGTGATCATCGGTTTGCCGCGCAGGCCCTCGGCCTGGATGCGGTCGAGGATGCCGCTCTTCTCGTACTCGCCGAGCGCATAGAAGAGATTCTTGCCGATGTCGATGCGAAACAGCGGCGGCATCGCGACGTAGACGTGCCCGGCGATCACGAGCGCGCGGAAATGCCTGAGAAACAGCGCGCAAAGCAGTGTCGCTATGTGCGCGCCGTCGGAATCCGCGTCTGCCAGGATGCAGACCTTGTGGTAGCGCAGGCCAGCAAGGTCCATCGAACCAGGATCCACGCCGAGCGCTGTCGCGATGTCGTGGACTTCCTGCGACGACAGGATGTCCGCAGCATCGACTTCCCAGGTGTTCAGGATCTTGCCTCGAAGCGGCATCACTGCCTGGAATTCGCGATTGCGCGCCTGCTTCGCCGATCCGCCCGCCGAATCGCCCTCGACCAGGAACAGCTCGCAGCGCTCCGGCTCCTGCAACGTGCAGTCTGCAAGCTTACCCGGCAGCGCCGGACCGCTGACGATCCGCTTGCGCGTGACCCGCTGTGCCGCGCGGCTGCGCTCCAGCGCGTTGGCAATCGCGAATTGCGCGATCTTCTCGCCGGCTTCCGGATGCTGGTTCAGCCACAGCGCGAACGCGTCCTTGACGACACCCGAGACGAACGCTGCCGATTCACGCGACGACAGCTTTTCCTTGATCTGCCCGGCAAACTGCGGATTCTGCATCCGCACGGACAGCACGAACGCGACGTGCTGCCAGACGTCTTCCGGCGCAAGCCGGAGGCCGCGCGGCACGAGATTCCGGAATTCGCAGAACTCCCGGACCGCGTCGGTCGCGCCGGCCCGGAGCCCATTTACGTGCGTACCGCCCTGCGGTGTCGGTATCAGGTTGACGTAACTCTCGGCGATGGATTCGTCCCGGTCGGGCGCCCAGCAGAACGCCCAGTCGGCGACTTCATGGCCGCCCTTGAAGTGGCCGGTGAATGGCTCGTCCGGTAGCCGCGGATCGGTGCCCAGCTGCTCGATCAGGTATTCGCCCAGATTGCCGGTGAAGAACCACTCGTCGGTTTCGCCGGTCGCCTCGACCTGTAACCGGACCCGCAATCCAGGGCACAACACGGCTTTGGCTTTCAGCACATGTTTGAGCCGCGGCACCGAGAAATCCGGCGAGTCGAAGAATCCGGGATCCGGCCAGAATCGCACGGTCGTGCCGGTCTGGCCGCGCTTGGCAGGGCCGACGACCTCGAGTTTCGAGACCACCTTGCCGTCCCTGAACCCGATGTTCCATTCCTTGCCGTCGCGCCGCACGTTGCACTCGAGGTGCTTCGACAGGGCGTTGACGATCGACACGCCGACGCCGTGCAGGCCACCGGCCGACTCGTAGCTCCGGCCCGAGAATTTTCCGCCGGCGTGCAGCCGGGTCAGGATCAGTTCCACGCCACTGACTTTTTCCTTGGGGTGGATGTCGACCGGCATGCCGCGACCGTCATCGTCGACCGAGACCGAGCCGTCGCTATGCGCGATGACCGAGATGTTCCGGCAGTGACCGCCCAGCGCTTCGTCGACGCTGTTGTCGACAACCTCGTGCACGAGGTGATTCGGGTTGCGCGTATCCGTGTACATGCCCGGCCGGCGGCGAACCGGTTCGAGACCCGTCAGGACCTCGATGTCCGAAGCGTTGTACGACTGGCTCATCCCGACCTGCGCATGGCGCGGCGCGAATGCGCCGCCGGCGCGGCGATTCTAGCAGCCACGGATGCTGGCGAGCGCGACGGTCTCAGTCGAGATCGCGGGCCAGAGCCCCTGCGTTTTCGGCGGGCAGCTTTGTGGCGTGCCGGTATGCGGGATGCTCGGTGCCGACCGCGATCGCAGCGCCCTTATGGATCGCTTCGCGCATGGCCGGTGTCAGCTCGAAGCGTAGCCAGTGCACGGCTGAGGTCTTTTCGTCATTCTCTCGCTCGAGATCCTCGTCAGCAATCGCGCGTACGCGGCCTGCGCCTGCGACCTCGACATAGCAGTGATCCTCGACCCCGCGCAGGCGGGCGAGTGCCGCCCCGCGCTCGTCGGGATCGGGGTACTCGATCATCATAGTGGCCTTCCAGTTGCCGCCGTCGGGGATCAGCGGGTTGTAGGCATCGAGCTCCTCGCGGATTCCACCTGGCTCGAATATGCGCTCGATACGCAGCATTTCCTGCACCTGATACTGGATCGTCAGGCGGTCCTCGAAGAGCCAGGTCATGTTGGGACCGACCAGCACGGTGCGCGCGCGTTTGTGCGCGATGACGCTGGCACGAAACGCCTCGCGGCTTTTCGCGTATTGCTCGAGACTCATCAGGTCCGCTTCGTTGAGAGCACCGATACCCGCAGCCATGTTCAGTCCATCCTCCCTAGATGCCATAAGCCTGACGCAGCAGGCAGATCGGGTGCTCCGGCGCGCGCCCACTGCCGAGACCGGCCCCGATCTGGTGCCCGGCCATCGGGCAATCGCTCGCAAAATGGTCGGCCGCGGCGGCCTCGACCCGCTGCACGACCGGACGCGCGATCTTCATCGAGACCTCGTGGAATTCGCTCTTGACCGCATAGCTGCCGTCATGACCGGAGCAGCGCTCGATGGTCGTGAGTGTCGTGCCCGGCACCAGGCTCAGCACATCGCGCGTCTTCAGGCCGATATTCTGCACCCGCAGATGGCAGGGCACGTGATAGGCCACCTTGCCCAGGCTCGAGCGGAAATCGGTGGCAAGCCGGCTCTCGGCATGTCGCAACATCAGGTATTCGAAGGGATCAAAGGTCGCCTCCGCGACCCGCCGGACATCCGGGTCATCCGGGAACATCGATGGCAGCTCGCGCTTGAACATCAGGACGCAGGATGGAACCGGTGCGAGGATGTCGTGACCGGATGCGACGAGGGCGGCGAGAGCCGGGATGTTCTGCTCCTTCAGCGCCGCGACGGCCGCTAGGTCGCCGAGTTCGAGCTTCGGCATCCCGCAGCAGCGTTCCTGCTCCGCCATCGCGATCGGGATCCCGTTGTGCTCCAGAACCGCCACCAGGTCAGTGAGGATGTCAGGCTCGTTGCGGTTGCAGTAGCAGGTCGTGAAGAGCGCGACCTTGCCGGTGGTCCTGGTGGTCGGCAGCGGCGTCAGGTCGGGCTTTTGCCGCCGGGCCTCGCGCCTGCGAAAGCTCGTACTGTGATACTCCGGTAGCCTTGCGTCGGGATGCACGCCGAGTGTGTGATCCAGGATGCGCCGCCCGAGCCGGCTGCGGTTGGCGGCGTTGACGACCTCGCTGACGACCGGAATTCCGGCGATCCTGCCGACCATGTCGGTGGATGACAGCAGCCGGTCACGCACACCGGCCCCCTCCTCGCGCAAGCGCACGGCCTTGGCGCGCAGCATCAAATGCGGGAAATCGACATTCCACTCGTGCGGCGGCACATACGGACACTTGCTCATGTAGCACATGTCGCAGAGATAGCAGTGATCGACGACTTCCCAATAGGCCTTCCTGGGAACCGACGCGAGATCGCCGGTCGCGGACTGGTCGATGCGATCGAACAGGACCGGGAATGAGTTGCACAGGCTGAAGCAGCGGCGACAGCCGTGGCAGATGTCGAAGACGCGCTCAAGCTCGCGCGTGAGCGCGTCCTGATGCCAGAACTCCGCGCTGTTCCAGGGGAGCGCGTGCCGGGTCGGCGCTTCGAGGCTGCCTTCACGGCGGCCGCTGGTCTCCCGTTCGTTCACGGGCTCACGCGCTCGCTGGTTTTGCTCAGTTGAGCTGGTCGAGCGCTTTCTGGAAGCGGTTGGCGTGGGAACGCTCGGCCTTGGCGAGCGTCTCGAACCAGTCGGCAATCTCGTGGAAACCCTCGTCGCGGGCGGCCTTTGCCATGCCCGGATACATGTCCGTGTACTCGTGCGTCTCGCCAGCGATGGCCGCCTTCAGATTGTCCGAAGTGGGGCCGATCGGCAGGCCCGTTGCGGGATCGCCGACCTGCTCGAGATATTCGAGATGGCCGTGCGCATGGCCGGTTTCGCCCTCGGCGGTCGATCGGAACACGGCCGCCACATCGTTGTAGCCCTCGACATCCGCTTTCTGCGCGAAATAGAGGTAGCGACGATTCGCCTGCGACTCGCCGGCGAAGGCCGCCTTCAGATTGCCTTCCGTCTTGCTGCCTTTCAGATTCACGGTTTCCTCCTCGGCTGTCCAGGCACAATCGCCACTGGTTTAGACAGATTCTAACACTCGCGTTGACCCCTTGTGCAGCGGCTGTGTAACGTACCCGTCCCACCTGCCCTGCAAGGCGGCTGCCCTTGACCCGACAGAAATCCGCGACCCCCGATTTCGAGGCGGCGCTTGCCGAACTCGAGCAGATCGTCGAGCGCCTCGAACAGGGAGAATTGTCGCTCGAGGAATCGTTGCGCCAGTTCGAACGCGGTGTCGAACTGACGCGCAGCTGCCAGAAGGCGCTGCGCCAGGCGGAACAGAAGATCAGCATCCTGAGTCGCGGCCCGGACGGGGAAACGATCGAGCCATTCGTGCCGCCCGCCGGGGACTGAGCAGTCGCTCGATGTCCGTCGCCGCAGCAATGCCCTCCTGGCAATCGCAGTACCGCGAGCGCGTCGAAGGCGTGCTCGAACGCTGTCTGCCATCCAGTGACTCGCCCCCCGCCCGGCTTCATCAGGCGATGCGCTACGCAGCACTCGGGCCGGGCAAGCGCATCCGGCCGGTACTGATTTATGCAACGGGCGCCGCCGTCGGCCTGCCGCTTGCGGCGCTCGATGGCCCTGCCGCGGCCGTCGAACTGATCCACGCCTACTCCCTCGTGCACGACGACCTGCCGGCCATGGATGACGACGACCTGCGCCGGGGCCGCCCGACCACACACCGCGCCTTTGATGAGGCGACGGCGATACTTGCCGGCGACGCCCTGCAGGTTCTCGCATTCGAAATCCTGGTAGAGGATGCATCACTGCCGGTGGAACCGGCGCGCCGCCTCGAAATGGTCCGCATGCTGGCCCAGGCCAGCGGCACGCGGGGCATGGCTGGTGGCCAGGCGATGGATCTCGCCGCCGTCGGCAGGCTCCTCGAACGCAGCCAGATCGAGGAGATGCACGCACGGAAGACCGGCGCCCTGATCCGCGCCGCGGTCCTGATCGCCTGCGCCGCAGCGCCCACGCTGTCGGCGTCGAAGCTCAAGGCCCTGGATCGCTATGGCACGACGGTCGGCTTGTCGTTCCAGATCGTCGATGATCTCCTCGATGTGGTGGGCGACACCACGCTCACCGGCAAGACCCGCGGCGCCGACGCGCTGCGTGCCAAGCCGACTTATCCCGCGATCGCGGGGATTGCTGCCGCGCGCGAACGCGCCGTGGAACTCGCCGACGCAGGCATCGAGGCGCTGGCTGGATTCGGGCCGGAGGCCGGACAGCTGCGCGATTTCGCCGCCGAATTGGTCGAGCGCAGCCGCTAAGCGAGTTCGGGGCGGGTCTTATGCCGCTCGCAGCACCTCCAGTACACTGTCCGGATGACTGAGGAGAAACCGGGCGGGCTGCTGGACTCGATCGAGTCCCCCGCCGACCTGCGTGCGCTCGCCCCCGGCGACCTCGCGCCACTCGCAGCCGAATTGCGCGAGTTCCTGATCCACACAGTCGGCCAAATGGGCGGGCACCTGGCGGCCGGGCTCGGCACAGTGGAACTCGCGGTCGCCCTGCATTATGTTTTCGACACGCCTTACGACCGGCTGGTCTGGGACGTGGGACACCAGGCCTATCCCCACAAGGTGCTGACCGGGCGCCGGCGGCGCCTCGGCAGCATCAAGCAGCGTGGCGGGCTCGCGCCTTTCCCGTCGCGCGCCGAGAGCGTCTACGACAGTTTCGGTGTCGGCCATTCGAGCACCTCGATCAGTGCCGCGCTCGGAATGGCGATCGCGAACCGCAAGGCGGGCAGCGATCGGCGCGTAGTCGCGATCATCGGCGACGGCGCCATGAGCGCGGGACTTGCCTGGGAGGCCATGAATCATGCCGGCAGCCTCGACTTTGACCTGCTGGTGGTGCTGAACGACAACGACATGTCGATCTCCGAGAATGTCGGCGCTCTGTCCCAGTATTTCGCGCGGCTGCTGTCGGGTCGCATGTACTCGCATCTGCGCGAGGGCTCGAAGAAGGTGTTGCGCTCGATGCCGGCGGCTTGGGAGCTGGCGCGTCGCACGGAGGTGCATGCGAAGGGCATGGTGCTGCCAGGCACACTGTTCGAGGAAATGGGATTCAATTACATCGGCCCGGTTGACGGGCACGATGTCGGCACGCTGGTCGCGACGCTTCGCAACATGCGATTGCTGCCTGGGCCGCAGTTCCTGCACGTGGTGACCCAGAAGGGCAAAGGCTACGCACCTGCGGAAGCGGACCCGATCAAGTGGCACGGCCCAGGTCCCTACGATCCGGCGAGCGGCACGCTGCTCAAGGAACAGGCCGGTGGACCAACCTACTCGCAGGTTTTTGGCCAGTGGCTTTGCGACATCGCGGAGCAGGATCCGCGCATCGTCGCGATCACG
This sequence comes from uncultured Steroidobacteraceae bacterium, assembly GCA_964473595.1. GTDB lineage: Bacteria > Pseudomonadota > Gammaproteobacteria > Steroidobacterales > Steroidobacteraceae > SCUD01. Next base: position 10,864 of record CAYYQQ010000034.1, on the reverse strand, counting down.
CCGGCCATGCGCGAGGGTTCAGGCATGGTCGAGTTCGAGAAACGCTTTCCGGATCGCTACTTCGATGTCGCGATCGCCGAGCCGCATGCTGTCACGCTGGCCGCCGGCCTGGCCTGCGACGGTTTGCGACCGGTGGTCGCGATCTACTCGACTTTCCTGCAGCGTGCATACGACCAGCTGATACACGACGTGGCGCTGCAGCGCCTGCCGGTAGTGTTCGCGATCGACCGCGCGGGCCTGGTCGGGGGCGACGGCGCAACCCACCAGGGTGAATTCGACCTGAGCTACCTTCGCTGCCTGCCCAATCTCGTGGTGATGGCGCCAGCCGATGAGAACGAATGCCGGCAGATGCTGTACACCGCTGTCATGCAGGACCAGCCGGCTGCGGTGCGTTACCCGCGCGGCCGCGGCCCCGGCGTGGCCGTGGAACGCACGATGCAGGCCCTGCCCCTGGGGCGTGCCGAAACGCGGCGCCGCGGTAGCAGTGGCCTTGCGTTGCTCGCGTTCGGCGCCATGGTGGCGCCTGCGGCCGCGGTGGCCGAGGCCCTCGACGCGACGCTTGTCAACATGCGATTCGTGAAGCCGCTGGACGAAGCGCTGATCGCGGCCATAGCCGCTGATCACCGCGCCATCGTCACGCTCGAGGAAAATGTCGTTGCCGGCGGGGCCGGTTCGGCGGTCCTGGAATTCCTGCAGCGGATCGAGTGCGGCATTCCAGTGCTGCAGATCGGCGTGCCTGACTGCTTCGTCGAGCACGGCTCGCGCGAGGACAACCTGGTTGCGGCGGGGCTCGACGTTGTGTCGATCAAGACGGTGATCGATCGCTTCTGGCGCAGGCCCGGCATGCTGCGCGCGCAGCCTGCCGGTTAATCAGGACCGATATGGTATGATTTCAAATCTGGCCGGCAGACCGAATCCTGCCCAGGACGGAAATCACCGATGAATGCGAAAACGGCGCCATCTGCGGTCAGCGCGGTCATCGACGACGTGCAAAGCCGCGCCGACACGCGCCGCATTCCGATCAATCGGGTCGGGATCAAGGACATCTACCACCCAGTGCGCGTGAAGGACCGCTCACGCGGCGAACAGCACACGATTGCTAGTTTCAACATGTACGTTGCCTTGCCCCACAACTTCAAGGGCACGCACATGTCGCGATTCGTCGAGATCCTGAACGAGCATGAGCGCGAGATTTCGGTCGAGTCGTTCGGCGAAATGCTGGCGCAGATGACTGCGCGCCTCGATTCCGATGCCGGTCACCTGGAGATGTCATTCCAGTACTTCGTGATGAAGAAGGCCCCGGTGTCCGGCGTTGAGAGCCTGCTCGATTACCGGGCGACACTCGCTGCGGAACTCAAGAATGGCCGCACCGAGACCTGGTTGAAGGTGGTCGTGCCGGTCACCAGCCTTTGTCCCTGCTCGAAGCGGATCTCGGATTACGGCGCGCACAATCAGCGTTCACACGTGACCATCGCCGCGCGGATCTCAGAGCATGTCTGGATCGAGGAACTGATCGACATCGCAGAGCAGCAAGCGAGTTGCGAGCTCTACGGCATCCTGAAGCGGCCCGATGAGAAATACGTGACCGAGCGCGCCTACGACAACCCGAAGTTCGTCGAAGACATCGTCCGCGATGTCGCATTGAAGCTCAATGGGGACAATCGCGTGCGCGCCTATGTGATCGAGGCGGAAAATTTCGAGTCGATCCACAACCATTCGGCGTACGCGCGGATCGAGCGCGACCAGGATCAGCGCAGCGAGTGACGCTCGAAGAACCTTAGCTCGCGACCCGTGTATCGCCACCCTGAAGGCGAGAGATCAACGTCCTCAGGAACACCTTGTTGAAGCGCAGCTGGCATGCCGATGAGGCCTGCTCGAGCAGCGTCGCGCTGACCCTGAGGATCGTGACCTCCTCGTCGGCCACCACCGCGGCCTGGCGCTTGGCGCCACGCAGGTAACTTGTCTCGCCGAAGCAGTCGCCGGCATCCAGGCGGCCGACCTTGAGACCCTCGCGCTCCACCGAACAGCGCCCGGAAACGATCACGTAGAAGCGATCGTCAATGCCGCCCGCGCGGACGATCTCGTCGCCGCGTGCATGTGTATCCCAGCTGCCGGAACGCAGCACTTCCCGGATCTCGCCGGACGAGAAGTCGTGGAAGAACTTCAGACGGCGCAACAGCGCGAAATGTTCCTGGCGGTCGATGCGGTCCGACTGCGCACACAGCTGCGCGTGCACGCTCGCCAAAGCCGCCGCGAATTCGGCCCCGTTCGCATAGCGCTTCTCGGGATCCTTGTCCAGCACGGTCGCGACAACCGTTTCGATGTCGGGCGGCAGGTCGGGGCGGATTCCCAGCATCGGCGGCGGTGTCGCATAGACGATCTGGTGCAGCAGCTTGGTCAGCGAGCCGGCCCGGAATGGCCGGTTTCCGGTCAGCAATTCGTACAACACAGCGCCCAGCGAGTACAGGTCGGAGCGGTTGGTCAGTTCGAGCGACTGGACCTGTTCGGGCGACATATAGCTCGGGCTGCCCGCGATGCCCTCGATCCGGGAGATATCCGCGTCCGCGTGCAGCGCGATGCCGAAGTCGATCAGCCTCAGGTCGCTGTCCGTCGTCAGCATCAGGTTGCTCGGCTTGATGTCGCGGTGTATCACGCCACGCGAATGCGCGTAATGCAACGCCTTGGCGCATTTGAAGGTCAGTGCCAGCACGTCGTCCAGCGGCAGCAGATTGTCGGGGCGCGCATAGGCCGCGAGCGTCCTGGCGCCGTGGATGAATTCTGTCACGACGTAGTAGAAGCCACCCTCTTCACCAGCATCGTAAATCGGCATGATGTTCGGGTGCTGCAGCATCCCGACCATGTGCGCCTCGGACATGAACATCTTGCGCGCGACCCTGGCGCGCACGGGATCGTCGTCACCGATCACGCGATAAGCCTTGATCGCGACGTCGCGACCGTAATAGTGGTCGTGCGAGAGGTAGACCGTGCCGGTCGACCCACGGCCAACTTCACGGATCACTTCGTACTTGCCGATGCGCTCGCCGATGACGGGTTCGCCGGCCGTTGGCCCGCGTAGCGTCGGCACTGTTGCGGTAACGATGGCCGGCTCCTTCAGGGATGCGCGACCGGGCAAGAGCCACTGGTCGCCGCGAGAGGATATTTCGTCAAACCGGGCGGAACCGTGAAACCGGTCGCGCTTCACCGGGGGTCATGGGGTCAGTCCGTGAAGTGGTCGAAACCGTGAACGAGGTCTCGTTCAGGCCCGGCGCCCTGCAGCTGCATGCCGGGCGTCGCGGTGATTTCGCCGATGCGGCTGACTGGCGTAAGCCGCGCCAGGTTCTCGATGCGGCTCCCGGATGCGGCGGGTGCTGTGAACAAGAGCTCGTAGTCGTCGCCGCCCGAAAGTGCGTACCGCATTGAAGCCTGTTCGCCGGCGGCTTCGATCAATTGCCTGGAGCGCGGCAGACGCGGGCAATCGAGCCGGGCGCCGACGCCGCTCGCGCCGCAGAGCTTGGCAAGATCGCCCGCCAGACCGTCGGAAATATCGATGCAGGCGCTCGCAATGCCGCGCAGCGCCAGACCCAGGCTGACGCGTGGCTCCGGCAACAGGAATCGCCGTAGCAGCTCCTCGCGGGCGGCGCTGCCGGCCGCGAGCCTTGACTGCAGAATCGCGAGACCGGCGCCTGCATCCCCGGGTGTTCCGCTGATCCACAGCTCGTCGCCGGGCCTTGCGCCCGAGCGTGTCAACGCTGCGCCGGGCGGTACCCATCCGCCGACCGTGACGGTGGCGGCGAGCGGACCACGCGTGGTGTCACCACCAACCAGCGCGACGCCGAAGCGCCGCGCCAACTGGTCGAATCCGCCTGCGAATTCGGCGAGCCAGGACTCGTCCGCCGCGGGCAAGGTCAAACCGAGGAGTGCCCAGGCGGGTTCCGCGCCCATCGCGGCGAGATCGCTGAGATTGACCGCGAGCGAGCGATGGCCGATGAAGCGGCCACTGGTGTCGGCCGGAAAGTGCACGCCAGCCACGATCGTGTCGAGCGCGAGTACCAGCTCGGCACCGACCCGCGGCGTGACGACAGCAGCGTCGTCACCGACGGAGAGCCTCACGTCGCCACGCACCGCGCCAAGGCCGGTGAAGTGGCGCCGGATCAGCTCGAACTCACCGGGTGGCATGCCGTGAAACCACTGATGCGTCGACGCTGATCAGGCGACCTCGCCTCGCTCCACGCCGCGATGAACGCGCGATGCCTTGTCCAGCACGGCGTTGACGTAGCGATGCCCGTCGGTGGCGCCAAAGCGCTTGCCAAGTTCGACCGCCTCGTTGATGACGACCCGGTATGGAATGTCTGGACGCGCCATCAGCTCCCAGAGACCGAGATAGAGGATTGCGTGCTCGACGGGATCGAGCCGCGCTGGATCGATGTCGGAATGAAGACGCAACTCGACGTCGAGCTGCGCCGATTCGTCGCAGACGGCAGCCAGCGCCACGCGGAAGAACTCGGGATCGGCGCGTTCGAATGTCGGATCAGCGCTGAATTGCCGATGCAGCTCTTGCCAGGGTTGGGCACTCATCTGCCGCTGGTAGAGCGCCTGGACGAGGAGCCTGCGTGCGGCGCTGCGTGCCCGCGCTGAACTGTCCGTCCTGGTTGTCACTGCCTGTCGCTGAGCTTCTTCAGCAGCGTCGCGAGCCGGATTGCCGTCTGGGCGGCATCCGCACCTCGATTGCCGAACTTGCCGCCAGCCCGGTCCGTCGCCTGCTCGACCGTGTCGGTGGTCAGCACCCCAAACGCGACTGGCACCCCGGTATCGTCGGCGACGCGCGACAGCCCGGAGGCGCATTCGCCTGCAACGTACTCGAAGTGCGCGGTCTCGCCGCGGATCACCGCGCCAAGCGCGATGATAGCGTCCGTGCGGCCCGACTCGGCAATCCTGCGCACGACCAGCGGCAGGTCGAAGGCGCCCGGCACACGTACCAGCTCGAGCAATGCGGGCTCGGCGCCATGTTGCCTGAGCGCATCCACGGCACCGTCGATCAGGCGCTCGACGACGAAGTCGTTGAAGCGCGCAGCAACGATCGTGAATTTCAGGTCGCGAGCCTGCAGGTCACCTTCAATGATGCTCAGTCCTTCCATGAGCCCAGTATACCGCCGGCGCGGCGGTCTTCAGTCCTCGTAACCCGTGATTTCGAGGCCGAAAGCAGCGATGCCGCGCAGTTGTCGAGGCGCTGACAACACGCGCATGCGTGTGACGCCGAGGTCGTGCAGAATCTGCGCGCCAATGCCATGGGTGCGCAACACGGAACCGTGCTCGTCGACCGCTTCGCCGCTCTCAGCCTCACCGCCCAGCGCGCGCACGGCTTCCACGAGTCGCGACGGGCTTTCGGGCTGCCGCAATACGACAACGACCCCATGCTCCTCACGGGCGATCCGAGCGATTGCTCCGCGCAGGGTCCAACCCGCGTTTCCCGGCTGCAGCCCGAGGTCGTCGCGCAGCGTGTCGTGCAGGTGCACCCGCACCAGCGGAGGCACCGGGCCGCTGGGCGACCCGCGCACCAGCGCCACGTGCAACGACCCGTGCACGTGGTCCTCGTACCAGCACATCCGGAACGACCCGAATTCCGTATCGACCGTCTGGTCCGAGACCCGCTCGATTGAACTTTCCTTCTCCAGGCGGTAACGGATAAGGTCGGCGATCGAACCGATCTTCAAGCCATGTGCCGCGGCGAATCGCTCGAGGTCGGGTCGGCGCGCCATCGTGCCATCCTCATTGAGGACCTCGACGATGACCGCAGCCGGCTCGAAGCCGGCGAGCCGGGCGAGGTCGCAACCCGCTTCGGTGTGGCCGGCCCTGGTCAGTACGCCGCCCGGGCGCGCCATCAGTGGAAACACGTGCCCGGGTTGGTGCAAATCCTCGGGACGCGCGCCAGGCGCAACTGTGGTACGCACCGTGTGCGCGCGATCATGGGCAGAAATACCCGTTGTGACACCCTGCGCAGCCTCGATGCTGACCGTGAAACTGGTGCCGTGGCGGTCCGCGCCGTCGCTGACCATCAGTGGCAAGCGCAGGTCCCTGCAGCGTTCGCGGGTCAGCGTCAGGCAGATCAGGCCGCGCCCGTAGCGCGCCATGAAATTAATGTCTTGCGGTCTCACACAGGCTGCCGCCATCAGGAGGTCGCCCTCGTTCTCGCGGCCCTCATCGTCCATGACGATGACCATGCGGCCAGCGCGCAGCTCCTCGAGCAGCTCCTCAATCGTGTTCATCGTGGCCATTGTGCATCGAGCAGGCGCTCGAGGTAACGCGCCAGGACGTCGACCTCGAGATTGACGGTCCGGCCGACTCTAAGCCCGCCAAGCGTGGTGATGGCCCGCGTATGCGGCACCAGATTGACGCCGAATCGGTCGTCGGCAAGCTCGTTCACTGTCAGGCTGACTCCGTCCAGAGTCACCGAGCCCTTCGGCGCAAGGTAGCGCGCGAGCAGTGGCGGCACCTCGATCGTCAGGCGCAGCGAACCGGCATCCTCCGCGACCCCGGCAACCCGCGCCACGCCGTCGACGTGGCCGGTCACGTAATGGCCGCCCAGCGGATCGCCGGCGGCGAGTGCCGGCTCGAGGTTGACTGGATCGCCGGGCACCAGCGACCCGAGCGCCGTGCAGCCAAGAGTCTCGCGCGAGACGCAGGCTGCGAACCTCCCCGCGTCAACACGCGCGGCCGTCAGGCACACACCCGCCACGCAGATGCTGTCGCCCGCATGCCAGCTTCCGGTTGCCAGGCCGCCCGTGTCGATCGCGAGTTCGAGCGCACCGTCCGCGCTTCTTGCCGAGACGATTCTGCCGATTCCCTTGACGATGCCGGTGAACACTGTCGTGGTGCCTGGTCAGCCTTGCGCAGGCCGGAGCGTGATTCGCAGGTCGGGACCCAGGCGGCGCAAATCGCAGATAACGAGTTCCATGCGATCCGCCATCGAGGCGACGCCAGACAGCAAAGCCAGCGGCTGCGCGTCTGTGCCAAGCAGCGTCGGCGCCAGGTACAGCACCAGTTCGTCCACCAGGCCCGCGCGCAGCAGAGCACCGGCGAGACTCGGTCCACACTCGACCTGCAGTTCATTGACTTCGAGTTCAGCCAGATACCGCATTACTGCAGAGAGATCCAGGCCATCCGGGCCCTCGGGCAGGCGTACAACACTCGCGCCGGCGGCTTCGAGCGCGCCGCGGAGCTCGCTATCAGCGCTCGCGGTCAGCAGCAACAGCCGGCCCGGCGCCGCGACGACTCGCGCCGACGGCAGGGTCCGGAGCTTCGTGTCCAGCACGACCCGCAGCGGCTGTCGCGTCACTTCGGGCAAGCGCACGTCGAGTCGCGGATCGTCGGCTCGCACCGTCGCCGACCCGGTCATCACCGCCGAGGATCTTGCGCGCAGGCGTTGCACATCGGCGCGCGCGGCATCTCCGGTGATCCAGCGACTCTGTCCGTTCGCGAGCGCCGTGCGGCCGTCGAGGCTCGCAGCCAGTTTCAGGCGCAGCCAGGGACGGCCACGTTCCATGCGCGAGATGAACCCGGGATTCAGCGCCCGCGCCGACGCGGCGAGCACCCCACTCCTGACCTCAATGCCCGCGGCAGCAAGCCGCGCCGCGCCGCCCCCGCTCACGCGCGGGTTGGGATCACGAATGGCATAGCAGACGCGCCGCAGGCCTGCCGTGATAAGTGCATCTGCGCAGGGCGGCGTGCGTCCCTGGTGGCAGCAGGGCTCGAGCGTGACGTATGCCGTGGCTCCACGCGCTGCGACACCCGCAACAGCCAGCGCAGCTGCCTCCGCGTGTGGGCTGCCGGCCCGTTCATGCCAGCCTTCCGCGATCACGCGTTCGCCATCGGCGATGACACAACCGACCCGCGGGTTCGGATCTGTTGTCCACAGGCCGCGGCCGGCGAGTTCGAGCGCTCTGGCCATGTGCAGTGTGTCCAACTGGTCGAGTGCGCTCATTTCCTGGTCCGGGTCTCGCGCCCCTGGGCTGGCAACAACGACATCTGGCCGGCCGCCGGATCCTGCCTCTGCCGCTGTCCCAGTTGCTCGATTTCAGCGCGGAATGCGTCGGCGTCCTCGAAGCGATGATAGACCGACGCGTAGCGGACGTAGGCGACCTCATCGAGCTGGCGCAATTCCTCCATGACGAACTCGCCGATCGCCCGCGATCCGACCTCACGCTCGCCCAGTACGCGCAGTCGATGGCAGATCCGTTCAATGGCCAGATCGATGTCGTCGCGCGCAATTGGCCTTTTCTCGAACGCCTTCATGATTCCGGCACGCAGCTTGCCCTCGTCAAATGGCTGTCGCGTCTGGTCATTCTTGACGACCTGCGGGAGGACTAGCTCGGCCGTTTCAAAGGTCGTAAATCGCTCACCGCAGGCGAGACACTCGCGGCGGCGGCGGATCTGGTGGCCCTCACCCGCGAGGCGCGAGTCGGTTACCTTGGTGTCGTCGTGATTGCAGAATGGGCAGTGCACTGCCGCTTTCCGGTCGCGCGCTCAGCCGTAAACGGGAAAGCGCTCGCAGATTGCGAGCACCTGGCCACGCACGCGCTCCACCACCGTCTCGTCGCCCATCGCGTCCAGCACGTCCGCGATCCAGCCGCCGACTTGCCGGGATTCATCGAGACCGAAGCCGCGGGTCGTGATCGCCGGCGTGCCGATCCGCAGCCCGCTAGTGACAAATGGCGGCCGCGGATCATTTGGCACGGCATTCTTGTTGACCGTCATGTGGGCGCGGCCCAGTGCCGCATCGGCATCCTTGCCGGTGTAGGTGCGGCCGATCAGGTCGAGCAGGAACAGGTGATTGTCTGTCCCGCCCGACACGATGCGGTAACTGCGCCTGATGAGTTCGGCCGCCATGGTCTGCGCATTAGCGACGACCTGGCGCTGGTAGGTGACGAAATCAGGCGACAGCGCCTCGAGGAACGCCACCGCCTTGGCCGCGATGACATGCATCAGCGGGCCACCCTGGGTGCCCGGGAAAATCATGGAATTGAGTTTCTTGTGAAGCTCGGCATGCCCGCGCGCGAGGATCAGGCCGCCGCGCGGCCCCCGCAGCGTCTTGTGCGTCGTGGTCGTGACCACGTCCGCGATCGGCACCGGATTCGGGTAGACGCCTGCGGCGACCAGGCCTGCGACATGCGCCATGTCGACGACGAACCAGGCACCGACCGAGTCGGCGATGCTGCGAAAGCGCTGCCAGTCGACGATACGCGAGTATGCCGAAAAGCCGGCGAGAATCATCTTCGGACGGTGCTCCAGGGCCAGACGCTGCACACTCTCATAGTCGATCTCACCGGTGGCCGGATCGAGCCCGTACTGCACGGCATTGAACAGCTTGCCCGAAAAATTGACCTTGGCTCCATGTGTCAGGTGCCCGCCGTGGTCAAGACTCATGCCCAGCAGCGTTTCGCCGGTTTTCAGCAGTGTCAGGTAAACCGCGGCATTCGCCTGCGAGCCGGAATGCGGCTGAACATTGGCGTATGCGGCCCCAAAGAGTTTCTTCGCACGATCGATCGCCAGCTGCTCCGCAATGTCCACGTTTTCGCAGCCACCGTAATAGCGCTTGCCTGGATAGCCCTCGGCGTACTTGTTAGTCAGTACCGTGCCCTGCGCCTCCATCACGCGCGGACTCGCGTAATTCTCGGACGCGATCAGCTCGAGGTGCTGTTCCTGACGCAAGCGCTCTGCACCGATCGCAGCGGCGAGTTCGGGATCAAATCCCTGGATTTTCATGTCGGGGCGAAACATGGTAGCCGCGTAGTTTAACCGAAAGCCGGCGGCCTACGCCGCCTCGACGAATGCCCGCACGACCCTGGTCCACGCGCGCGCGAGATTACGCCGGTTGTAGCCGCCGCCGCCGACGCCGAGTATCCGCCCGGATGCAAAGCGGTCAGCAATCTGGCACAGCCGCTTTGCTGCATGCGCATGGGCTTCCTCGGTCAGGCGCAGGTGCGTGATCGGATCACCCTCGAGACTGTCAGCCCCGCACTGAAAGATCAGGAATTGCGGCCGGTGGCGCTCCAGATGTGCTTCGACGGATGCCCAGGCTTCGAGAAATTCGCGATCCCCGGCACCGGGTGGCAATGGCAGGTTCAGTTTCGTGCCGCGGGCCGATCCGGTGCCCGTCTCCTCGCTGGAACCAGTTCCCGGATAAAGGAAGCGCCCGTCCTCATGCAGGTCAGCGAATATCAGCGCGGGATCGTCCTCGAATCCGTAGTAGACACCGTCGCCGTGGTGCGCATCGATGTCGATGTAGGCGATTCGCTCGAGTCCATGCTCCTTTTTCAGGTACTCGACGACGACGCCGCAATCGTTGAACACGCAGAAACCGGCAGCATGACCACGCGAGGCATGATGCAGCCCCGCGATCGGCACGAATGCGCGCCTTGCCTGGCCCGTCATCAGCGCCTCGGTCGCGACCAGTGAAGCGCCGACTACATCGCAGGCGGCCTCGTAGATTCCTTTCCAGGCCGGCGTGTCACCAGCATCCAGGAAACCTTCGCCGGTCAGGGAGCGCGCCTGGACCAGGTCGACATAGGCCGGCAGATGAAAAAGCTCGAGTTCGGCGCGGGTCGCGGCGCGCGGCGCGAGCACCTGCACGCGCTGGTCGAGACCCTCCGCCGCGAGTTCGCGGATGAATACGTCGTGCCGGTCGGATCCGAAGGGATGGCCATCGCCGAAGGCGTAGCGGGCGATGCGTTCGCCGACGACGATGCAGGTACCCGTTCCGCCGGTGTTCGCCAAGACAGCCGCCACGCTCAGGGAAACCGCCCGCAGCCTAGCACAGCGTCGCTTTGCTCCCCGCTGGCGGCACGGCTGCGCTTCGCAGATAATCCGC
>CAYYQQ010000033.1:1986-28810 GCA_964473595.1 uncultured Steroidobacteraceae bacterium | reverse complement strand
CGCTGCTTGCCGGCACGCCGCTCGACGAGCTGACCGGTGGCCGCGTGCTTGTCAAGGTCGAGTCCTTGCAACGCACGGGTTCATTTAAGATCCGCGGCGCCTACAATCGCCTGGTCCAGCTTGACCCCGATGAGCGCGCGGCGGGCGTGGTCGCATTCTCGTCCGGCAATCATGCCCAGGGTGTCGCCTGCGCGGCCGCAATGCTCGGCATCCGCGCCACGATCGTGATGCCGGCCGACGCGCCACGAGCAAAACTCGAGGGCACGCGCGCATTCGGCGCCGAGATCGTCATCTACGACCGCGAACGCGAAAGCCGCGAAGCCATCGCCTCGAGCCTGGCCACCGAACGCGGCTTAACACTGGTGCCGGCCTTCGACGACCTGCACATCATCGCCGGCCAGGGCACGGTGGGGCTCGAGTTGATGCAGCAGGCGCGCGATCTCAACGCGACACCCGACCAGGTGCTGATCGCCTGCAGCGGCGGCGGCCTCGTTAGCGGCTCGGCGCTCGCGATCCGCGAGTGGTCGCCCACGGCAGAGGTGCTCTGCGTCGAGCCGGCGGGCCTCGACGACACGCGCCGCTCGCTGGAGGCGGGGCACCGGGTGACCAATGCGAAGGGTGCGCGCTCAATCTGCGACGGGCTGCTGTCGCCGTCGCCGGGCATTCTGAATTTCGCACTGATGCGGGAGTTGCTCGCAGGCGGGGTGACTGTCACCGATGCGCAGGTGCAGGCGGCCATGGCCTGGGCATTCCGCCACCTGAAGCTCGTCATTGAACCAAGCGGCGCGGTCGCGCTCGCGGCCCTGCTTGCAGGTCAGGTGCCGACACACGGTCGCACGACGGCAATCGTGATCACCGGCGGGAACGTGGATACCACCGTTTTCGTCGACGCACTCGCGCATGCCTGAGACAGGTCTCCGAACGAACGGCTAGAACGATTCGTCAAGAAACTCCACGATACCGGTTTCCAGCGAGTACTCGGCGCCGACAACGATCAGGCCACGGCTCGCGATCAGGTCTTCGATGATCATTGAGCCGTGGCGAAGTTGTCGGACCGACGCGATGATGTTGGCTCTTACGGCGCGCCCCACCAGTCCTGTCGCGTCATCACCCGGGCGGCCGGGAAGCAGGTCCTCTACAGCAGGCCGGATGCGATCGACGATCGATTTCAGGTTCGGCGACTGGTTCGCGGTCGGTTGTTTCAGTTCCTCGAGTGTCGCCATGATCGCTCCGCACTGTGAATGCCCCAGCACGACGACGAGGCGTGTGCCGAATTGCGCCGCAGCGAACTCGACGCTGCCGATCAGCGAAGGCGCCACGATGTTTCCAGCGACGCGAATCACGAACAGGTCACCCAACCCCTGATCAAATACGATCTCGACCGGAACGCGTGAATCTGAGCAGCCCAGCACGATAGCGAAGGGTTGCTGGGCGACAGCCAGTTCCGCACGCCGTGCGGCGCTTGAGAGCGACTTCATGTTGCGCACGTTTGCGACAAAGCGTTCGTTGCCTTCGCGCAGTCGCCGCAATGCCTCGCGACCCGTGGTCATCAGGTTTTCCGATTCATCCAATCTCGTCACGCAACTGGTCCAGGAAGCCCTGCATGAACTTGCTGCGAAGCCGCGCTTCGCGTCGCCCCGCCTCGGTCTGCATCGTCTCCGCGAGTCTCAGTAGCTTCGTATAGAAGTGATCGACTGACGCCGCTGAGTCGTCGGGTTCGCGCGCCGCGCAGAACGGGTCATCGGCCTGATAGATCGGCCGTCCCAGCACCGCACCCACTGCGATGCAGCGCGAAATGCCGATCGCGCCCAGTGCATCAAGCCGATCGGCGTCCTGCACGATCTTTGCCTCGACCGTGCGTGGCGCGATGCCAGCCGAGTAGCTGTGCGCTTCGATCGCATGCCGGATATCGGGCAGGCAATCGGACGGATAGCCAGCTTCAGCCAGGAACTCGACGGCGCGCGCCGCGGCAATGCGCGAGGCACTCGACCGCTCCCTGGAGTCCTTGGCAACATGCACGCAGTCGTGCAGCCAGGCCGACGGCAGCACGATCTCGCCACGTGCGCCCTCGGCCACGCACAGGCGTGACGCCGTTGCGACCACGCGGCGCACGTGCAGGAGACCATGTCCTGGGTCGCTACCGGGCTGATCCGACAGGAAGCGCTCGAACCGGGGCTCCCATTCCTGTTGCAGGCTCGCGAAATCCTGCATCTTTGCCGTGCTCATCGCCGGCCCGCCGGTCGCCGGCTGCGGGCGCTGCGCTTCGAGCGCGCTGCGAGCGCAGCCCCGAGCGCCTCCCGGGTCCAGAGTCGCAGTTGCTCCGCGTCCTCCAGCACCTCGGCTGGTACCTCCCAATAGGCCATCACGTGATTCGGCCGGTCTGGAAATGGGCAGAACGGTCGGCTGCCGGCCTTCTCGAAGCGCGGCCGGTTGGTGTCATTGGTCTTGAAGTACAGCGCGTCGTCGTCGATCAGCGCGAAGAACAGGCCGTCGAGATAGAGCCCGACGCCACCGAACATCCGCCGCGGGATGACCTTTCCCGCGGCCGCGAGCTGTTCCAGCACGTAATCGCGGAATTCGTCGGTGACGGCCAAGCCGCGCTCCTGCCAAGGGTAGCCATCATTGGCATGATGGCGCCCTGATGGTCAATAGGGTGTTGCCGATGCTCCGAGCGCAGCGTGTATGCGATTGCGCAGCTCGCGATGCTGTTCCGGATCAAAGGCGATCGCGGTATCCCAGTCGTAGGCCCAGGGATGCGTGGTCGCATGACTCGCTGGTTCATCATGAAACCGTGGAATCACGTGTGCGTGCAGCGCCGGCTCCTGATTGCCCAGGATCGCGTAGTTGATGCGCAGCGCCCGCGTGACTCTCTGCACGGCATCGCCTAACGCCGCCATGTCGGCGAGGAATTGCGTGCGCTCAGTGACCGCAAGCGCATTCAATGTCGGCACGACCGGATCGGGTAGCAACAGGCAATAGCCGGGCAGCACCTGGCGCTCACCCATGACCGCCCACCCCGAGGTGAGGCGCGCGATGAAAGTCGGATCGCGGCCGGCACGCAGTGCATCAACGCGGCGATGGATGGCTGTCGTCAAGGTTACCCCGACCAGCTCCGTACCCGGCCAGTGTCCAGATGTACGAAGTCCGAGACCGGATAGTAGCCGACCCCACCGGCCTGCCTTGCGAACGCGAGGTCCCTCAGCGCAATGGACGGCAGCCCCACCAGGCGAACGTCGACGGCGCGACCCTCCATGTGCAGGCTATTCGACGAAACCCCATCGGTGGTCGCCGCCAGCATCGCATTGGTGGCGGGCGAACGGTATCCGGAGATGATTTCGTAGCGCGGCTCCCGGCCGGCCGCCAGCGCGAGCTCGTGCAACAGGTCAAATAGCCGCGATTCAATCTGAAAAATGTCGCCGGTTCGGTAATCTCGCAGCAGCCAGTCCAATGCGCCCAGTTGCTGCAGGCTGTAGGTCCCGTCCACGAAGTAGCGCGAGTCCAGCTCTTCGCCGGTATGCGTGTTAATCAGGTGCAATTGGCGCTCCGCGACCATTGGGTCGACCGCCTGCGCGGCGCGCGCCATGGCCGCGGCGGCCGGCAGGCAAACGATCAGGCGAGTGAGGAAGCGTCGGCGGCTTCCGCAGGCACAACCAGGATCAGTTTCCGGCTGGCGTGACATTGGCGACCAGCACGCACGCGCGTGGGAAGAAATTGAAATCGGTGGCGCACGCATTCGTGTAGGCGCCCATCTGGCGGCCAAGCAGCAGGTCGCCGGCCACGAGTTCCGGCATCGGAATGTCCTCGGCGATCACGTCGATGCTGTCGCAGGTGGGTCCCGCCAGCACGCAGGGGAGCCGCGGACCGGCGTGCGGGGCCACCGGCTCAACCGGGTAGCGCGAATGATCATAGAGCTGGCCGCTGAAAGAGCCGTACATCCCATCGTCCAGGTAATACCACCAGCGCCCGTCGCGCATCGAGCGGCCCATCACCGTGGTCAGGCAGAAACCCGCCGGTCCGCAGATGTAGCGCCCGGGCTCTGAGATCACGCGTATCCCCTTCGGCAATTTGGCGAGCGCCGCGCGGATCGGCCGGCAGAACTCGCCGATCGCCAGCGCTGGCTGCAGGTAATCGATGGGAAACCCGCCACCGATATCCAGCACTTCAAGCGGCGGGAGGCCGCGGCCTGCCGCTTCCGATATCAAGCGGGAGCAGATTTCGATGGCGCGCGCATGCGCGTCGGCACTCTCGACCTGCGAACCGACGTTGAAAGAGAGCCCGATGACCGTGACGCCGGCGCGCGCCGCGGCCTCGGCGAGCGCAATGGCGGCCCCCGCATCACATCCGAATTTCCGCGACAGGTCCACCATCGCATCCGCACTGTGATAAGCCACGCGCAACAACAGTCGTGCCCGATCGCGATAGGGCGTGAACTTGGCTATCTCGTCCTGGTTGTCGGCAACGAAAGTCGTGACGCCGTAATCGAGCGCCTTGCGGATGTCTTGATCGCGCTTGATCGGGTGCGTGTGGATGCAGCGCTCAGGCGCAATGCCCGCCGCACGGACGAGGTCCACCTCGCCGTTGGTCGCGAGATCGAACCAGGCGCCCTCCCTGGCCAGCACGTTCACGACAGTCGCATAGGGCTGCGGCTTCAGCGCAAAGTGCAGGTTCACTCCGGGCAGTGCCGCTGCAAGTGCGCGGTACTGGCGCCGGATGACGTTGCAGTCGATGACGAGCAGCGGCGAGCCGAAGCGGGCAACGAGCGCGGTGAGCGCCGCCTCGCTGTAGGGCTCGGCGAGCCGAAGCTCCATGTCGGAGGCACGATTCATGATAGCAGCGGATCCACCAGCTTCAGCAACCGGTCGAGCGCACCACGATTTGCATCCAGCACGCCGCGCCCGGCCGCGCCCATCGAAGTGCGCAGCTCCGTATTGCCGAGTAAGCCTGAAACGGCCTCGCCAAGCTGTCCGGTGTCGGCGACCATGCGCGCTGCGCCCGCCTCAAGCAGCAGGCACGCGGCCGCTTCGCTGTTGAAATTGTGAGGCCCGGTCAGTACGGGCCGGCCCAGCGACGCGGGTTCCAGAAGGTTGTGGCCGCCGATCGGCACCAGGCTGCCGGCGACGAAGGCGACATCGGCCGCGGCATAGAACATCATCAATTCGCCCATCGTATCGCCCAGCATTACCGAGGTTGCGCGCGGAATTGCCGTGCCGCTCGAGCGGTTCGTGAACGCCTCGCCACGCCGCTTCAGCAAATCGCACACGACTTCGAAGCGCTGTGGATGCCGTGGTACCAGAAGCAGGAGCGCCTCCGGAAAATGCTGGAGCACGAAGCGGTGCGCGTCGAGGATCATGCCCTCCTCGCCCTCATGAGTGCTGCCCGCGACCCAGATCGGCCTGCCTGCGGCATTCAACTCCCGCCAGCGGGCGCCGCGCTCTTCGATCCCGGGCGCTGGCTGGAAATCGAACTTGATATTTCCGGTCACGTGCGTGCGCGCGGGATTTGCGCCGATGGAGCGGAAGCGCATTGCGTCAGTCTCGCTTTGCGCCGCAATGACGATGCCGTGCGACAGCGTCTGTCGGAACAATGGCACCAGTCGCCGGTAGCGTTTGACCGAACGCGGAGAAATGCGCGCGCTCGCGAGCACCAGCGGCACTTTACGGTGGCCGCACTCCGCATAGAGGTTCGGCCACAGCTCGGTCTCGAGGATCATCGCAAGCCGCGGCCGTGCGCGGTCGAAGAATCGCCGCACCGACCCTGGCAGGTCGAACGGCACATAGCGCAACCGCACGGAATTGCCGAAGATCTGCCTTGCTCGCGCCGCTCCGGTCGGTGTGACCGTCGTCAGGAGCAGCGGGTAGCGCGGATGGCGCGCCAGCAATTGCTTGACCAGCGATTCGGCTGCCTGCACTTCGCCGACTGACACCGCGTGGACCCATATTGTTTCGCCGGGCAGCATGGGCCCAAAGCCAAAGCGTTCACCGAGACGCTCGCGGTAGCTGGGATCGCGCAGCCCACGCCACAAATGCATCAGGAGCGCTACCGGCGACGCAAGATAGATCAGCACGTTGTAGATGAGGCGCATCGGTCTTCAGCCATCGTGTGCGGAGCGCAACGACGAATATCCGCGCTGCCACTCAATGCGGCCCATAGTGATTTTCGCGAGGCTGCGCGCCAGGCGGTTAAGAACGCGCTCGCACCAAGCGCCGGGCTCGCGCAGGCGACCGCGGTCGAAGTCGAGCACCCAGACCTCGCCCGCCTCGCCCAGCATGATGTTGTTGGCGTTCAGGTCGGCGTGCTGCACGCCGGCGTCATGAAAACGCCGCAAGCATCGGCCGATAGCCGCCCAGCGCGTCTCGTTCATGCGTCCCGTGCGCAGCATCTCGGTCAAGGACGCCGCACCCGCCAGACGTTCGGTGATGAGTTCCGCTACATACGTGCAGAAGCCGCGCCGATAGCCGGCCGCTACCGGCGCTGGAACCGGCAGGCCTCTCTGCAGCAGGGACGCAAGCAGTCGCAATTCAAGAAATGAACGCGTCCGGTCCTCGCCGAGATACAGGAATCGTTCGCGGACGAGCCGGGCCACGATGCCTCCACGCAGGTAGCGTCTGAGTGCCCAGTGTCGCCCGTGATCTTCGATGAAGTAGATCGACCCGCGCCCGCCGCTGTGGGCGGTCAGTGCGCCACGCGCCTGCCAGCGCCCGCGGTCGAACAGCTCCCAGCCGGGATCGTCGACTCGTTCGGGATCAAAGAGAATCGCGCCGCGGTCGACTGCGAGCCGCTGGAACATGCTTCAAGTATAGCGGCGCAAGCTCCCGGTCCGCGACTATCGCTTGTGCTTACAGTTCCTCGAAGCGCGCCGTGAAATGCCGCAGGATCGGCGGCTCATACACCATGCGCAGTCCACGCAGATCGCCGCGCCTCGCGCTCAGGTCAGTGCAGACTTCGACGGCGTAGTCCATGTGGCTCTGGGTGTAGACGCGCCGAGGCATGGCGAGCCGGACGAGTTCCAACCGCGCGGGCACCCCGCTGTCGCTCCGCTCCGAGTCGGAAGGCGTGCCCTTGCCGAGCATGGCCGAGCCGATTTCTACCGTGCGGACGCCGCCGATTCGATAGAGGCTGCAGACGACCGCCTGCCCGCGGAATTGTTCGCGCGGAATGTTCGGGCACAGCGCAGCGGCGTCGATGCAAATAGCGTGACCACCGGGCGGCTGCATGATGGGGATACCCGCTGCAGTGAGCCGCTCTCCCACGTACTCCACGCTGCGCAGCCGTTAGGCCAGGTAGTCCTCGTGGACGACTTCCTCAAAGCCCTGGGCCATCGCCTCCAGATCGCGGCCCGCCAAGCCGCCGTAAGTGATGAAGCCTTCGGTGAGAATGAGCAGTTTGCTGGCGCGGTGCAGCAGCGCTTCGTCGCGCAGCAGCAGCAATCCGCCGGTGTTGGACAGGCCGTCCTTCTTGGCGCTGATCGTGGCGCCGTCCGCCAGGTTGAACATCTCCAGCACGATTTCATGCACCGATCGCCCGGCCTGGCCCGGCTCGCGGCGTTTGATGAAAAATGCATTCTCCGCGAATCGGCAGGCGTCGAGAAATAGCAGCAGCTTGTGCCAGTTGCAGACGGCGCGGACCGCACGAAGGTTTTCCAGACTGACGGGCTGGCCGCCGCCGCTGTTGTTCGTGACCGTGACCATGGCGAGCGGAATGCGCTCGCGTCCCACGTTGGCGATGAGCCGCTCCAGGGCCGCGACGTTGATGTTCCCCTTGAACGGATGGCGACAGCTGGGGTCGGCTGCCTCGGCAATCGGCAGGTCCACGGCACTCGCGCCGGAGTGCTCGATGTTGGCCGCGTCGTGTCGAAATGGGCGTTGTTCGGTATGACCTTGCCCGGCCCGCCGACCAGCTCGAAGAGGATGCGCTCGCTTGCCCGACCCTGATGGGTCGGCAGGATGTGCTCGAAACCGGTCAGTTCCTGCATTCGTCCCTGGAACCGGTAGAAACTGACGGCCCCGGCATAGGATTCATCGCCGCGCATGATGCCGGCCCACTGCTCCGACGACATCGCCCCGGTGCCGCTGTCGGTCAGCAGGTCGATGACGTCGTCGGCGCGCACCAGGAACCGGTTGAATCCCGGCTCGCGCAGGATGGCCTCGCGCTGCTCTGGCGTCATCATGCGGATCGGTTCGACCGACCGCAGCTTGATGAAGTAGCAATTCTCCACGGCGGGCGTCGCGTCCAGGAACACCTTGATCCCGTGCCGCCGGCACAGAATCGACACCTCGCGGGCGTTCGCCATACTGATTGGCTGGCCGCCGGCCATGTTTACGGTAGCGTGCAGCGCGAGGTAGGGAATCCGCGCCGCCCCGACGCGCTCGATCAGTCAGGCGAGCTTGTCCAGGTCGACATTGCCCTTGAGCGCACACTCGGATCCGGGATCGTGGGCCTCGTCGACGATTACGTCGATAAATTGTCCGCCGGCCAGCTCCTAGTGGAGCCTGGTCGTCGTGAAGTACATGTTGCCCGGCACGAAGTCGCCCGGCTTGATGCACAGCCGGCTCAGGATGTGCTCCGCGCCGCAGCCCTGGTGCGTCGGAATGACCTGCTTGTACCCGTAGAACTCGCGCACGGCGCTTTCGAGATGATAGAAGTTCGCCGAGCCGGCGTAGGACTCGTCGCCCTGCATCATGCCCGCCCATTGGCGGTCGCTCATGGCCGATGTGCCGGAGTCTGTCAGCAGGTCGATGTAGACGTCCTCGCTGCGCAGCAGGAACGTATTGAAGCCCGCTTCGGCGATGGCCCGCTCGCGCTCCGCACGGGTGGTCATCCGCAGGTGCTCAACCACCTTGATCTTGAACGGCTCGGCCCACGATCGACGCTGCATGTCACCGACTCTGCTACCAGCGTATTAGCGCTGGCATGCTGCGGCCCAGGCGGCGATGCTGCCCTGACTTAGGTCAAGCTGCTCGGCATCAACGCTTCAGCGTGAACTCCGCGCTGCAATACGGGCACTTGGCCCAGCCGGTCGCCTCGATCGGCAGGTAAACACGCGGGTGGCTGTTCCACAGCGACATCGAGGGCATCGGGCAAGAAAGGGGCAGGTCCGCGACGGTCACTTCATAGCGGTTCTGCGCATTCGGCGGCATCAGCTCGAGCTTGCCTGTCTGCATGCCGGGATTATACCGGCGCCGGGTCGGCGCCCGCGACCATCACCTGCTGCCAGATCGCCGCGATACGCTCGCGCGTCTGTGCAAATGGCCCCGGTTCGACGATCGGCACCTTCTGTTCAAGCGACAGGTGATGCGCGGCTTCCCGGTAGCGCCGGTAGGCGTCGACCAGGCAATCGATCACGCCGTGGTCAATAAGCGCGGCCGAACCGACCGACTCGAGATGGCGGATCGTGTCGGCAAACTCGCAAAGCGGCGGGTGCTCACGGACAAAGCGCAACACCCAGTATTGCGCGATGAATTCGATGTCGGCGATGCCGCCGCGGTCCTGCTTCAGGTCGAATTGGCCCTCGCGCGCCCTGGAAAGCTCCGTTCGCATGCGCTCGCGCATGGAGACGATGTCCTCGCGCAATGTCAGACGCCGCACCGCATGCATCAGGACCTCGCGGCGGATGCGGCCGAATTCCGCGCCGAGTCCCGCATCGCCCGCCACCCAACGCGAGTGCAGCAGGGCCTGATGTTCCCAGGTCCAGGCTTCCTGGCGCTGGTAGTCCTCGAAGGCGCGGATCTGCGTGAATGCGAGCCCGCCCTTGCCGCTCGGCCGCAGCCGCACATCCACCTCGTACAGCCTGCCCGCCGCGGTGTGCACGGTCAGGAGATGCACGAGTCGCTGCGCGAGGCGCAGGAAGAAGACCTCATTGTCTGCCGCCTTTGGACCCGCAGTCTGTTGCTGCTCGCCGGCGGAATCGTGCAGGAACACCAGGTCCAGATCCGAGCCATAGCCCAGTTCCATGCCACCGAGCTTGCCGTAGCCGACGATGGCGACCTGCACGCTGCGTGGAATTCCCGCGTCCACGCAAGCCGGCTCGCCGTGGATCGACACGGTCTGCTGCCAGGCAAGTCGCAGGGCCCGCTCGACGATGAGTTCCGCGACATCCGTCAGCCGGTCACTGACCTGCATCAGCGGCAGGTGTCCGGTCAGGTCCTGCATGGCGATGCGAAAGGTGGCCGCGCGGCGGAAGTGCCGCAGTGCGTCCACCTGCCTTTCGAGGTCGTCGCCGGCATGCTCCAGCCGGATCGCGAGCTCCCGCCTGAATTGTTCCCGGTCAGGAAGCGTCTCGAAGATGCGCGAATCCAGCAGTTCGTCGAGCAGCAACGGGTGCGCCGCGACCTGGCGGGCCAGGTAGTCGCCGAGCCGGCAGATGCTGACGAGTCGCGCGAGGGCGATCGAATTTTCGTTGAGGAGCGCGAGATAGGCGGTGCGGCCGCCGATGGCCTCGATTATCCGGATCAGGCGCGCGAGCAGCAACATATCGCCTGTCGCACGGTCTCCGCCGACTGCCGCAGCGATCTCAGACAGCAGTCGCGGCAGGAGCGTCGCGAGGCGACGCCGGCCAAACTCGTCGAGGCGGCGGAAATACGCCGACTGCCGCAATTCGACCAGCAGCCCGGCCGCAGCGACGGCGTCCCCGATGCCGAGTCGGGCGATATCCCGCGCGATGGCTTCGCTGTCGGGTTCCTCAGTCCAAAGGGATCCAAGGGTGGCGACCGGCACGCTGGCCACGCGACCGCCGGGCCCGAATACGACATCGTTGAAATGCGCGATGACTACGCGGCGCTTCGCGTCGAGCTGCTTGATGAAATCGCTCCAGCCGGCGGCACCCATTGCCGACGCCAGCCGCTCCCGGCCGAGTTCATCGGCGGGCAACGCATGCGTCTGCTGGTCCGCGACCATCTGCAGGCGATTCTCGC
This sequence comes from uncultured Steroidobacteraceae bacterium, assembly GCA_964473595.1. Classification (GTDB taxonomy): domain Bacteria; phylum Pseudomonadota; class Gammaproteobacteria; order Steroidobacterales; family Steroidobacteraceae; genus SCUD01. Next base: position 17,900 of record CAYYQQ010000033.1, on the reverse strand, counting down.
AGCGGCGCAGGAATTCATAGGCATCCAGCAATTCGGCAACCGCGGCAGCCGGCAGCAGCTTGGCGCCCTGCAGGCGCGGCAGCACGGTGAGCAGCGAGGACGTCTGCAGGCCGGGCTCCGAACCGCCGCGAATCAGCTGCTGCGCCTGCACGATGAATTCGATCTCGCGGATACCGCCCGGCCCGAGCTTGATGTCCTCCTGCAGGTCGCGCCGGGCGACTTCGCGCACGATCATTTCCTTCATGTCGCGCAGACTCTCGAATACGCCGAAATCGAGGTAGCGACGATAGACGAAAGGGCGCACCGCATCGTCGTAGAGCTCGCGATAGGCCGAAACACCGGTGATCGCGCGGGCCTTGACGTAGGCATAGCGTTCCCAGTCGCGGCCGTGCTTTTGCAGGTATTCCTCGAACGCGCCGAAATTCACGACCAGCGGGCCGGAGTCGCCGAAGGGCCGCAGCCGCAGGTCCACGCGAAACACAAAGCCTTCCGCCGTGCGCGCATTCAACAGCCGGACCAGCGCCTGGCCCAGGCGCGTGAAGTAATCTTCGTTTGCAATCGGCCGCCGGCCATCCGTTTCACCCGCCTCCGGGTACAGGAACACAAGGTCGATGTCCGAGGAGAAATTGAGTTCGCGACCGCCGAGCTTGCCCATGGCAAGCACGACCAGTTCCTGCAATTCGCCGGTTGCCGAACGCGGCTGCCCATAACGGGCTGCGAGCGAATGCGAGGCAAATGCGAGCGCGGATTCGATCGCTGCATCGGCAAGATCCGAAAGCTCCGTCAGCACCTCGGCGATTGGCGCCGCGCCTGTCAGGTCGCGCCAAGCGATGCGCACCATCTCGCGGCGCCTGAGCCGCCGCAGGAGACCCATGAAACCGGCTTCGTCGTTGCCGGCGTCCAGCAGCGCCATTGCGCGGGCCCGGATCTCGCCGGCAGCACGCGCGCGGCCGAGCTCGCCGCCGGTTGTGAGATCAGTGAGCAGCGCCGGCTCCCGGATCGCCGCCCCGGCGGCGAATTCGCTGGCGGCAAAAACCCGCTCGAGATCCTCGGCACTCAGCTGCGCCGGCGCAGACCCGCCGGCATCGCGCCAGCGCGCGAGCAGCTCGAGCGTGCGCGCGCGCAACTCACTCAATCTCGGCTCACCAGCCACAGTCCGGCCAGGCACAGCAGGACTCCGACGGAATTCGTGAGCGTCAGGCGATCCTTGAAGAACAGCAGCCCGAGACCGAGCAGGGCGAGCGCCGCGGCCACCTGGGTCACCAGCGCGCCGAATGACACCGGGAATCCACTGCGGTACAGGAGGATGAAGGCGAGGTCGAGCAGCAAGACGGCGACCCCGAGGGCCGGCGCGGTCCAGTTGACCTGCATGAAATGGCTGCGAAAGCCCGCCTCAGCCGGCATCACGAGCAGGATGCCGGCGCAGAGAAAACTGACGAACAGATAAGCGATTAATAGGGTTGCCACCGGGTGAGCACCCGCCGGCACCAGCTTGGTGATCAGGTGATAGGCAACGGTCGAACCAATGGCAAGCGCGAGTGCGATCGATTGCATGGCGAAGCTCCCGGAAAGCAGCCGCGAGCCTAGCAGCTATCAGATGTCCGGTGGATCCTGCGCAGGTGATTTCAGTTGCGGGCGGGCGAATGCGTCGATTGCCTGGCACGCCTGGCATCGAGACGACTCGCGGCTTCGCAGAACGCTCCACACAGCCGCGCGACAAAAACTTCCGGTGACCGCGATGCGCCGCGATCTAAAGCAGCTCACCAGGGCCGGCATCGTCGTCGAAACTGAAATACGGTAGCACGCCGCACACCAGCGCGGCGGTTGCGATCGCATGCGCGATCGCGCATTGTTCAAGTCCCTTCGCGCGCAGTTCGTGGCGGACCCGGCTTTTCAGGACATCGATGACGGCGTCGAAGAATCTCGCGTTAAGTACGCTTCTGGCAACGGCCCTGTCGGTTGCGACAGCTTTATCGGCGAGCGCTGCCGCGCCCACGCGCGACCGGAGCGCAAAAATCGTTGGCAGCGGCCTCGCAGGCGTTCTGCCGCGCACATTGGCGGTGCCCGGCGGCGTCGTGACGCTGCCGATCGACGGGCCGGCGGGCGATGAACCCATGGTCACATTCGATGGCGCCCGCGCAATGGTGCTGCGTGACTCCGGACGCTGGCTCGCCGTTGTCGGCATTCCGCTCGGCACTTCACCCGGCCCAAATCATGTTGTCGTGAAGCACGGCAGCACGACGACGCGCATCAACTTCGACATCACCGTCAAGGAATACGCCGTGCAGAAGCTCACCGTGCCGCCGGGCCAGGTGAATCTTTCAAAGAGCGACCTCGCGCGCGTCGAGAAAGAGCGCGTCAGGATTCACGGCGCTTTGACGACATTCTCGGCAGACCCGCCCGGGACGCTGCGGCTGCTGCAACCGACGCCGGGTCCGCGTTCGAGCTCCTACGGCCTGCGCCGCTTCTTCAATGACGAGTCGCGCAATCCGCACACAGGCATGGACATCGCGGCCTCGCTCGGCGCCCCCGTGCAGGCCGCCGCCAGCGGCACCGTCATCGACGTCGGAAATTACTTCTTCAACGGCAACACCGTGATCGTCGAACACGGCGAAGGGCTGGTGACGATGTACTGCCACTTGAGCCGCATCCACGTGAAACCCGGGCACAAAGTGCACACCGGCGAACTGATCGGCGACGTGGGCGCCACCGGCCGGGTGACCGGCCCGCACCTGCATTTCGGCGTGACGCTCAACGGCACGATGGTGGATCCAGCGCTCTTCCTGCCGGCGGAATGAGGAAGGCCCGGGAGTCTCCTCCCGGGCCTTCCTGATCGAAGCGTAAAGTCCCGCGACTTTACATGTCCATGCCGCCCATGCCGCCCATGCCGCCGCCGCCCATCGACGGATGGTCGTGCTCCTCCTTCGGAGCCTCGGCCACCATCACTTCGGTGGTCAGCAGGAGGCCAGCGACGGATGCCGCATTCTGGAGCGCCAGGCGCGTGACCTTGGTCGGGTCCAGGATGCCCATCTCGATCATGTCGCCGTACTCGCCGGTCGCGGCGTTATAGCCAAAGCTGCCCTTGCCCTCGCGGACCTTGGCGAGCACGACCGAGCCATCTTCACCGGCGTTCTGCACGATCTGGCGCAGCGGCTCCTCGATGGAGCGCGACAGGATGCGAATGCCGACGTTCTGGTCCTCATTCGCGCCGGTAAGCTTGTCGAGCATCTTCTGCACGCGAACGAACGCCACGCCGCCGCCCGGCACCACGCCCTCTTCGACGGCCGCGCGCGTGGCGTGCAGCGCGTCCTCGAGGCGGGCCTTCTTCTCCTTCATCTCGATCTCGGTGGCCGCGCCGACCTTGATCACGGCGACGCCGCCAGAGAGCTTCGCAACGCGCTCCTGCAGCTTCTCCTTGTCGTAGTCGGAGGTGGCATCCTCGATCTGACGGCGAATCTGTTCGATCCGGCCCTTGATTTCGGACGACTTACCGGCGCCGTCGATAAGGGTCGTGTTCTCCTTCTCGGCGACGACCTTCTTGGCTTTTCCGAGGTCATTCAGCGTCGCCTTCTCCAGCGACAGGCCGACCTCGTCGGAAATCACGGTGCCGCCGGTCAGCACGCCGATGTCGGCGAGCATGGCCTTGCGGCGGTCGCCGAAGCCAGGCGCCTTGACCGCGCAGACCTTGACGATGCCGCGGATCGTGTTGACCACAAGTGTCGCGAGCGCCTCGCCCTCGACGTCCTCGGCGACGACCAGCAGGGGCTTGCCGGCCTTCGCGATGGTCTCGAGCAGCGGTAACATTTCGCGGATGTTCGAGACCTTCTTGTCGTACAGCAGGATGTACGGGCTCTCGAGCTCGCAGGTCTGGTTCTGGCCGTTGTTGATGAAGTACGGCGACAGGTAGCCGCGGTCGAACTGCATGCCCTCGACGACCTCGAGTTCATTCTCGAGGCCCTGGCCCTCTTCGACCGTGATCACGCCTTCCTTGCCGACCTTCTCCATCGCATCCGCGATCTTTTTGCCGATCGACTCGTCGCAGTTCGCCGAGATCGTGCCGACCTGCGCGATCGCCTTCGAGTCCTTGCAGGGCTTGGAGAGCTTCTTCAACTCCTCGACCGCCGCGTTCACGGCCAGATCGATGCCGCGCTTGACGTCCATCGGGTTGATGCCCGAAGCAACGGCCTTCATGCCCTCGCGGATGATCGCCTGCGCAAGCAGGGTTGCCGTGGTCGTGCCGTCGCCGGCCTCGTCGGAGGTCGATGAAGCGACTTCCTTGACCATCTGCGCGCCCATGTTCTCGAACTTGTCCTTGAGCTCGATCTCTTTCGCGACCGAGACGCCGTCCTTGGTGATGGTTGGCGCGCCGAAGCTCTTCTCGAGCACGGCATTACGGCCCTTGGGGCCCAGCGTCGCCTTGACGGCGTTCGCAAGCAGGTTGACGCCGCGAACCAGGCGGGTACGCGCGTCATCGCTGAATCTGACTTCCTTGGCTGACATTGGTACTTGTCCTCTTTACTTTTCGATCACGGCCATGACGTCTTCCTCGCGCATCACGAGGAGATCGTCGCCGTCGACCTTGACTTCGGTTCCACCGTATTTGCCGAACAGGATCTTGTCGCCGACCTTGAGGTCGAGCGGACGCACGTTCCCGTTCTCGAGAATCTTGCCCTTGCCAACCGCGACGATCTTGCCGCGAATCGGCTTCTCGGCGGCGGTGTCAGGGATCACGATACCGCCGGGTGATTTGCGCTCTTCTTCTTCGCGCTTGACGATCACACGATCATGAAGCGGACGGATCTTCATGGTTCAATACTCCTTGGAAAATCGCTTGTTAGTGCCCGGGAGGGCTCTCTTTTGGAGTTAGCACTCTCCCCGCTCGTGTGCTAATCATAGGGATCGCGGACCTAAATTCAAGCACTGTCTGGCCCACCCCCGATGCTCTTCTTAACTCGTTGAAATATAATGTTTTTATATGACAGTCGCTGCATTGAAGCCATGGCGAATTTGCGAAACCGGGCAGGCGGTCGCGACAAGTGCGCGGCGGGCCGCTAACCTCTCGCCCCGCCTGATGAAAAATTAGCCGGAAGGATCCCTGCGAATGAAGCGACTGAGGACTGTCCTGGCCGCGTTCCTGCTGGCCGTCACCACCGCAGCCACTGCACAAGGTCTTCTGGGTCCCGCAATCAACGACGACCAGTTTCTGCCGGTCGATGAGGCCTTCATTTTCACCGCGGCCGCCGACGGCGGCGCACAGATCGCGCTTGATTGGCAGATCGCGCCGGGCTACTACCTGTATCGGCATCGCGTATCGGTCAAAACCGCGACGGCGGGATTCACACTCGGCGCGATTGCGATGCCGCCGGGCCAAAAGAAGACCGACGAGTTCTTCGGTGAGGTCGAGGTCTACCACGACACGCTGAATGCGACCGTTCCGGTCCAGCGTCCCGCGAATCCTTCGACGCTTGAGATCACTGTCGGCTACCAGGGCTGTGCCGAAGCCGGGCTCTGCTATCCGCCGCTCATGAAGAACGTCACGATCGAGCTGCCGCCGCCGGGCACGCCGACCCGCGCCGACGCCCCGCCGATAGTCGCCGAGCAGGATCGGCTGGCAGCCCAGCTCGCGACCGGCAATCTGCTGCTCGTGATGGCGATCTTCTTCGCTGGCGGGCTTGGTCTCGCATTCACGCCCTGCGTGCTGCCGATGATCCCGATCCTCTCCAGCATCATCGCGGGGCAAGGCACGGCCGCGACCCCACGCCGCTCATTCATGCTGTCGGTCATTTATGTGCTTGGCATGGCCATGACCTATACGATTGCCGGTGCGGCATTCGCGGCCGCGGGCAAGCAGGCCCAGGCATTTTTCCAGCAGCCCTGGATCATCATCGGTTTCGCGGTCCTGTTCGTCGTGCTGGCGCTTGCGATGTTCGGCCTGTTCGAGCTTCGCATCCCGGCTGCGCTGGAGACACGGTTGTCGGCCGCGTCGGGCCGTCAGAAGGCCGGCAGCCTGATCGGAACCGCGATCATGGGCGCACTGTCGGCGCTGGTCGTGACGGCCTGCGTAGCACCACCGCTCGTCGCGGCACTGGCGGTCATCGGCCAGGCCGGAGATGTCCTGCGCGGGGCGCTCGCCCTTTTTGCAATGTCCATCGGCATGGGTGCGCCGCTCCTGCTGGTTGGCGTGGCAGGCGGACGCTTCCTTCCGCACGCGGGCCCCTGGATGACGACGGTCAAGGCGCTGTTTGGGGTGATGATGCTGGGCGTCGCGGTCTGGATGCTCGAGCGCATCCTTCCGGGTCCGCAGACGCTCGCGCTGTGGGCGCTGCTCGTCATCGTCGCGGGCTATTACTTCGGCGGCTTCGGACGGCCGGAGCCAAAGAGCGGGCTACGCCCGCTCGCGCGTGGTGCGGGCCTCGCGGCGATCGCGTGGGGAGTCATCATGATGATCGGCGCTGCGGCTGGCGGGCACGATCCGCTGCAGCCACTGCGCGACATCACGCTACCCGGCATGCTCGGCAACTCGCAAACCACGGCCGCCGAGGCGCTGCCATTCCGCAAGGTCGCCTCGATCGAGGATCTGGATCGCGAACTCGCGGCGGCGCAGACTGCCGGGAAACCGACGATCCTCGATTTCTATGCCGACTGGTGCGTCTCCTGCAAGGAAATGGAGAAATACACTTTCTCCAGCGCCGATGTGCAGCGCGACCTCGCCGGATTCGTGCTGCTGAAGGCCGACGTGACGGCAAACGGCGCCGTCGATCAGACCCTGCTGCACCGTTTCGGTGTCTACGGACCACCGACCACGGTTTTCTTCGGTGCCCACGGGCGCGAGTGCCGTGGTTTCCGGCTGGTCGGTTACGTGCCAGCCGATGAGTTCCGCGAGCATCTGTCCCGGTTCGCCCGCGAATGCTGAAACTGCCACGCGGCGTGCAATGGGCCGGCCTCGTTGTCGTCGCCGCCCTTGCAGGCCTTGGCGCCTACCTCGCGAGCCGCGACCTGCTCGCGCCCGAGCCGCCGCCGGTCGAACCGATCCGCCCGGCAGTCATCCCCGAACGCCGGCCGGACGTCACCCTCGCTGATCGCGACGGGAAGCCGCGCGCGCTTTCGGAATGGAATGGCAAGGCACTCGTCATCAATTTCTGGGCGACCTGGTGTGCCCCCTGCCGGCGCGAGATACCAATGCTGAACGCGCTGGCACGCGAGAATCACGGGCTGGGCGTGGAGGTCATCGGCATCGCCGTGGACTTCCGGGACGACGTGCTTCAGTACCTGCAGAAGATGCCGATCGACTACACGGTGCTGATCGGAGAGCAGGATGGCATGGATGCCGCGCGGGCCTTTGGCATGGACACGATCGGGCTGCCCTTCACCGCCTTCACGGACAGCTCCGGTCGAATCGCCACCATCCATGTCGGCGAATTGCACCGTCCGCAGGCCGAGGTCATCCTCGCGCTCGTCCGGGAAGTGGACTCCGGTACCATCGACATGGTGACCGCCAGGGCCCAGATTCGCGAAAAGCTGGCCGATCTCGGCCAACCCGCCCACTGAAATATCCCTATATCGACCTGATTGGCGTCAAATCGACGCCGTTCCCACCATTATCCCCCCATGATGTGGACAAAGTAAGCCTTGTCCGGTTCAATGAGCATCCACCGTGATAGCTAAGCTTGGGGGATTGCGGGACCTATGCGACGGATTCTGCTCATCAATGGACCGAACCTCAACCTGCTCGGCAGCCGCGAGCCGGACCACTACGGCCGGGACACGCTGGCGGCCATCGAAGAGCGGCTGAAAGCCCTGGCTGCGGGCCGCGGTGCGGCACTCGAGAGTTTCCAGAGCAACGCCGAGCATGAGCTGGTCGACCGCGTGCAGGCCCTGCGCCTGCAACCCGTCGACTTCGTGATCCTGAATCCCGGCGCCTTCACCCACACGAGCATCGCGCTACGTGACGCTCTGTTGGCCGTGGCGGTGCCCTTCATCGAAGTGCATCTGTCCAACGTGCAAGCGCGTGAACCGTTCCGTAAACATTCCTATTTTTCCGACATCGCGGTGGGCAGCATCGCCGGCCTCGGAGCGCAGGGCTATGAGCTGGCGCTCGCGGCCGCACTCGAACGCCTCGACCGGCCCCTGGGGAAGTGAATGGACATACGAAAGATAAAAAAACTGATCGAGCTTCTGGAGGAATCCGGGCTGGCCGAGCTCGAGATTTCGGAGGGTGAGGAATCGGTACGAATCGCCCGATTTACCCAGCGCGTGAACGTCGCAGCTCAGGGTCAGCCGATGGCGCTGCCGATGCAGGCAGCGCCTGCGCCGGCTACCGCCCCGCCCGCCGCCGTGCCGGCCGGGCAACGCGATGAAAACATGGTCACGGCGCCGATGGTCGGCACCTTCTACGCATCGCCGGCACCCGGCGCCAAGGCATTCGTCGAGATCGGCCAGGAAGTCCGTGTCGGCCAGGTACTCTGCATCATCGAGGCCATGAAGATGATGAACCAGATCGAGAGCGAGCGCGCCGGCAAGGTCATCGCCGTGCTCGCAAAGAACGGCGAACCGGTCGAGTTCGGTCAGCCACTGTTCGCGATCGAGTAATGGTTCCTTGATGCTCGACAAGATCGTCATCGCCAATCGCGGCGAGATTGCGCTGCGCATCCTGCGCGCCTGCCGCGAGCTGGGCATCAAGACGGTCGCGGTCCACTCGACCGCCGACCAGAATCTCAAGCACGTGCTGCTGGCCGACGAAACCGTCTGCATCGGGCCGCCCGCCTCCCGGGACAGCTACCTGAACATGCCGGCGATCATCAGTGCTGCCGAAGTCACTGACGCGGTCGCCATTCATCCCGGCTACGGTTTCCTTTCCGAGAATGCCGATTTCGCGGAGCGCGTCGAGAACAGCGGCTTCGTATTCATCGGCCCGCGCAGCGAAACGATCCGCCAGCTGGGTGACAAGCTCTCCGCAATCCGGGTCATGAAACAGCATGGCGTGCCCTGCGTGCCCGGCTCCGACGGGCCACTGCCAGCGGACACCGACGAATGCTTCCGGATGGCGCGCAGCATCGGTTACCCGGTGATCATCAAGGCCTCGGGCGGCGGCGGCGGGCGCGGCATGCGCGTGGTGCACAGCGATGCGACGCTCGTCAATGCGATCAATGTCGCGAAGACCGAGGCCCAGGCGGCATTCGACAACGATACGGTCTACATGGAGAAGTACCTCGAGAAGCCGCGCCACATCGAATTCCAGATCATCGGCGACAACTACGGCAATGTCGTGTCGCTCGGCGAGCGCGATTGTTCGTTGCAGCGCCGGCGCCAGAAGATCATAGAGGAGGCTCCCGCGCCAGGCATCACGCAGGCGCAGCGCGACGAAATGGGCGAACGCCTTACGACGGCCTGCGCGGGGGTCGGGTATCGCAGCGCCGGCACGCTGGAATTCCTGTTCGAGGAAGGCAATTTCTACTTCATCGAGATGAACACGCGCGTGCAGGTTGAACACCCGGTCACCGAGCAGGTGACTGGTGTCGACATCGTCAAGCTGCAACTGCGCATCGCGGCCGGCGAGCCGCTGCCGTTCCGGCAGCAGGACATCGTGCTGCGCGGCCACTCCATTGAATGTCGCATCAACGCCGAAGACCCGAAGACCTTCGCGCCGTCGCCTGGCCCGGTGCGGCTCTGGCATGCGCCGGGCGGGCCCGGCGTGCGCGTCGACAGTCATCTCTATTCCGGCTACTCGGTGCCGCCCTATTACGACTCGCTGATTGCGAAACTGATTTCGTACGGCGAAAGCCGCGACACCGCGATCGCCCGGATGAGGAATGCGTTGTCCGAAATGGTCGTCGAAGGCATCAAGACCAACGCGTCGTTACACCAGGAAATCTTCGGCCACTCCGCATTCAGGCAGGGTGGCCTGGACATCCACTATCTGGAACGCCGGCTCGGCCTCAAGTGACTGCGGCCGCCAGCCGATGTCATTCCATCAGCTCGTAATCGAACTCGGGCCGGCGGATCCTGGACCAGCCGAGACCGCTTGCTTTGCGCTCGGCGCATTGTCCATATCGCTCGCCGACGCGGCGGATGATCCGGTGCTGGAACCGGCGCCGGGCGAAACACCGCTGTGGCCGCAGATATGCCTGCGCGCGCTGTATCCGGGCGATGCAGATCCCCGCATCGTCGCGGCGTCATTGATGGCGATCCTGGCCCTGCCTGCCGAAGCGATCCGGATCGAAGTAGTCGAGGATCGCGTCTGGGAACGCGAATGGCTAAAGGACTTTCGACCCATGCGATTCGGAAAGCGCCTGTGGGTCTGTCCCGGCGGACAACCACCCGGTGAGCCCGATGCCATCGTGCTGGAACTCGATCCGGGGCTCGCATTCGGCACCGGTACGCATGCGACGACGGCCATGTGCCTGGAATGGCTGGACGGCTTCCCGCTCTCAGGCTTGCGTGTACTCGACTTTGGCTGCGGATCCGGCATCCTTGCGCTTGCTGCGCTCAAGCTCGGCGCCGCATTCGCATGTGCCGTCGATATCGATGCGCAGGCCCTGATCGCCACCCGCTACAACGCGTGTCACAACGGCCTGCTCGCGCAGCTCGAAATCCGTGAAGCCAGAGAGCTGTCGCTCGGACCTTTCGACCTGGTACTTGCCAACATTCTCGCCGGCCCATTGCGACAACTGGCGCCCGATCTGGCCAGGCTCTGCCCCGCCGGCACGCTGCTGCTGGCGGGCCTGCTCGATGCGCAGGCGGCGGAAGTGGCAGATGCCTATAGTCCGTGGTTTGATATCGAAACGGCGGCCCGACGTGATGGATGGATCGCCCTGATCGGCCACCGACGCGCGGAGTAGGCGTGTACACCCAATGCCCGGATTGCACGACGGTCTTTCGCGTCACTGCCGACGCGCTGCGCACGGCACAGGGCAATGTGCGCTGCGGGGTCTGCTCGACGAGCTTCAATGCGCTCGAGAATCTGAGCGAAGAACCGTTTCGGGCTGGACCCGAGACTGAATACGCTCCGGCCCTGGAAGACACCATCACGGTGGAGGAGATGCTGGGCGCTGAGGACATCGAGTTGTCGACTGCCGCCGAGGCCGTCTCAACATCGGAACCGGCCGAGGAGCAGTCCTTCGAGTTCAACGGCGACATCGAGGAACTCGACCGCCTGTTCGTCGAGATGCCGGCAACGGAGCTGCAGCATATCGCGGCCGCGGCGCACACAGGCGAGCAGCCACCATTGCCGACAATCGACCCGGGCATGATCGCCGCTTCGCTCACGATCGGCCACCACGATCTCGCGCGCACCGGCGAGTACCCGATCCTCGTCCCCGACGAATCGGACGAATTCGTCGTAGCGCCGGACGAATTCCAGCCGAGCTCATTCGAGACATCGCGCATCTCGATACCGGACGAGATGCGCAAGGGTCTTGCAGAGGAAGCGGCCGCAAACGCCATTAACGCGCCGAACTTCGCTGAGCCAGATACGGAACAAGGCCCGCACCGCTGGCCTTGGGCAATGGGCACTGCGATCCTGATGCTGACGCTCGTCGCCCAGGTCGTGCATGGACAGCGCGACCAGCTGATCCGCAAGCCCGTGATTGGCCCGCTGCTCGCACAAATTTATTCGCTGGTCGGCCTGCCGTTGTCGGCGCCGATGGATCTTGCCTCCTATGAACTTCGCCAATGGGGCGCGACGAGCGACGCCAAGCAGGCCGGCCGCCTGCTGTTGCGCGCCAGCATCGTCAACCGGGCCAACTACGCCCAGCCCTACCCGCTGCTGCGCCTGGCATTGCAGGATCGCTTCGGCACGACGGTCGGGATGCGCGACATCCAGCCGGTCGATTACCTGCCTGGGAGCGGCGCAGGAAACCTGCTGGAACCGGGACAGCGCGCGGATGCCGAGATCCGGATCGTGGACCCCGGCAAGGATGCGGTTGGATTCGAAATGGACGTTTGCCTGTCAATGACCGATGGTGTGCGTTGCGCCAACCAGACCCCGCCGGCCAGGCCATGAGGATCGGACCCTATACATTGTCGGCACGGCTCGCGCTTGCGCCGATGGCCGGCGTAACCGATCAGCCATTCCGCAAGCTGTGCCGACGCATGGGTGCTGCTATCGCAGCCACCGAAATGGTGACCGCCGACGTGCGGCTCTGGAATACGTCCAAATCGCGGAATCGGCTGATCCATCGCGACGAACCGGAGCCGCGCGTCGTGCAGATTGCGGGTGGCGAGCCCGGAATGATGGCTGACGCCGCCCTTCGGAACGTCGAGCTGGGGGCCCAGATCATCGACATCAATCTCGGTTGCCCGGCCAAGAAGGTCTGTAATCACGCAGCGGGCTCCGCATTGATGCGCGACGAACTGCTGGTGCGCGCAATTCTCACGCAGGTTGTCGCCGCAGCCGGCGTCCCGGTGACGCTTAAGATGCGCACAGGCTGGGATCGCGGCAATCGCAACGCGGTGGCGATCGCGCGCCTGGCCGAGGATCTCGGTGTTGCAGCGCTCGCCGTGCACGGCCGGACCCGCGGGGATTTCTTCAGCGGCGACGCAGAATACGAAACTGTCGCAACCGTCAAGCAGGCCGTCAGCATCCCCGTATTCGTGAATGGCGACATCGATTGTCCCGCCAAGGCATTGAAGGTGCTGGCACAAACCGGCGCCGATGGCGTAATGATCGGCCGCGCGGCCCAGGGCCGGCCGTGGATTTTCAGGGAAGTACTTGCGGCGATGTCCGGAACGTCGGTGGCGCCGCCTTCGCTCGCGGAGGTCCGTGCTATCATGATTTCGCACCTGGAGGACCTGTACTCGTTCTACGGCGAGTTACAAGGTGTCCGCGTGGCGCGCAAACATCTCGGTTGGTATTGCCGGCTGCACCGGGAAGTCGGACACTTGCCACTCGAGCTGTTGACGACTGGAAGCGCAAGGGAGCAACTGTCGCTCGCGGGCGCATTCCTGTCAGGCCTCATCGGGCAGACCGCCCGCGCGGCCTGACCGCTGAACACAAAGACAGGCGGGGACAAGTTGGCAATGACCGCGAAGACCAGGGCGCAGGCGCCGCGCCGTTCATTCTATTCCAGACCGCTCAACGGCCATGCGCGTGAAATTCCACTGCGCAACCATACCGAGCAGGCCCTCAGCAGATATTTCGACAGCCTCAACGGCCACCGGCCGGGCCGCTTGTACGATCTCGTCATGCGCGAAGTCGAATTGCCGTTATTCCAGGCGGTCATGGACTACGCGGAAGGCAACCAGAGCCGCGCGGCGACAATTCTTGGCATCAATCGCGGCACCCTGCGCAAGAAATTGCGCGAATACGGGCTGTCCGCCTGACCGTGGCGATGCGCCGGCAAGCCCGGCGGGCGCTCCTGAGCGCCTCCGACAAGACCGGCATCCTCGAACTCGCGCGTGAACTGCACGACCTCGGATTCGAGCTCGTCTCGACCGGGGGAACAGCCAGGCTATTGGCGTCCTCCGGACTTCCGGTCACCCAGGTCGCCACTGAGACCGGCTTTCCGGAAATCATGGACGGGCGCGTCAAGACGCTGCATCCGAAAGTGCACGGCGCGCTGCTTGGGCGCAGCGGAGTCGATGATGCCGTCATGTACGAGCATGGCATCCGCCCCATCGACCTGCTGGTCGTCAATTTGTACCCGTTTGCCGCGACGATTGCGCGGCCGGATCACCGCTACGCGGATGTAGTCGAGAATATCGACGTCGGCGGACCGGCAATGCTGCGGGCTGCAGCCAAGAACCATGAGCGAGTGACCGTACTGGTCGATCCCGCGGACTACCGCGGTGTGCTCGGTGAGTTGCGCGCAGGTGCCGTCTCCGAGGCGACGCGGCGGCGTCTGGCCACCAAGGCCTTTGCGCACACGGCGCAGTACGACGCCATGATCTCGACCTGGCTGCGGCGGCAGCAGTCTGAATCCGGATTTCCGGAGACGCTGACACTGGGCTTCCGGAAAAAGCAGGACCTGCGCTACGGCGAGAATCCGCACCAAACGGCCGCCTTTTACACCGATCCGCAGGCCAATGGCGCAAGCATCGCAACGGCAGTCCAGCTGCAAGGCAAGGAGCTCTCGTTCAACAACATCGCGGATGCGGACACGGCGCTCGAATGTGTGCGCCAGTTCGACAGCCCCGCCTGTGTGATCGTGAAGCACGCGAATCCCTGCGGCGCTGCGCTGGCGTCAGACGCGCTCGAAGCCTGGCGGCGCGCCTACCAGACCGATCCGACTTCTGCATTCGGCGGAATCATCGCCTTCAACCGGCCACTGGACGCTGCAACGGCCGCTGCGATTCTCAAGCGCCAGTTCGTCGAGGTGATCCTGGCGCCGCTCATAGGCCCCGAGGCGCGGGCGGTGCTGGCCGCAAAGCCCAATGTTCGCGCGCTCGAGACAAGCGACCTCGCAGGCCCGCCCGTGGCCACACTCGAACTTCGCTCGGTGACCGGCGGCCTGTTGCTGCAGTTCCGCGACGACGGCATGATCGAAGCGGGCGCGCTCAAGACCGTCACGCGCCGTGCCCCCGCCGCCACCGAACTCGCCGACCTGCTGTTCGCCTGGCGTATCTGCAAGTTCGTGAAGTCGAATGCGATCGTATTTGCGCGCGAAGGCATGACGATCGGCGTCGGCGCCGGGCAGACGAGCCGCGTCATCTCGACGCGCATCGCCGCGATCAAGGCCGCCGACGCAGGTCTTGCTGTTCATGGCAGCGTGATGGCTTCCGATGCCTTTTTCCCGTTCCGAGACGGTCTCGACGCAGCGGCGGAACTCGGCGTGCGGGCCATGATCCAGCCCGGCGGATCGCAGCGCGACGCCGAGGTGATTGCAGCGGCCGACGAATGCGACATCGCGATGGTTTTCACCGGCATGCGGCACTTCAGACATTAATGATCAAAGTGCTGGTCATCGGCGGCGGCGGTCGCGAGCACGCGCTGGCCTGGAAGTTCGCACAATCTCCGCGCGTCGGAGAAGTGATCATCGCCCCCGGCAATGCGGGCACGGCCGCCGAACCGAAATGCCGGAATGCAGCGGTCGCATCGTCCGATATCGCAGGACTTGTCGGCCTCGCGCGCTCCGAGGGCATCTATCTCACGGTGGTCGGGCCCGAGGGTCCATTGGTGGCCGGCGTCGTGGATGCATTCAAAGCGGCCGGGCTCGCCTGCTTTGGCCCGAGCAAGGCGGCCGCGCAACTCGAGGGTAGCAAGCGCTACACGAAGGAGTTCCTGGCCCGGCATCGCATCCCGAGCGCGCATTATTCTGTTTTCACGAGTGAGACATTTGATCCCGCGGCGATCCGCGCGCAGCGGCCACCGATCGTCGTCAAGGCCGACGGTCTTGCAGCCGGCAAGGGCGTCGTGATCGCGGCGACCGCCGATGAAGCAATCGCGGCGGTCAGGCAGATGTTCGCGGGCGCATTCGGTACAGCCGGCCACGTGGTCGTGGTCGAAGAATTCCTCGAGGGCGAAGAAGCGAGCTTCATCGTGATGGTGGACGGTGAGCACGTATTGCCGCTCGCGACCTCACAGGATCACAAGCGTCTGCTGGACGGCGACCAGGGGCCCAACACCGGCGGCATGGGCGCCTACTCGCCGGCGCCAGTCGTTACACCCGCGATGCATGAACGAATCATGCGCGACGTGATCTGGCCAACCGTGCGCGGGCTCGCGGCCGAGGGCACGCCCTATACCGGCTTCCTGTATGCGGGCCTGATGATCGCGCCGGACGGAACGCCCAATGTGCTCGAATTCAATTGCCGTTTCGGCGATCCCGAGACACAACCGATCATGGTGCGACTCAGGAGCGACCTGAGCGAATTGTGCCTAGCGGCGCTCGCGGGCCGCCTGCACGAAGTCGAAGCGGCCTGGGACGCGCGAGCCGCGGTCGGCGGGCACCGGCAGCCCGGCCTGCATCATCAGCGCC
>CAYYQQ010000033.1:0-1976 GCA_964473595.1 uncultured Steroidobacteraceae bacterium | reverse complement strand
CGTGCTGGCGGCGGAAGGCTATCCGGATGACGCGCGCCAGGGTGATGCAATTGCGGGACTCGACGATGCCGCCGCATTGGGCGGGAAGATATTTCACGCAGGCACGCGCCTGGATGATGGGCGCGTGCTGACCGCGGGCGGGCGCGTGCTGTGCGCCGTCGGTCTTGGCACTGGCGTCGCCGAAGCGCAGCGGGCCGCCTATGCGCTGGTCGATCGCGTGCGCTGGCGCGGTATGCAGTACCGCCGCGACATCGGCTGGCGGGCGATCGGCCGCGCATGAGCGTCGCTATACTCCGCCGATGAGCCGCATCCACCTGCAACGCTCGCATGAATTGACTGCCAAGGCCGCGCGCGAGCGCGTCAATCGCATGGCCATGGCACTCGCGCAGAAATTCGATGCTGAATGCAGCTGGCAGGGCGAGGTGCTCGCGATCGAACATCCAAATGTCTCCGGCACTGTCACGATCGGAGCGGACGAGATCGTCGTCGAGGCGACACTGGGCTTTCTGCTCGCGATGTTCCGTGACCGTGTGGACGAGGAACTGGTGCGCATCCTCGATGCGGAGTTTCCGGACGATCAGGGCTAAATCGGCGGCCTCAACAGGTTTACGAATATGAAGAAGCTGCTGAAAATCCTGGGTTGGTCACTGGTGGTGATCGTTGTGCTCGCGATCGGCGTCTACGGTTGGGCCTGGTGGGTTGCCGGCAGCCGCTACGACAGGCAGTGGGTAGCGCACGACGCCACATTCCCGATCCCCTTCCCGCTTGGCGAGGCGGGCCTCGCAGCGCTCCGCGCGGAACACATCGCCATGGGCGCAGCGGCGGATGATCCGCTCGCCGGCGTGGACCTGGAGGCCGCGGGCCTCACGCGCGCGATTGCGAATGGTCAACACCTGGTCGAGAGCCGCGTCGGCTGCAGGGGCTGCCACAGCAAGGATTTCGGCGGCGGCGTCATCATCGACGCCGCGATTCTGGGGCGCTGGGTTGCGCCCAACCTCACGACCGGGTCGGGCAGCGTCACGCGCGAATACACGGCGGCCGACTGGGATCATGCGGTCCGGCATGGCCTGCGCCGGGGCGGTCGCAGCTCGTCGATGCCCGCCATTGAATTCGTCAACCTGTCCGATCACGAACTCTCGGATATCGTCGCGTACATCCGAAGCCTGCCGCCCGTCGATCGCGACCTGGGGCGCATCAAGTTCGGACCCGTCTTCACCTTCGTCATGGCGTTCGACTCGTCGGCCCTTCTCGCATTCAATGTCGACCATGAAAAAGCGCATGCCATCGAGCCGCCGGAGACCGCGGCCACCGCGGAATACGGCGAACACATCGTTCAGGTGTGCCGCGGTTGCCACAGAGCAAATCTGTCGGGTGGCAAGATCCAGGGCGACCCGAACATGCCGATCGTGGCAAACCTGACCCCGCACGAGACTGGGCTGAAGGACTGGACGGAAGAGGACTTCATCCGCGCGCTGCGTGAAGGCAAGCGCAAGGATGGCTCGGCAATCTCCGAGTACATGCCGTGGCGGGTCTACGGGCAGATGAGCGATGCCGAACTGAAGGCGATCTGGGCGTACCTGCGCACCGTGCCCGCGGTGGAGAAGGGAAATCGCTGAGCGCCACAGGCAGGTCTATTCCTTGTTCGCCGCCCGCTGTTTTTGTTCGCGATCGAAGTCTACGGCCCGCCAGAGGTACCACGCAGCCGTGGTCCGGTAGGGCGCCCAGCGCTGGCCAAACGTCGCCAGCACGCGGGGCTTTGGCAGGCGCCGCTTGCCATAGGCCAGGCGATAGCCGTTCTGGATTCCGTAGTCGTCCACCGGCAGCACGTCGGGCCTTCCGAGCGTGAACATCAGGAACATCTCGACCGTCCAGCGGCCGACGCCCCGCGCTTCCGTGAGCTTTTCGATGATCGCTTCGTCGGACAGCCTGACGAGCGCGCGACGTTCCGGAATCGTCCCGTCGAGCGTCTTCGCGGC
>CAYYQQ010000032.1:0-28935 GCA_964473595.1 uncultured Steroidobacteraceae bacterium | reverse complement strand
GCTTGGACAGGTCATGACTGACGAGGCGTTCCTGCACATGATCGCAATCGGTGAGCGCTTCGAGCAGGGCGTGCGCGGCGTGATCGAGTCGCGCGAACTCCCGTGGCACGCGGTGCGGCTGGGCTGCCGCGTCGAGTACCTGTTCCGCCCGGAACGCGCCCGCAATGGCGCCGAGGCCGCGGCCGGACAGGATGACGGGCTCGATCCGTACATCCATCTCTACCTGCTGAACCGGGGCATCCTGATGACGCCGTTCCACAACATGGCATTGATGTCGCCAGCGACCACCGCCGCCGATGTCGACCGGCACACGCAGGTGTACGCCGGGATGGCTGACGAGCTTATCGGCGCCTGATCCTCGCGGATTCCGGCGGCGCGGACCGCTCCCAATGTGACGTACGTCACCGCCTGCGCCGAACCCGCTGGCGGATTGGGCCGACATCGGCTACGTCACAGTCCGGATGCTGCCGCATGCGTCATATTCTGGCATCCATGAAGATACGCGCCAAAGTCGTTGCGCTGCTCGGAGCCGTATTCCTGGCGCTCACATTCGTCGAGTGGGGCGTCGGGCAAGCATTGCTGTTGCCGCGCTTTGAGGAAATCGAGCTCGACAACGCGCGCACCGCCATGATGCGCATCGATTTCGGCGTCCATCAGGCGCTGAACGAGATCCGGGTGTCGGCAACCGACTGGGGCAACTGGAAAGATACCTACGAGTTCCTTCAGGACCACAACGCGCAGTACGAACCGGACAACCTCACCGAGGCCACGATGAAGCAACTGCGCCTGACGGCGCTGGCGTTCGTCGACCTGAATGGCGAGATCGTCCTGTCGACGTCGCTGGATCCCGCCTCGGGAGCCATCCTGCCCCTCGACTTGTTCCCACAGGGCTCGCTGCCGGATAATTTCTTGTGGCGCGAGAATCTGCGCAGCGCCAGCCCGGGACAGGGCCTGATCGCGACCAATCACGGCGTGCTGCTCGCTGCAGTGGCGCCGATACTTGACGGCTTCGGACACGGCCCGTCACGCGGTATGGTGCTGATGGGTCGGCTGTTGACCGACTCGGAGGTCGCCCAGATCGGCGCAAGGTCCCAGACCCAGGTGGCGCTGGCGGCGACACGCACCGCCACGGGCCCCGAACAGCAGCTTCTGCATCTCAGCAGCGCATCCGGCGAGCGCCAGAAGATCGTGATCAACGGCGATACGACCGAGGTCTATCGAGTGTTCGCGGACCTGTCCGGCAAACCGATCATGACATTGCGGGTCGATGTCCCGCGTACCACCAGCAAGGGCGCCCGCACGACGGTCAACTACGTGCTCGCCTATACCGTCGGCGCCGCCGTGGCGGTGCTTTTGATCCTGCTGTTCATGCTCGACCGCACCGTGCTGACGCCACTCGCGCAAGTCACTCAACATGCGGTCAGTATTGGCGCGGGCGACGACCTGACGACACGGCTCAACCTGAATCGGGCCGACGAGATCGGCGCGCTGGCGGTCGAGTTCGATCGCATGGTCGAACAGGTCGCCGAGTCGCGGCGGCAGATCGTCGACCACAGTTTCCACGCCGGCATGGCGGAATTCTCCCGCGGCGTTTTGCACAACATGGGCAATGCAATAACACCGCTCGTTGGGCGGCTTGCCAGGCTGCACGACCGCTTGCGTGCAGCGCCGACGGGCGATGTTGAGCGCGCGCTGGCGGAGCGCGCCACGGAATCCGGCGGGGCGCCCCGCCACGCGGATCTCGACGAGTTCCTGCGTCTTGCGAGCGGCGAATTGGCAGATGTAATCAAGGCTGCAAGCTGCGACGTCGACGTCATGTCGCGTCAGGCGACGGTCGTGCAGAACGCTTTATCCGAACAGCTGAGATCCTCGCGCGCGCCAACCGTCATCGAGGCGGCAGAGCTTCCCGCAATCATCAAACAAAGTCTCGAGGTCACCCCGGATAGCTGCCGTGAACAAGTCAGCATTGAGTTGGATCCGTCATTGCAATCCGTGGGATCGGTTTACGTGGCGCGCACCGTGCTGCGGCTGGTGGTGCAGAACCTGATCATCAATGCCGCGGAGGCGATCCGCGCCGCAGGCCGCGACAAAGGCGTGGTGCGCTTTTCAGCCGCGCTTGTCTGTGACAATGACCAGCACAAACTGCAGCTGGATTGTGTGGACACGGGCGTCGGCATCGCCGTCGAGAATCTCGAGCGCGTCTTCGAAAAGGGCTACTCGACGAAGCGTGAAAACGGCAATCTGGGGATCGGGCTGCACTGGTGTGCAACGGCCATCAATGCACTCGGCGGTCGAATCTGGGCAACCAGCGACGGGCCGGACCGTGGTGCCACCCTGCATCTGATCGTTCCAGTACCCGCGCCAGCAACTGCAGTCAACACCAGGGCTGCATGAGGTCTACCGTGTCAGAAACTACCCGTGCGCCGATTCGCGTCCTCGTTGTCGATGACGAACCAGAGGTCCACGACGCCTACCGCCAGAGTTTCTGCGACCCGGTCGAGTATGCCCAAAGCGCTGCGCGTCGGACGCTGGGCGCGAAGCTCTTTGGCGGTGAAGAGGCCAGGCGGCCGGATCGTCAGCCGACGACGACGATGACCTTCGATCCGGAATTCTGCGATGGCGCGGAGGCCGCAGTCGCGGCCGTGAAGGCGGCGCTCGACGCGAAACAGCCGTTTGCCGTGGTCTTTCTCGACATGCGCATGCTGCCAGGCCCGGATGGCATCTGGGCCGCGGCTCGCATTCGCGATCTTGACCCCGCCATCGAGATCGCAGTGTGCACGGCCTACTCGGACGTTGACCCGTACGACATCGGCGGGCGTGTGCCGCCCGCGGATAAACTCTCGTACCTGCAGAAACCATTTCATCCGCACGAAGTGCGACAGATGACAATCGCCCTCGCGAGCAAATGGCGCGCCGAACAGAACATTACGCGTCTCGCTTACTTCGATGCGCTGACGGGCCTGCCCAATCGGGAGCAGGCGCACACTCGCCTTCGCTCGGCGCTCGAGGTGGCGCTGCAGCACGGCAAGATGCTGGCAGTGATGTACATCGACCTCGATAATTTCAAACGCATCAATGACACGCTCGGTCATTCGATCGGGGATGAGGTCCTGAAGGTCGTCGCCGAGCGGCTGCGCAGCTCGCTGCGCTACGGCGGCGACCGTGCATCTGATACGTTGATGGTCGAACGCCCCGGTGACATCGGCCGCCTGGGCGGCGACGAATTCATGGTCGTTTTGCCCGACATTGGAAGCTCGGACGATGCCAGATTGGTGGCCGACCGCCTGATTGCTGCGATACAGCAGCCGATGCAGCTGTCGACAAATACAGTCATTATTACGCCGAGCATCGGTATCGCGATTTCGCCGACGGATGGCACCGACGCGGCATCGTTGCTGCGCCATGGCGACCTCGCGATGTACTTCGCGAAGCGGCGCTGGCCGGGCTCGTGCGCGTTCTTCGACGCGTCGATGAACGAGGGCATGCTGCAGCGTTACACCATCGAGGGCAAGTTACGCGGCGCGCTAGAGCGCGGCGAGCTGGCCCTGCACTACCAGCCGCAGATCGACACGTCGACGGGCAACATCGTGGGCATGGAAGCACTGCTGCGCTGGACCAACGACGAGCTCGGCGTAGTGCCGCCGTTGGACTTCATTCCGATCGCCGAAGATTGCGGGCTGATCATTCCGATCGGTGAGTGGGTGCTGCGGACCGCCTGCATTCAGGCCAGGAAATGGCACGACGAGGGTTTGGCAGTGAGGCGAATCGCCGTCAATATCGCTGCCCGGCAGTTTGCCATGCCTAACTTCGTCGCGCTGGTCAGCAGCATTCTTGCGGAGACAGGCCTCGAGCGTGGGATGCTCGAAATCGAGATCACCGAATCGATGGTGATGACAGACGAAGAACGATCAGAGACGTTGCTCGCGGAGCTGCACTCCATCGGCGTTTCGGTCGCAATCGACGACTTTGGAACCGGCTATTCGAATTTCCAGCGTCTGCAACATCTGGCCATCGATCGGCTGAAGATGGATCGATCCTTCGTCCGGGATCTCAGCGAAGGCACTGATGACGGCGCCATTGCAGCTGCGATCATATCCATGGCCAAGGCCCTCAAAGTCGGCGTCGTGGCAGAGGGAGTCGAATCGTTCTCGCAGCTTCGTTTCCTGCAGGAACACCAGTGCGGTCAGGCGCAGGGATTCCTGCTGAGCCGGGCGCTGCCGGCCCGCGAGGCCCGGCTCTTGTTGCAGCGGGCGACCGAGCAGTTCGATGGCAGCCGCACGCAGCGCATTCGACGCCTGAGCGAGTGACTCTCATTTCGATGAGCTGGCCTGGCGGATATCGAGGGCGCGGACTTCGTGTCGCGCGTGATCCTGATTCCAGGGCTGAAATCAAAAGGGGTCCGGCGCGCAGTGGCGCCGGACCCTCGGTACAGTCTCGCGGATCAGGGCTTAATGGGCGGCAGTACTGCCCAGGAATCCCCTGTCGAACCCGGCAACGCTGAGGCCGTCATGCGGTCCTCGGAGACCCAGAAGGTCATTTTTTCGCCGACACGCAGGTCGTGGAATTTCGTGTCCTTGCCATTGATCTTGATCATCTGGTCCGGACCCGGCTTGAAGCTGAACGTCGTGACCCTGGCGCCGGTCGCGCTCAGCAAATTCACGGTCATGAACTCGGGGTCGGAGATGTATACCTCGGCCTCGAACTTCGCATAGCGCTTGCCATTGTATACACGCGCTTCCTGGCACGCGGCGGGGGCGTCCGGGTACTTGTCCAGGAACGCCTTGCCGAACTTGAGCGTGCTGCACTCTACCTTGGGCAGACTGGCGACATCGACGGGCTTGGCAGCGCGCGGCGCGCCACTGGACGCGCAGCCATTCATCAACAGCGGTAGCGCGAGCGCGGAGAGCAGCAGCACCCACTTGTTTATTTTCACTTGGAATCCTCCTGGTTGTTGGAATGCGCCCGTCCCGAGCCTCGCGAGCACAATAAATGCCGCCCAAACGGGCGAGCAGACCGCAAAGGATAGCCTTTTGCTGCTGTCCCAACAATACGTAGATTCCGATGCGCGCGACGCCGCCCGGATTGACCCGCCGGATAAGAGTTCGCCCCCCAATCACGTCCCCTCGCCCTGCAGACTCATGAACAAATGAGTCTCATCGTCCTCGACGCGTTCGAGTGGCGCCCGGTCAAATTCGATCCTCTATTTTTCAACAACTTAGATGACCGTCTTCTTCAGACTTCTTGCCGAGTCCCGTCACCGCTCGTCAAGCCGCATTTCGACCCTGGGTTAACCAAGGTCCAAAGCGAACCAACGACATGAATTGGCTGCTCGCCGGCTGGTACGGATAAATACCTATTCAGGCCGACTCGCTGCCTTGCGTGGGCGCTGTGGCATTAGAATATTTGTCTGGGGGTCCATAGCATGCGACCGTTGGCTAGGTCAGCCTGGCCGTCGTAGTCACAGCAGGAAAGGATCGGCATGATCACTCCATGCGCGCTCATCGGACGGAACTGTTCGCTCAGCCTCCTGGTGCTCCTGGTCGCAGCGCTCTCGGTATCGGCCTGCTCCGGTGGGCAGGACGCCACGACGTCGACCACTGAGTCCGCGGCACCCACCGACGCAGGCGAAGAGCCCCTGCCGCCACCGGCGTACGAATCGGAGATTCCCGAAGAGCTGCGCGCCCAGCTCGATAAGCCCTTCACGGGCGACTTCGACGAAATGATGAAGCGGCGGGTTATCCGCGCCGGCGTCACGTTCAACCGCACGCACTACTTCGTGGACAAGGGCGTCCAGCGGGGCGGTAGCTACGAATACGGCAAGCTCCTGGAAGATGAGCTGAACAAGAAGCTCAAGACCGGAAACCTGAGAGTCCACGTCATGTTCGTGCCGTTGCCCCGTGACCAGCTGGCGTCGGCGCTCCTGGACGGCAAGGTGGACCTGGTGATGGCCCAGGTCACCGTGACCCCCGAGCGCCAGAAGCTGGTGGGCTTCACGAACCCCACCCGCAAGGATGTAAGCGAGATCGTGGTGACGGGGCCGGGCGCACCGGCCATCGCGTCGGTCGAAGACCTGGCCGGGCAGGAGGTATTCGTCCGCAAGGGGAGCATCTATTACGAGAGCCTGCTCGCGCTAAACAAACGGCTAGAGGCGGCCGGCAAGCAGCCAGTCGCCGTGCTGCTCGTGCCGTCAAACCTGGAGGATGAAGACCTGCTGGAGATGGTCAATGCCGGCCTGATCAAGATCACGGTCGTCGACGACTACCTCGCGAAGTTCTGGAATCAGGCCCTTACGGACCTGACCGTGCACGACACGGTGGCGGTACGGACGGGCGGCCAACTGGCGGTCGCGATCCGCAAGAACAACCCGAAGCTTGCCGCCGAATTGAATGCGTTCATTGCCCGGAACGGCATCGGCACGATGTTCGGCAACATGATGCAGAAGCGCTACCTGCAAAGCACAAAGTTCGTGAAAAACGCCACCTCGGAGGCCGAGCGCAGGAAATTCCAGGAACTGGTGGAGCTATTCAAGAAATACAGCGAGCAATACGAGGTCGACTATCTGCTGATGGCCGCGCAGGGTTACCAGGAATCCGGGCTCAGCCAGAGCGTGAAGAGTTCCGTCGGCGCGATCGGCGTCATGCAGGTGATGCCGGCCACGGGCAAGGAATTGAAGGTGGGCGATATCAGCCAGGTCGATGCCAACATCCACGCCGGCGTGAAGTACATCCGCTTCATCATGGACCAGTACTTCAAGGACGAGCCGATGGACGGCCTCAACAAGGCGCTGTTCGCTTTCGCGTCCTACAATGCCGGGCCCGCACGCATCCGTCAGCTCCGGCTCGAGGCGGCGAAGCGCGGCCTTGATCCAAATTTGTGGTTTGGCAATGTGGAGCGGATCGCTTCGGAGCGCATCGGTCGCGAGACGGTGACCTACGTGAGCAACATCTACAAGTACTACGTGGCCTACCGCCTGGTCGTGGAGGCGCGGGACCGGCGCGCCGCGTCGATGGAGTCACTCGAGCCCGCGAGCACCAAGCAGACCGAGTAACCCCCGCATCCCGCGGTGGAGGCCACCGCAGGATGCGCGAGCGCTCGGGTGAGCCTCGCGGCTGCTATTCTGCCAGCGGCTTGTACTTGAACTTCTGTCCCGAGACAGACGCCTCGTACATCAGGCCGCCCTTCACGATCATGAACACGGCCGAGCCCTTGTGATACTCGCCGGCAGTCGCCGCATCCTTCTTGCCGCCGCTTGCAGCTCCGGTCGCACCGGTGGTGGCGGCGCTCCCCGACGCGGCGGCGGTGATCACGACCGCGCTTGCGTTCGCACCGAACTCGAAGTTCCCGGAAGTAAATTCATCGAACGCCCGCTTGTCCTCGAAGAAAATCATCTCGCTGAAACCCTGGCCGCCAGCCTGAAAACCAATGCTTAGTTGCGTCATCGACGTGGTGCCAACCTGCTTGCCCTGCAGATAGACCCGGCCTTCGCCGTGGGCGCCGCCGATTCCGAGCCCCGCCTTGCCGATGGTCGGAAACACCGCGTAGCCATAGCACTTCTCGAAGAACGACCCGCTCTGGCCCGCGTTCTTGAACAGCTCGATTGTGTCGCTGTACTTGTCAGCGAGGGCGGGACCGGACGCCAGCAGCATGGCGGCCATCATCAGCAACGTGCCTTTCATCGTTCTCATGTCCGAACTCCTGTGCGATTTCCAAAGGGGTGCCGCCGATCGTGATCGCCGACACCGTACCTCCTTCTAGTATGCGGTTTCAGTCGCCATACAGGCAATCTCCCGAATCTCGGCTTCTCCATCCACCAACGCCGTGATATCCCCCACTGAGGCGCCGATCAGCAGCCGCGCAATCGGCGAGACATACGAAATCTTGCCATGGGCCGGATCCGCTTCATCCTCGCCAACTATCTGGTACTCGATGCGCTCTCCGTCCTTTTTCTCTAACGCGACGGTCGCCCCAAACCGCACCGTGTCGGACGCCTCAGGAGCCGCAACCACTTCGGCGCTACGCAATCGCTGGATCCAATACCGCAGGTCGCGCTGGACTTGCGCGATTGCTGCGCGGTCTCCTGCGGCACGAGCTTGAGACAGGGCGCTCTGTAGCCGTTCGACGGTACCTTCGATCTGCCTCAAGCCTGCAACCGTGACAAGATTCCGATGCGGACTGACCAGGAGTTCCGGGAGTTCCTCCCCTTCCGACCCATCTGATTCCTTGACGAACGCCCGGCTCATTTGCAATTGAAGCGCTCTGCGCCCCTCCTTCACGTACTACATACGCTAGCAAAAATAACGACCGTGCGAACGGGGCCTCGCGGCCCCGTTCTCGATGCGCCAAACAGCAATACCGTCAGGCGGCTTTCTCCGTCGGTATCAACCCCTCCTCCCTCAGCGCCGTCTGCACCGCGGGCCTCGCTGCGACGCGAGCCTGGAATGCCTGAAGGTTGGCGTAGTCGGACAGATCGACCTTGGCTGCCCTCGCCCAACGCGTGACGACAAACAGGTACGCATCGGCGACGGTGAACTGATCCCCGAACAGGTACTTGCGGCTCGCGAGCTGCCCATCGAGCAGGGCGTAGCGCTTGCGCAGGTATTCCTTGCGTTCCGTGCGCACGTTTTCCAGGGTCTTGGGGTTGAAGAGCGGGCTGTAGCTCTTGTGGATCTCAGAGGTGATGTAGTTGAGCGCCTCCTGCAGCCGATAGCGCGCGAGCGTTCCATTCGCGGGCGCGAGCCGGGCCTCGGGCTTCTGGTCGGCCAGGTACTGGACGATGGCAGGGCCCTCGGTGAGGATCTCGCCGTTGTCAAGCTCGAGCGCCGGCACGGAACCCTTGGGATTGATGGCCCAGTAGTCGCCTTCCTCAGCGACGGTCTTGGTGCCGAGGTTCACTTCCACGAGTTCAAGGTCAATGCCGGCCTCAGCTGCCGCGATGTGCGGCGAAAGCGAGCAGGCGCCGGGAGCGTAGAACAGTTTCATGCCAATCTCCTGTAATGGTTGTCAGGTCTGGAACGACTTTAGCGGCCGTACTTACTTTTGTATAGTATATATATTTACGTAAGGCATAAAATCCACTAACCTCCCGGTAAGTGGCCAGGAACGCCCCGATGGCATTGAAGATGCGCAACAGCAAGGCTCCCCCGCCCCCGCAGGGTTGCCCGATGGCGGCCAGCATGGCGGTGCTGGGCGGTGCATGGACGCCGAACCTGGTCTGGAAGCTCAGTGGGGATCCGCGGCGATTCGGGGAGCTTCAGAGGGACATCCCGGGAATCTCGCCGAAGATGCTGACGACCAGACTGCGGGAACTCGAGAAGAAAGGCGTGGTGATCCGGGAGGTCGTGCCGACTTCGCCACCATCGGTGGAGTATTCGTTGTCGGAGCTGGGGCGAGAGCTTGTGCCGGTGATTGACACCATCGTCAGGGTTGGCACGCAACTAATGAAAGAGTCGGCGGCTGCGGGCGTTGGTATAAGACGACGCGCCTGAGACGAACACATCGTTGAAAAGCAGAAGGGGGTCAAATGACCCCTTTCTGTTTTTCAATTGCTCCGCTCCGGCCTATTTGTTCATCGCCGCTTCAGCCGCTGCGATCGCCGCCTGCCGCTTGGCGATGACGTCGCCGATCGGTGGTCCCTGGAATCGCCGCTTCTCGAAGGCCAGCCAGACAATTGCCGTCAGGATGAAGAATCCGATCGTGACCTTGAATGCCAGATCATTCGGCGGCTGCACGCCAATGAAGAAGATCAGCACCATCGAGATGATCGAAAGCACCGCGAACAGCGAAAATCCCGCGCGCCCGATATTCCATGGTCCCATTTTTGGCCACTTCGGTCCGCCATACGTGAAAAGTCCGAGCGTGATCGGAATGGCGAAGGAGAAGAACAGGAAGATCACCGTGCAGGACACGACGACCGTGTACACCGGTGTACCGCCCGCTTCCAGCCACTTCGCTCCCCAGACGAAAAGCACTGCGAGTGCCGAACCCGTCCAGATGGCGGCGTCCGGCGTGCGATGCTTGTGCGAAACCCTGGCGAGCACCTTCGAGAACGGCAGGCCGCCGTCACGCGAGAACGCAAAGATCATGCGCGAGGCGGAAGTGACGGTTGCGAGTCCGCACAGAATCTGCGCGAGGAAGATCGCCCAGTACATGAGCTGTTTGGTTCCTTCCGGAACGCGCTGGTCCATCGCCCAGAAGAAAACGTTCCAGCCCTGCTTCGCAGCTTCGTCCATGTTCGGGATCATCAGCAGGAATGCCGCGAGGAAGAGGTAACCGAACAGGCCAGACCAGATAATCGAAGAAACGATGCCGCGAGGCGACGAGAGCGCTGCGTTCTTGGTTTCCTCGGAAGTATGGGCCGAGGCGTCGTAACCCGTGATCGTATAGATCGGCATCAACAGGCCGAGCAGGAACACCCAGCTGCCCGAGACACTTGGCCAGACATTCCCGCCGGCTTCACCGGAGTAATTCGAGAAGGTCCAGAGGCGCGAGATGTCGTAGCTCTCCGCGTACGCCAGACACACGACGGCGAGCGCAATCGATGCACCGAAGATCAGATAGCCTGAAAAATCGGTCAGCTTCGCCGTCAGCGCGATGCCGTAGTGATTGATCAAGGCTTGTCCGCCGGTCAGGATTGCCAGGAACGTGACGATCGTCGTCATCGAGTCCGTGATTCCGAACTTCGCGCCGAATGCTCCCAGAAAGAAATAGTAAGTACCGACATTGATCGCCGCGAGCACGGTAATGAGTCCCAGAAGATTGAACCAGGCGGTCAGCCAGCCTGTGAATCGATTGCCAAGAATCGAACCCCAGTGATACAGACCGCCGGCCGTCGGATAAGCCGAGGCAATCTGCGCCATCGCGAAGCCAAAGACGCCCGAGATCAGGACGCCAAGCGGCCAGCCGAGACCGATCGCTGCGCCACCCGCCCCGGATGTCGCCTGGGCCAGTGAATTGATGCCGCCCGAGAGAATGCAAATGATGGAAAAAGAGATGGCGAAGTTCGAGAAGCGCCCCAGGCGCCGCGCCAGCTCCTGCGCATAGCCCATGCTGTGCAGGACTTTGACGTCTTCGTCCAGCGTCGCGTCGGCGCCGGTTTTTGAGGCTGGATTCATCGCGATTACCCCCTGACCATTATTTGAGATTCTCTGGCGAGCTGGACGAAACTCGGGCAACTCCCTTCTTGTCATTCTGTTCCGATTGCGCGGACAGCATAGGAATTTCACGGCCAGTTCGCAATGCGCGTTGGAAATCAACAAGTTATCGCTTTGTGTGCAGACGCTTCACGGGACCAGCGCGCGGCCTGACGGGCGGCGTCGCGTCGCCGTAGCCATCAAGGATCAGATCTCAGCCAGCCCGCGCACCGTGTCCGGGAAGCGCTGCACCATGCGAATCAGAAATGCGACTTGAGCATTTGGCTTGGCTCGCCCTTGCTCCCAGTTTTCCAGCGTTCGCACGTTGGTGCGCAGATATCCTGCAAAGAACCCACGTGAGAGATTCATTTTCCCCGTAGCTTGGCAAGTTCACGTGCCGAGATTCTTGGCGCCGGTCTAATCCTGATCACATGCGTGCGCAGCGTTCGCTTGCCAGCGGGCCGATCGCTCAAAGCGTCGAATCCTTCCGTCAATTCTTCAAATAGGTCGCGGCGTCTTGTCATGCGGTATTCCTCGCCTTCAATTTAACGGCTTTCTGGCCGCTTTCTTTTGCTTCCGCGCGGGCTTGGCGGCCTTCTTTTCTACCCGATAGCGAGCTTTTGGTTCGGCGATCGACTTTCGCGGGGCGCGCACGGTGATGCCTTCCGCGATGATTGTGGTCAGTAGCAAATTGGCGCTCACACCCTCGGCAGAGGCGGTCGCCATCACTCGAAAATGCAATGAGTGCGGCATGCGGACCACAAACTTCGAGGGGTCGATGTCTTCATCCGCACGCGGGAGCGGAACTTTCCGGCCCATCTCCTGCCAGCCTTGGACCCATTCGTAGAAGGTCTCGCGACCATTCGCGATGGCCTCTTCGTACGTATCCCCATCCGAAAAGCAGCCGGGAAGGTCAGGAAAAGCAATGAGAATGCCGCCGCCCTCTTCTTCAGTCAGCGGCCGCATCTCGAATCGATAGTCTTCAAAGCGTGGCTCGTTCATTCTGCCCCTGTAGCCTGATCGATTAGTTTGATCAACTGCATCACGTAGAACTCTTTAATCGGCCGCCTGGTTGGGACGACCACTATTAACCGCACCGCGGGGTGGCGAAACTTGACATTGCTTCCCTTGCCCTGCTGAACGTTCAAGCCGAAGCGCTGCGCGACCACGCATAATTCATCAATGCGCCAATCGCGGGGGTTTCGACGCATCTGGTCGAACAGCTTGGCAGCATTACTCACCCAGTGATGATATTGCCGGTGATATTACTCCCCTCGCGTGATTTTGTCGTTGGAACCAGCAAGAATGCAGATCAATGCATCGCTTCCGCGTCCTCACCCCCACTTTCGCGATGCTGTCCGCCTGCGCGTTCATGGTCTATTTTTCGATTGTCACCAGGGAGCGCATGAGGTGAAAAACAAGGTTGCGTTGGTCACCGCGCCGTTCTTTCTCAGCCGTGCGGCCATGCCGTACCTGCGCAACAGCAAGGGGTGTCATCATCAATATTGCGTCGGACTGGGGGCTAGTCGGCGGCCGGAATGCGGTCGCTTACTGCGCGAGCAAAAGCGGCGTGGTTCTGATGAGCAAGGCGATGGCGCTGGATCATGCCGCCGAAGGCGTCCGCATCAATGCCCTGTGCCCGGGCGATGTCGAGACACCGATGCTCTATCGCTCCGGCGCGGCCCACGGACTCGACGAGAAAAGCGCGCTGCGTGAAGCGAACGCATCTAGTCGAACCGGCCGCGTTACAACTGCCGCGGAAGTCGCGACGCTGGTGGCATTTCTGGCGTCTGACGAAGCCG
This sequence comes from uncultured Steroidobacteraceae bacterium, assembly GCA_964473595.1. GTDB lineage: Bacteria > Pseudomonadota > Gammaproteobacteria > Steroidobacterales > Steroidobacteraceae > SCUD01. Next base: position 16,004 of record CAYYQQ010000032.1, on the reverse strand, counting down.
CGCAGCTTGCTGGCGCGGCAATCCCGATCGACGGCGGCAATACGGCTGGATCAGCCGCCTAGCATCGACATTGAGACGGTGAGAAGACATCAAGCTTTCCGATCTGCATCAGTTTGAACGCTTTCGCGATGGCCAACATGTGAATGTGCTCCGGCACAAGGATTCACAGTCGGATCTATGGGAACTACGCAATAAAGGCCGGTTCAAACGTTTTCAGAATGCGCACGCGCAGGATGTATTCCAGAGCGCCCATTACGTATACGATCCACGTGTCCACGAGCAACGGCATCCTGGCAGGAGCATTCGCATGCGAATCACTGAAATCACTGCCTGGCAGGTCGATCTGCCGCTCAAGGAAGGCAAGTACAGCTGGTCCGGCGGCAAGTCAGTATCCGTGTTCGACAGCACGGTCGTGCGCGTCGAAACCGATGCGGGCTTTTGCGGCCATGGTGAGTCCTGCCCGCTGGGGCCGGTGTACCTGGCCTCCTATGCAGCGGGCGTGCGCGCAGGGTTGGCGGAACTCGGTCCGCATCTGATCGGCGCGGATCCCACGCAGCTCGGGCCGATGAACCGCCTGATGGATGCGAAGCTGAAGGGTCACCCCTACGTAAAATCCGCGATCGACATGGCCTGCTGGGACATCCTGGGCCAGGTCACCGGCAAGCCGGTTTGCACCCTGCTCGGCGGCAGGTTTGGCGAGTCCATCACGCTTTACCGCGCCATCTCGCGCGAATCCCCCGAAGCGATGGCGGCGAAAGTTGCCGGCTACCGCTCGGAGGGGTACACGCGCTTTCAGCTCAAGGTCGGCGAGGATCCCGAGGTCGATATTGCGCGCATTCGCGCCGTCGCCCGCGAACTCAAGCCCGGCGACCGGCTCGTGGCCGATGCCAACACCGGCTGGCTGCCGCACGATGCCATGCGCGTCATTCGCGGCGTACGCGACGTCGATGTGTACATCGAACAGCCCTGCGCGTCCTACGAAGAGTGCCTCAGCATTCGCCGCCATTGTGACCATCCGTTTGTACTCGACGAAGTCATCAATGACATCCCGACCCTGTTACGTGGATTTTCCGATCTCGCGATGGACGTCGTGAATCTCAAGATCAGCAAGTTCGGCGGGCTCACGAAGATGAAGCTCGCGCGCGACCTGTGCGTTGAGCTTGGCATCGCCATGACTCTGGAAGATACCTGGGGCGGGGACATCATCACGGCTGCGATTGCCCATCTGGCGCACAGCACGCCCGAGGAGTTCCGCTTTACCAGCACGGACTTCAACAGCTATGTCACGGTCAGCATCGCGGAAGGTGCGCCGCAGCGCGTGAATGGCCACATGGCTGCGTCGGACTCGCCGGGGCTCGGTATCGTTCCGAGGCCCGAAGTGCTTGGAAAGCCGGTCCTTACGATCAGGTAATCCAGCTGCTCTGACCCGATCCTGCCTTATCGCGCGCCCGGTTCCAGGTGCGCGGTCAGATAGCGTGCGAGCGTGCTGTACAGATGGAACTTGGTGCCCTCCCCTTCGTCGATTGCATGACTGCGATTTGGGTAGGCCATCATTTCGAATGGCTTGCCGAGTGCGACCAGCCGGTTGATCAGGATTTCCGTGATCTGGTAGTGCACGTTGTCATCACCGGTGCCGCCGACGATCAGGAGCTTGCCCGCGAGGCCTTCGGCATAAGTGATCGGCGACCCGCGCTTGTATCCGTCCAGGTTCCCATCCGGCGTACCCATGTAGCGTTCCTGATAGATCGTGTCGTAGTAACGTTGATCCGCCACGGCGGCGACGGACATGCCGACCTTGAAGAGCTCGGGGTAACGAAACATCAGGTGCAAGGTCATCGAGCCGCCACCCGACCATCCCCAGACCGCGACGCGGTCAAGATCGAGGTACGGACGATTGGCCGCGAGTGCGCGTAGTGCGGCGGCCTGTTCATCCGCGGCGAGCACGCCGATTGCGCCATAAATGACCTGCCGCCACGCAGAGCCTTTCGGCGCGGGCGTGCCGCGATTGTCGATGGACAGCACGACGTAGCCCTGCTCCGCGACGTAGCGATGAAACAGCATGCGCTCGCCGCCCCATTGGTCCAGAACCGTCTGGCCGGCGGGCTCGCTGTAGACATAGACCAGTACCGGATATTTCTTGGCGGGATCGAAGTCCCTCGGCTTTAGCATCCAGCCGTCGAGCACATACCCGCCCGGGATCGTTACCTTGAAGAATTCCGCGGGCCGCGCCAGCAGCAGCTCGAACTTGTTGCGCAGGGGCTCATTGTCGATGAGCGCACGCCTCACATGATGATCGGGAATACTCACCAGCGTGCTCGCCGGTGGTCCGTCAATGCGCGATGCAGTGTGCACCGCCCAGCGGCCATCTGGCGACAGGTCATAGGCATGAATGCCCGGCGCATCCGCGGGCGTCAGGCGTTCCACCGCGCCACCGTGCAGCCGCGCACGGTACAGATAGCGCCGCGCGGCATCATCCGGCGACGCGATGAAATAGAGCCAGCCGCGCTTGTCATCGATGCCCGAGATTTCTGTGACGTCGAATGCACCGGAGGTCACGAGTCTGGCAGGCCCACCGGCCCGCGGGACGATATACACGTGCCGCCACCCATCGCGCTCACTGACCCACAGGAACGCGCGGTCATCGTCCAGCCACTTGAAATCGTCAACGACGTCGATCCAGGCCGAGGAATGTTCGCGCTGCACGGTTCGCGCGGCGCCGCTCGCCACCTCCACGGCCAACAGCTCAAGGTTCTGCTGCGCACGATCGAATTGATGGATGAACAATTCCTTGTTGTCCGGCGACCATGCGAGACGCGGGATGTAGTGGCTCGCGGGCGCGTCGGATAACGCCAGCCACCGGGTGGCACCGCCTGCGGAGCTCACTACCCCGACCCGCACGGATGAATTCCCGGTGCCGGTCTTCGGGTAGGGAATCGCGGTCACGACGGGATACACGGTATCGGTGTTGTTGACCAGGAAGAAGTCGTTGACCGCAGTCGCGTCGAACTGCCAGTAGGCAATGTGATTGCCATCGGGCGACCACTCATAAGCCTTGCGGAGGTCAAATTCCTCCTCATTGACCCAGTCCGCTGTCCCGTTGATGATCGTCTTGCCCGTCCCATCCGCTCGCCGCGCCTCGGCATCATGCGTGATCTGCGTGATTTCCCCGGTCCGCCAGCTCTCGACATACAAATTAGTCGCCATCTGCGTGGCGCCGAAATCCCGACGCAGCCAGGCGACGCGCTGTCCATCCGGCGAGAAGCTGGCAAACATCAGGGTGGCCGGCTGTGCCTGGCCACCGAGCTTTTTCAGTTTTCCCGTCGCCCGGTCCAGTACCCAATAATCGCCGCGCGTCTTGCGTCGCCATACTTTTTGTGCGCTCGTAAAGAGCAGCAACTGCTGCTGATCTTTCGTCCACTCATAGTCATCGATCGCAAGGGGTTTCGGTGCGTCGGCAGGGGTGAGTTGCGCCGCCGGGATCATTACGCTGCGGGTGCCGCTCGCCGTCGTGTAGCGGACAATATCCTTGGCGTCCTTGATCGACGGCGAATCCTCGATCGTCGTATAGGCAGCGCCCTCGTCCAGCCATTTCGAGGGTCCGAATTCCCTGGGTTCGTTTTCTTTCGCCACGATAGCGCGAAGCCAGGACTGGCTCTCAGCAACGCCAGCCGGAACTGCCATTTCGCCGCCGAAAGCAACCGAGGTCATCACGAAGGCCGAAGCGATCAAGAGGCGGGGATTTACCATGCCATCCTCGGCAGTTCGTTGGTGCCGGATCGTATACGATCCGGGAATAAACGACCACGCCGGCAACTCCAGTAGTGCCATGGAAAATGACGCCTTGATCACGCTCGCAGAGCAGTCCGGCTTCCGCAGGACCGGACGGACGGATGAAGTCGCGCGCCTCTGCGAGGCCTACGCCAAGCATTGGCCAGAAGCAGTGCAGGTCATCGAATTCGGATGTTCGGGCGAGGGTCGTCAAATGCTTGCTCTGCTGGCGTCGCGTACTGACCCACGCACAGTGCCGATGTTGATGCTCCAGGCTGGCATCCATCCCGGCGAGAGTGACGGCAAGGACGCCGGCTTCATCGCGCTGCGCGAACTGCTGGGCGGTACGGCCGCGCCCGACGCCCTCGAGCGCATCGCCATACTGTTCGTACCGGCATTCAACACCGATGGCCACGAACGCTTCGGGCCGTGGAACCGCCCGAACCAAAATGGTCCGGAAGAAACCGGCTGGCGCACGACGGCGCAGAACCTCAATCTCAACCGCGACTACACGAAAGCGGATGCACCGGAGATGCAGGCCCTGCTCCGGCTGATTACGGAGCGGGATCCGCTCGTCTGCGCCGACCTTCACGTGACCGATGGCGCCGACTTCGAGCCGGACATTTCCATCCAGGTGGAGCCAATCAACCAGGGCGACCCACAGCTCCGCGCCAGCGGCGTCCAGCTTCGCGATGAACTGATTGCGAAACTCGCAGCGCAGGGCTCGCTGCCCCTGCCCTTCTATCCGGATCTTGCCAGGACCGACGATCCGGCCTCCGGATTCCAGCTCACCGTGTACTCGCCGCGATTTTCGACGGGATACTTTCCGCAGCGCAATCGCTTCACGGTGCTTGTCGAGACACACTCGTGGAAGAACTACGCCATGCGCGTTCGTGTGATGCGCAATGCGATTGTCGGGCTTGCCGAGCTGGTCGCTGCGCACGGCGCCAGATGGCAGGAAGAAACCCGCCGGGCCGATGCCTCGGCGACGCAGCTCGGTGGCTCAAGCGTCATTCTCGATTACGCCTCCGGCTGGCGGGAGCCGACGAAGGCAGGGCTTGAGGTTGAAGAACCCGATGCCGCCGGTGCGCGTATCATCGAATTCCGCGGCTACGCATACACCCGCAATCCTTCGCCAATCTCCGGCGATCTGGTGACGGTTTACGATCCGACGACGCCCCAGATCTGGCGTGTACCATTGCGCGAGCGCCTGCAAGCGTCGCTGACCATCGAGGCGCCGCGAGGCGGCTACATCGTCCCGGCAGGCTACGCGCAGGAGATCGGTGCGAAGCTTGCCATGCATGGCATCAGATTCAAGCGCTTGACCAGGGCCCTGGCCAGTATCCGTGCAGAGATATTTTGCGCAACACGTGCCGAATTCCCTTCAAGTCCCTTCGAGGGCCGCATGCGTGCGACGCTGCACGGCGCGTGGCGCGCAGAGCAATATGGCGTCCCGGCTGAGTCCCTGTTCGTGCCCATCGCTCAACCTTTGGCGCGGCTCATCATGGCGCTGCTGGAACCGCAGGCGCCGGATTCATTTGCTACATGGGGATTCTTCAACGCCTGCTTCGAACAGAAAGAACAGGCCGAGCCCTACGTTGCCGAGCGCATTGCGTTCGAAATGCTCGAAGCCAGCCCGGAATTGAAGCGCGAGTTTGCCCGCAAGCTGGACCAGGACTCCACCTTTGCCTCGGACCCGAACGCGCGGCTGGAGTATTTTCTCCGCCGCCACCGATCCTGGGACCAGCGGTGCATGCTCTATCCCATATTGCGCGTTGAGAGTAGCGAACTCTTCAGCGCGGACACAATTCCATCAGGGAGCGCCTGACATGAAGAACAAAGTGGCGTTAGTGACCGGTGCCAGTTCGGGAATCGGCATGGCCGTTAGTTGCCGTCTCGCAAGTGACGGCTATTCAGTCATGGCCGCCGGCAGAGATGCTGCTCGCACTGCGGACCTCGGGTCCCAATTCCCCTCGGTGCATAGCTGGGTCGGCGACCTGACTTCAGCGGAGGCCTGCGACCGCTTGATCGCCGCGTGCGTCAAGGCATTCGGGCGACTCGATGTGCTGGTGAACAATGCCGGCATCTACCATTCAGTGAATGCCGAGCAGACGACCGACCAGATCTGGCAGCAGACTCTCGCGATCAACCTGAGTGCCGCGTTCTTTCTCAGCCGCGCGGCCATGCCGTACCTGCGTCAAAGCAAGGGTGTCATTGTCAATATCGCGTCTGACTGGGGTTTGGTCGGCGGCCGCAATGCAGTCGCTTATTGCGCGAGCAAGGGTGGTCTGGTTTTGATGAGCAAGGCGATGGCGCTGGATCATGCCGCCGAAGGCGTCCGTATCAATGCGGTGTGTCCGGGGGACGTCGAAACGCCGATGCTTTACCGCTCAGGCGCAGCTCACGGACTCGACGAGAAAAGCGCGCTGCGCGAAGCGAACGCGTCCAGTCGAACCGGCCGCGTTACTACTACCGCGGAAGTCGCGGCACTGGTGGCGTTCCTGGCGTCCGACGAAGCCGCACAGATTACTGGTGCGGCGATCCCGATTGATGGCGGAAATACTGCCGGGTCGGCTTCCTAGATGAAGCGTCGACACTTCCTCACTCTCCTCGCGGGCACGACGACAGCCGTCTTTCCATACGCGATCCACGCCCGACCGCGGGCCCTCCCGGGTTGGTGTCGTCGGCGGCGGTATCGTCGGCGCAGCAATCGCGATGTACCTGGCCGACGCCGGCGCTCAGGTGACGGTGTTCGAGAAGACCGGACCCGCGATGGGCGCGACGCGGAACTCCTTCGCCTGGCTCAATGCATTCGTCGCGGATCCACATTACCGCGCGCTGCGGCTCGCGAGCATGGCGGCCTACCACAACCTCGACCGCCACCTGGCACTCGGGATTGTCTGGGGCGGCTACCTGAACTGGGCGAGTGATGAGATCCAGGCTGCCGTCGTTCGCGCGAATGCCGCGGATCTGGACGGTTCCTCGTTTTCGGTGCGGTGGCTGGGTGCGGACGATATCGCGTGGCTGAGTCCGCAACTCCGGCCGGGCCCAATTGCGGCGGCGCTCTACCCGTCGATCGACGGGCATTTCGATCCTGTATTCGTCACCCGGCGCTTCCTCGACCGGGCTGTGGCGCGCGGCGCCGCACTGCGCATCCCGGCCGAAGTGCAGGCGCTGGATTTCCACCATGGCCGCCTCAAGGCCGCGGTGACAATGGAAGGCCGCGTGCCGCTCGATCGGCTGGTCGTTGCCGCGGGTGTCGACACGCCGGCCGTGCTTGCGCTCGCGGGCTTCACGCTCCGGTTGAAGCACGCGCCCGGCATCCTTGCTCACAGCAAGCCGATGCCGGCGCTGACGCGCATCATCCACGAGAGCCCCTCGGACCTGAGCTTCAAGCAGATGGCGGACGGCAGCCTCGTCGGGACCGATGCGCCCTCACCGCCAGATCGCCCGGAGCACGCTGCTACCCGCGCCGCGGCCGGCGACTTCCCCAGCGAGGCGCTGCGCGAGATGCATGGCAACCGCATCCTCACCCGGATCGCAACCGTGTTACCCGCTGCAAAGGACGCACGACTTGAGCGCCTGACGCTCGGCTTCCGGCCGATGCCGTCCGATGATCGCCCGATCGTCGGCCCGATTCCCGGGGCACCTGACGTCTACGTCAGCGTCACGCACAGCGGCGTTACGCTTGCACCGATCCTGGGGCGGTATGTAACCCAGGAAATATTCGATTGCGACCGGGTCGACGACCTCGCGCCCTACCGGCCGGAGCGCTTCTCTGCAGAAGTGGCGAAAGCATCGAGTGTCGGCATTGAGGCAGGTATTTCGCGAAGGTGACGTGCCCGTAGCCCTTGCTCCGGCCTAGAGGATTGTGCGGCCAAATGCCGACTGAATCAGCCAGACCGCGAACTTGCCGGTCTTGTTCTCGATATCTAGCGTCGGGTTGAGCTCGACCATCTCCATGCCGATCAGCCTGCCGCTGCGGGCGATGGCCTCGCACACCAGGTGAGATTCACGGAAATTGAGGCCGCCAGGCACCGGCGTGCCGACGCCGGGGGCGACCGACGGATCCGACCCATCGAGATCGTAGGACAGATGCACGCCACCATTGGCGCGACCCAGGATGGCCAGCGCTTCGTCCACACAGTTACCGACACCGCGTGAATCGATCTCGCTCATGGTGAACACCCGCACACCGCTGCGCTTCACCAGTTCCGCCTCGCTACGATCAACGTCGCGCGCGCCGAACACCACCACGTTCTCCGCCTTCAGCGCGGGCGAGGCTCCACTGATCTGAGTCAGCAGCGGGTGACCGTAGCCCAACAAGGTGGCGAGCGGCATGCCGTGGATATTGCCGGAGGGGCTTGATTCGGGCGTGTTCATGTCGGTGTGCGCATCGACCCAGCACACTGCGAGTTCGCGACCGTGTTTGCGGTGGTGGCGGGCCAGCCCGGCGATCGTCCCGATAGCCTGCGAGTGATCGCCGCCGAGCGCGAGTGGCGTGCGCCCGGCGTCGCACGAGGCTTCGACATGGTCGGCGAGTTCGACGCAGGCGTCGCGGATTACATCGAGGAACCGCGCTCGCAGGTCACCGACGCTCGAGGCTTCGCGACTGACGCGGCCAATGGTGCGCACATCGACCACCCGGTGGCCCAATCGCTCCAGGGCCGGAATCAGGCCCGCGACATGCATCGCGGAGGGGCCCATGTCGGTGCCGCGGCGACCGGCACCCAGGTCGAGGTGAACGTTGCTGATGGCGATGTCCATGCGCCGTAATTCCTTCCGTACGCCCTTTTGGCGGCCGGACATTCTACCCCGTAGGTCGTTTCCACCGATTTCCGGGGTTCCGATGCTCCCGCGCCAGTCAGTCTGCCACCGCTCCGTTCTCCAGCAGCAAGAGCCGCTCGACCGCCTGTCGAATGGTGGCGTGATAGCCCGGCCGCGCCTTGGTGTAGATCCTCCGGCCCAATTCAAGCCCTGTTTCGCTACGCGCCAGCTCACGGAACAAGCCGACCACGAGTTTGTGCCGCCCCGTGCTGAGCAGGAAGCGTTCGAGGTCCGGGTACGAAGGTTGGTAGGCGCTCCGCACCACCAGCGAGAGCCAGCTCAACGCGATCTCGGCGTTGCCATCGGCGCCAAGCTTGAAGTACGCGGGTAGTTCAGCCAGTTGCGCATCATTGAGATCGGCGGGCTGCCCTTCCAGGAATCGAACCCATTCCTGCGGTACCCAGTCGCGCACGGGCAGGTCCGCGGTCGCGAGCCGTCCTGCCCGCCACTCGGTGGCGGAGCGATCGACTGCATCGAACACCCCACTCGGGATTGTGGGTGTCGTGGCCGGCATGCCGACGCCGTACAGCCACTCATCGATCTCGGCTACCGGAATCGTTGGCGCACCCGGTCGCGCCAGCTGAGCGAGCAGATAGGCCTGGAAGGCCTTGGTGTCGGTGCTCGCAAAGGCATGCGCGTCGAAGTATTCGCGCAGGAAGGCATCGAACGCGGGCCGTCCGAAGCGCGCTTCGAGATAGCCCAGAAACCAGCGGCCCTTCTCATAGGCAACATCGGTGATGCCCTCATTCGGGTCCCTGCCAGCGAGATCGAGTTGCAGCGCGGCGTCCTGCGGAAACCCCGCCGCCTTCGCATCGGCGATCGCCTGGACCAGGTACCCGTAGCCGATGGCATCTGCCATGCGCGCACGGCGTTCGCCATACAGCGTTTCCATCAGGCGGCGCTCCAGATAGGTCGTGAATCCCTCGTTGAGCCAGAAATCGTTCCAGGTCGCATTTGTAACCAGGTTGCCGGACCAGGAGTGCGAGAGCTCGTGCACGATGACGGAGACGAGGCTGCGGTCGCCGGCCACCACCGATGGCGAGATGAACGAGAGGCGCGGGTTCTCCATGCCGCCGAACGCGAAACTGTGCGGCATGATGAGCAGGTCATAGCGATCCCAGCGGTATGGGCCCATCAATCGCTCGCCGGCGTCCACCATGCGCGGCAGATCGGCAAACTCGTTGGCGGCGGCGGCGAGTCGCGAGGGTTCGGTCCACACGCCGACACGCTCACCGAGACTCTGAAATTTCAAGTCGCCGATCGCGAGCGCGATCAGGTACGCGGGTACCGGCTGCTTCATCTCAAATCGGTATTCGCCTGGCGCCGCATCGGCATCGGTGATGCGCGCGGCGCTCATCACGGCGACGAGTTCGGGTGGTGTGCGGATGCGCGCCGTGTAGCTCGCGCGCACGGCCGGCGTGTCCTGAATCGGGATCCAGCTGCGTGCGTGGATCGCCTGGCCCTGGCTGTACATGAACGGATGCGGGCCAGAGGTCTGGGCCGGCTCGAGCCATTGCAGGGCACTGGCCTCGGTCGAGGTTCGGTATTCGATGCGCAGGCGCTGCAGCGCGGGCGCGTTGCGCTGCGGCGCGAGGTTGATCGTCAGGCGGCTGCCAAGAACCGGATCGCGCGCATCGAGATGGAATGCGAGCTCGTGCGCCTGGCCTTTCGCGTCGAGGAGCTGCACCGCGCGTACTTCGAGGTCGCGAGTATCGAGCTTGAGTTCGCGGGCGGCCGGATCGATGCGCTCGACCATCAGTTCGGCGCTGCCTTCGAGCCGGTGGGCGATGAAATCGGCGCGCAGGTCGAGCGCGACATGCCGGATCAGGAAGCGGTCGGGCTCGGCGTAGGAATGGGGGTCGCGGGCCGCAAGATACGCACCGTCTGTCGCGGAAGCGACTGGCACGGTCTGTGACGAGCCCTTCGCCACTGTTCCGCAGCCACCCAGCAGCAAGGCAATCGATGCCATTGCCGCCGCGGCTTGGTAACACCAGTTCTGATCAACTCTGTATGCCACTGCCGCACCAAGAAGTCGTTTGAGTCTTTGCATCGTACCTTGCCCGCTCAAGGCCGACCAACGCGCGCGCTTACCGGGATTGCTCGCGGGCTTCGCCCGGCTGAGTCCAAACCGCCGCGCATGGATCATTGCAATTGCTGCAACACTCCAGGGGACAAGTTGCCGCCGCATATGATGATTGCCACCGTCCGGTCCGCAAATTCCTCTGCATATTTCAGAAACCCCGCAAATGCGACTCCTGCCGCACCCTCCACCAGCCAGCCTTCGTTATCCCGAAGCTGACGCATGGCACCAAGGATTTCTGCTTCTGATACCAGGATGGTCCGATCGATGACTTGCTGACAGAGATCGAAGGTCATCGCGCCCGGCTCCACGCCGCCCGCAGTGCTCTCGGAAAGCGTTGGGCGCTCCGGTACCTCCACAATGCGGCCCTGTTTGAGGCTTTCGCAGAGAGCGGGCGAGTTCTCCGGCCAGCAACCGATGACTTGCGTGTGGGGAGAGATCGATTTCAGATAGGCGCCGATGCCACCGATCAGTCCTCCACCACCGACGGCCACAAATACGGCATCGATTTGTTGAAGCTGGTAATTCAATTCGACGGCGACCGTTCCCTGGCCCGCAACCACGTTAGGATCATTGTAAGGTGAGAGGTACACCCTTCCCGTTTCCCGGGCCGTAGCGCGCGCAGCAAGCTCGGCATCCAGCGCGTTGTTGCCCACAACGTGAATTTCAGCGCCGCATTTTCGAATGGTTTCTAGCTTGGCTGCAGAGACTTGCGGGGAGACATAGATCTCCGCGCGAATCCCCAAGGTTCGAGCTGCCGTGGCCACAGCCAGGCCATGATTACCGGTCGACGAAGTCAGCACCCCCGCTTGTGCCTGCTCGGAAGTCAATAGGCTCAGCGAATTGGTAGCGCCACGGAATTTGAATGAACCCGTGCGCTGTTGATTCTCGAGCTTGAACTTGACGAGCGGCGAGATGTAGCGAGAGAGATGGCTCGAACTGACAACCGGTGTCTCGAAGACAATCGACCGGATTCGCTCATGGGCCGCCAGAATTTTTTGTTTCCAGTCAGTAGAGATTTCACTCATTCCCTACTTTACCGCCATGCTTTGATTGTTTTGATGGTCGCGCATGGCGCCCGGAGGGACTCGAACCCCCTACCCCTTGGTTCGCAGGAACACTAGTCCAATTCTGAGGCTTTGCTTTTCAACAAGTTAGATGGCCCGCCCTCACCTGATCTTTCCGCCAGGTCTCGCCAGGGCACGCCCAAAACGCATTCGGCTCTACGTTCGGGCCCGATTCCAATCAGGACCATCGGCGTGAATAAAGGGCGGATGCAGCTATCGCCGGCCTATTCCCAATCCGCCTTCCCGACCCGGCGGCAGATCCAAGTAACTGCCTGCAGCTTCCTGCATCAGCCAGTCCTGGCGCGCAAGGCCTGAACCGATCCGCTCGCTGATCCGCTAGACCAGGGCAACATACTCATGAGCCCAGACCAGGAGCCAATGCAGGTGGATGTCCTCGCGCAGCATCTTCATTGACGCCGCAACCGAGTTGTCACGCGATACCCTGTCCAGCATCGTCGGTCAGGGAGAGGAACTCATCTTGTCCTGCCACGGCAAGTTTTGCACCGACTCGACCTGTGCCAGCGCCAAGGCCGTGCTGTGGGGCTTTAGGTGGGGTACTATTTTGCCGGCGGATTTCCCGCCTGGAAGGAAGCGGGGTTCCCGCTCGAGACCTCCGTGGTCGAATGAGCATCCCTCGGGCAGAGCCTGTGCTGGCCACCAACGGCTATTAGAAAACAACGAGGAGAGTTTGATGTACAAGCTTTATGGCCGCAAAGGAGCCGGGTCTTTTTCCGTGCAGGTCCTGCTGGAAGAGGCCAAGGCGGCTTATGAAATGGTTTGGGTTGAGGACGTGAAGGCGCCCACCTTTTTAAGGGTCAATCCCAACGGCAAAGTGCCCGCGCTGCAACTGCCCGGCGGCCAATTCATATATGAGTCGGCAGCCATGATGGCGTTCCTTTCCGAGGCGCTACCCTCAGCCATGATGGCGCCCGAGACCGGCACCGCCGAGCACGCGCTGATGCTGCAGTGGCTGGTGCTGCTCTCCAGCGGAACTTATGAATCAATCCTGCGTTACTTCTACTCGGAGCGGTATGGCGAGGCCGCCAGTGTGAAGGCCAAAGCCAGCGAAGAAATCGATCGGCTCTATGGCGTGATCGAAACCGACTTGGCCAAACAGGGTCCCTTCCTTTGCGGCACAGAAGTCAGCGCTGCCGATATCTATCTCACTATGCTGGCAAGCTGGTACGAACCGGATATGGTGGCCCTCGGCAAACTGTTTCCAAGGATTCTTGCCATCCACGACGCTGTCGTGGCACGCCCGTCCTGGAAAGCGGTGCAGGCAGCCAACGCCAGCTAGCCGGTCCGGAGGGATAGGGATTTCAAAGGGCGGCCTTTTAGGGATAGGAAATCCAAACGGCGGCGATCTCAACCGGTCGGTGCAACATCCCTATAATTTGAGAGGAGAGGTGCTGCCAGTCTAACTCCAAGCCTTCTCCCTTTCGGGGCAGAATTGCCCTCGAACTGAGGAATGCCAATGCAGCCAATCTCCTTCAAGCGCCACAGGTTTCCGCCGGATGTCATCCGGCTGGCCGTCTGGCTCTACTTCCGGTTCACCCTCAGCTTCCGGGATGTCGAGGAGCTGCTGGCGCAGCGCGGCATCGAGGCCAGCGATGAGACAGTTCGCTGTTGGGCCCTGAAATTCGGCCAAGCCTTGGTGAGGTCCTGGACATGCTTGTTCAGAAGCGCCGCAATACCGGTGCCGCTGTGCGATTGCTCAGGAAATTGCTGAAGCGAAACCGCATTCATCCTGAGAGTTTCGCCACCGACAAACTGGCTTCGTACCGAGCGGCGTTCCGGGAGCTTCACTATAGCGATCAACACCGACCGGGACGCATGCTCGACAACAATCGAGCGGAGAACTCGCATCTGGTCATTCGACCACGGGAGCGAAAACAACAGAGGTTCAAGTCTCAACGTTCAGCGCAAAGGTTTCTCGCAACTCATGCCGCCGTCTACAACAACTTCAACGTTCAAAGACACCTGATCCGCCGATCGACCCTTCGTCTCTTTCGAGCCGAAGCCGACCGCACCCGGGCAACGGTGACCGCAGCCGCCTGAGCGATCGGATCGCTCCCTCCCCGCTCATTGCGCCTTTAACGACTTGACCTGACAACACGACTTCGAGGGCCTGATCAGGTTCCTGCGAGAAGTCGACCGGCAGCTGCCAACTCGCTGACCGCCCGCCATGCCTGGTCGATCGCCGCGTGCGTGTAGGCATCCGCGCCGGCGTCGGAGTTCGCGATCGCGATGTTGCCGAAACGCTGCCGGCCAACGACCTCGGGCGGTGGCTCCGTATTCCAGTCCGCATCCTCGAGGTCAACGTGGTCGCGTGCATAGCCGTGCGGCCAGCGGTTGACGGTGATGGCGAGGATGTCGCGCGCGGCGTCGAAGCCGCCGGGGCCGAGCAGGCTGTTCAGCACGCCGCGGATCTCGCGCTCGAAGTCCTCGAAGGTCATCGCGAGCATCCGTGCCCGGGCCGCACGGGCCTGGTTCGCGAGGCCAAGTCCTTTGGGCGGCGGATCGCTGAAGCCGGCGAATCCCTGCATGACGCAGGGATCCTCGGGGCGCCAAGCCGGCCGGTATTCGCCGACGTTGATGCCGGTGACGAGGAACTGGTTCTGCAGGAAGCTCCCTGGGAGCTGCGCGCCCTTGATGCCAAGTGCCTGCAGCGCCCGTCCGTTGCGCAACAGCGTGTTGACCACGAGCATCGGCCGCTTGACGCATTTCGCGAGCGCCGCCCTCTGCGGCGAAGGCAGCTCCGGCGCGAGATACGGGATGATCGCGTTGTAGCAGGCGAGCACGGCCTGCTTCGCCGTCACGCGCAGCAGCTGCCCTTCCTTTATGTAGTCGACGGCGACGCCGCCGCCCGTTTCGTTCATGACGTGGACCGCCGTCGCGTTGAGCCGCAGCCGCGCAGTGGAACCCGGCCGGTCGAGCGCGGCGTAATCGGGCGGCGTGGTCACGATGTCGAACGGATCGGCGTCGGCCGCCATGCCCGGAACTGCCCCCGGAATCAGGGAGCGCACCAGCAGCCGCGCGATCGAGCTGTTGCCGTCCGGGAACATCGCCGTCGGGCTCTCGCGCTCCTCTGTGTCTTCATCTTGCGAACCGCCGAGCACGTGCGCGCCGGGTGACGCGGTCTGCAGGCACTCCGCGACCGAGAGGCTTTCGGCCGGCAGGCCCCAGAAGCTCGCCGGCGTGTTGCTGAGGACCTGCAATGCCTCGTCGGGCATTGCAAAGTGCTCGCGGAGAAAGTCGGTGTAACTCGTGCGGTGCAGGTACGCGTGACGTTCCGCCGGCGACTGATTCGCGAGGACGTCGCCGCCCGCGAGCAGGAAGGATTTCAGCCCGGCGCGCGCGTCGTCGGAAATCGGAAACGCGTCGACGTGCCTCGCAAGCGCCCGCGGCGACATGCCATCCAGCGTCACGCCGGGCAGCAGCACGTCACGGCCGTAGTGCGCCTCGTCGAACAGGAGCGCGGGCTTCAGGTGGCCGTGAGATCCGAGCCAGTTGAAGCTGTAGTCCTTGCGCAGGCGCGCAATGTCGATGCCGAGATCATGGACGAGTTCCCGGGCCACCTGGCTGTAGCGCGTGTACTCCATGTTGACGGTGCCGCCCCAGGCGAGCCGCATCGGCCCGCCCTGGTGGAACTCATTGCGCTTGGCGTGACCGCCGAAGTCGTCGTGGTTGTCGAGGATCAGGATCCGCGACCCTGCGCCGTGCAGCTTGCGATGGAAGTACGCGGTCGCAAGTCCGCTGATGCCGCCGCCGACCACGACAAGGTCGTAGGTCTCGTCAAGCGCGAGCGGATTGTCGAATCGCTTGCCCTCGCGGGCGAGTGCATGGGCTACCTCGAAGGAGCCCAAGTGCGAGCCGCGCAACCCTGTGAGCGTGGGCGGGTAATAAAGCGTGCCGTCGTCCTGCGGCACCGCGAGCCCCGGAAGCGGCAACGCCAGGCCGAGCCCGGTGATGCCGACGTCGTGGATGAAATCCCGGCGCGTGATCGGGCGCGACAGGCCGAGCTTGTGGTCAGTCGGGGTCATGGTGAGCCCTCCGCGGTGATTTTGACAAGCGGGCAGGTGCTGTCAGTCTAACTCCAAGCCTTCTCCGTTTCGGGGCAGAATTGCCCTCGAACTGAGGAATGCCAATGCAGCCAATCTCCTTCAAGCGCCACAGGTTTCCGCCGGATGTCATCCGGCTGGCCGTCTGGCTCTACTTCCGGTTCACCCTCAGCTTCCGGGATGTCGAGGAGCTGCTGGCGC
>CAYYQQ010000031.1:0-29050 GCA_964473595.1 uncultured Steroidobacteraceae bacterium | reverse complement strand
CATGTGCCGGGTCGGGCAGGAGGATGCCTTCCGATTCGCGCGCGGCGAGGAAATCGCCACCACCTACGGACTCCGCGCCAAACTGTCCCGGCCGCTCGACTTCCTGGTGATCTCCGACCACGCCGAGATGTATGGTCTCATGCCGCAATTGCTCAGCGGCGACCCCGAGATCCTCGCCACAGAACAAGGCAAGAAATGGTATGACGCACTGAAGAGCGGCGACAACGACAAGGTCTTTGCCACCGCCATGGAGATCGTGGCCTCGCTGTCCACCAAAGTGGCGCCCATCCAGAACGAGAAGGCCGTGCGGAATGCCTGGCAGGCTTACACCGCGCTGGCGGACAAATACAACGAGCCCGGCCGCTTCAGCGCGATCATCGGTTTCGAATACACCACCATGGGCGGCAACAATCTTCACCGCAACGTGCTCTTCCGGGGCAATGCCAGCGTGGCAAACCAAACCCTGCCCTTCTCCCAGTTCGACAGTCAGAATCCGGAAGACCTCTGGACGTATCTGGCGGATTTCGAAAAGCGGACGGGAGGCGAGGTGCTGGCCATCCCGCACAACGGCAACCTGAGCAACGGTCGCATGTTCTCGGTAGAGACCTTTGACGGCAAGCCGTACAGCAAGGAACTGGCGCTGATGCGCGCGCGCTTCGAGCCGATTGTCGAGGTCACCCAGATCAAGGGCGACAGTGAGGCGCACCCGGCGCTCTCGCCCAGCGACGAGTTCGCCGACTATGAGAAGTGGGACAAGGCCAACCTCAACGGTACCGAGGTCAAGCAGCCCGGGATGTTCCAATACGAATACGCGCGCGAAGCCCTCAAGACCGGCCTGTTGCTGGAGCGGAAGCTCGGCGTGAACCCCTTCAAGTTCGGCATGATCGGCAGCACGGATGCGCACACCGCCATGGCGGCAGTCGAGGAGGAAAACTTCTTCGGCAAACACTCCGGCGTGGAGCCCGGGCCGCATCGCTGGGAGCACGTCGTCATCGCGTCGCCCGATCCCAAATATACGGTCTTGGGCTGGCAGCAGGCCGCCGCCGGTTATGCCGGCGTGTGGGCGACCGAGAACACGCGCGAAGCGATCTTCGATGCCATGAAGCGCAAGGAAACATATGCGACGACCGGCCCGCGCATGGTGGTCCGTTTCTTCGGCGGCTGGGACTTCACCGCTGAGGACGCCGAGTCGCGTCTGCCAGCGGGAGTCGGCTACGCCAAGGGCATCCCGATGGGGGGCGATCTGCGCAAGGCCCCGCGCGGCAAGTCCCCGAGCTTCCTCGTCGCCGCGCTCAAGGATTCCTACAGCGGCAACCTCGATCGCATCCAGATCGTCAAAGGCTGGCTGGACAAGGACGGCAAAACCCACGAGAATGTTTACGACGTCGTCTGGAGCGGCGACCGCAAGCCCGGCGCGGATGGGAAAGTTCCGCCGGTCGGCAACACGGTGGACGTGGCGAAAGCGACCTGGAAAAACACCATCGGTGCTCCTGAGCTGAGCGCCGTCTGGTCGGACCCGGCTTTCGATGCGAGTCAGCCCGCCTTCTACTACGCCCGGGTCATCGAAATCCCCACACCGCGCTGGACCGCCTACGAGGCGCTGCGTTTCGGGATCAAGATGCCGCCGGAAGTTCCGATGACGACCCAGGAGCGCGCCTACACCTCGCCGATCTGGTACACGCCAACGACTTGATTCAATAGGGCTACCCGCAATGAAAACCAAAACCGCACCCACCGTGTTCAGCATCGCCCTGGGCTTGGCCCTCGGATTTCCGGCCTTCGCGGAGCAGCCGCCCACCGGCACCGATGTCGAACCAGGGGAGGGAGACATCAAACTCCTTCAAACGAAGCCGTATTCACCCCACGTAAATCAGTCGTTCCCGAACCGGGTCTTCTTTGGTGACCTCCATCACCACACCTCGTATTCCTTCGATTCCGGTCTCATCGGCAATACGCTGGGGCCCGACCAGGCGTATCGCTTCGCCCGCGGCGAGCAACTTGTCAGCAGCGGCGGCCAACCCGTCAAGCTGGTCCGCCCGCTCGACTTCCTGGCCATCACGGATCACGCCGAGTATCTCGGGCTGGCTGATTTGCTGGCCACCGCCGATCCCGAACTGCTCGCGAACGAATACGGGCGCAAGTGGTATAAGCAAATGAAGGTCAGCAAGGAAGAAGGCACGAAGGCCGCGTGGGAGGTCTTCAACAGCATCGGCCGGCGCGATGACCTGATCAAGAACGAGAAACTCAAACGCACCGTC
This sequence comes from uncultured Steroidobacteraceae bacterium, assembly GCA_964473595.1. Taxonomy (GTDB): domain Bacteria; phylum Pseudomonadota; class Gammaproteobacteria; order Steroidobacterales; family Steroidobacteraceae; genus SCUD01. The sequence goes on along the minus strand of CAYYQQ010000031.1, from coordinate 26,792 downwards.
TGGGAGCGAATGGCGGGAACCGCCGACCGCTTCAATCAGCCGGGCATTTTCACGGCCTTCGTCGGCTACGAGTGGACCTCCGCCCCCGGCGGCAACAACCTGCACCGCGTCGTCATCTTCCGGGACGACGCCGCGCGCGCCAGCCAGGTCGTGCCTTTCTCGGCCTTCGACAGCCCCGACCCCGAAGACCTCTGGAAGTATCTGGCCTCTTACGAGGCGAAGACCGGCGGCGAAGTGCTGGCCATCCCGCACAACGGGAACATCAGCAACGGCCTGATGTTCGATGTGACGAACTTTTCCAAGAAGCCGCTCGACCGCGCCTACGCCGAGGCACGGGCGCGCTGGGAGCCGCTTGCAGAGGTCACGCAGACCAAGGGCGACAGCGAGACGCATCCCTTCCTCTCGCCTAATGATGAGTTCGCCGACTTCGAGCGCTGGGATTTCGGCAACTTCCTCGCCGTGCCCAAGGAGAATAAAATGCTCCAGCACGAATACGCCCGCTCGGCGCTGAAGCTCGGACTGGCGCTGGACGCCAAGCTCGGAGCCAACCCCTACAAGTTCGGCATGATCGGCTCGACCGATTCGCATATCAGCCTGGCCATGACGGCGGAGGACAATTTCTGGGGCAAGACGCCGGAGGACGAGCCCAGCCCGAGTCGCGCGGCGCTCGTGCATTTGAAGGACAAGAGCGGCAAGGCGCTGTGGACCGGCTGGATGACGCAGGCCTCGGGGCTGGCGGCTGTATGGGCGCGCGAGAACACGCGCACCGCGCTCTTCGATGCGCTGAAGCGCAAGGAAGTTTATGCCACGACCGGCGGGCGCATGGCCGTGCGCATGTTCGGGGGCTGGGACTTCGCCTCCGACGATGTGGAGCGGGCTGACTTCGCGGCGCAGGGCTACTTGCGCGGCGTGCCGATGGGTGGCGATCTGAGCAAAGCTCCAGCAGGCAAAAGCCCGACCTTCCTGGTCCGCGCGATGCGCGATGTGGACGGCGCGAACCTCGACCGCATCCAGATCATCAAGGGCTGGCTCGGCAAGGACGGCAACACCAGCGAGCGCATCTACGACGTGGCCGTCTCCGACGGCCGCAAGATCGGCGCCGACGGCCGCTGCAAGACTCCCGTGGGCAACACGGTGGACGTGCCCAACGCGACCTACAAGAACTCCATCGGCGATGCGGTGCTGGCGGGCTACTGGAAGGACCCGGAGTTCGATGCGAGCCAGCGCGCGTTTTACTACGTGCGCGTCATCGAGATTCCGTCCCCGCGCTGGACGGCGTATGACGCCAAGCGGTTCGGCGTGAAGATGCCCGAAGAGGCTCCGCTGACGGTCACCGACCGCGCCTACACCTCGCCGATCTGGTACACGCCGGGGAAGTGAAACGGATACTTCAAGAACCCCTGCTGCATTTCCTGCTGCTGGGGGCCGGGCTTTTCATGGCCAACGGCCTTATGTCCAGACCCGGAATCAGCGGTGCGCCGGGGCAGATTGTCGTGACCACGGGGCATATCGAGCATCTCGCGGCCGGTTTTGCGAAAACCTGGCAGCGGCCGCCCACGGACGAGGAGCTCAAAGGCCTGATTGACGACTGGGTGCGCGAGGAAATCGCGGCGCGCGAAGCAATAGCGCTGGGCCTGGACAAGGACGACACCGTCATCCGCCGTCGTCTGCGGCAAAAACTCGAGTTTGTGTCCGATGACATCGCCGCCCAGACCGAGCCGACCGACGCCGACCTGAACGCCTATCTGCAGGCGCACCCCGAGTCGTTTCGCGTCGAGCCGCGGTTGACGTTCAGCCAGGTCTATCTGAATCCGGAAAAGCGCGGCAAGAGCCTCGCGCGCGATACCGCACGGCTGCTCGCGCGGTTGAAGCAGGCTGGCGGCGAAGCGGATATCTCCGTGCTCGGCGATTCGCTGATGCTCGAACAAACGTTTCAATCCGTACCGACGGGCGAGATCGGCAAGCAGTTCGGTGAACAGTTCGTGACGCAGTTGGCCGACGTTTCCCCCGGCCAATGGCAGGGGCCGATTGAGTCCGGCTACGGCGTGCATCTGGTATTGGTCAGCGAACGCACGGAAGGACGCCTGCCCGTGTTGGCCGAAGTGCGCGACGTCGTAGGTCGGGAATGGACGAACGCGCGGCGACTGGAAGGGAACACGAAGTTTTATCAGGAGTTGCTCGATCGCTACACCGTGACGATCGAGGGCCTGGAGCCGGCGAATTGAGGGCCGCGAGCCTCCTCCTCGTACTGCTCGCCGCGTTCGCGCCGGGTGCGTTCGCCCACGAGGTGCGGCCCGCGTATCTCGAGCTGCGCCAGACCGGCCCGGAAACCTACGATGCGCTTTGGAAAGTGCCGGGGCGCGGCGACAACCTTCGGCTCGGTCTTTATGTGGAGCTTCCATCGGATGCCAGGAACCTGACCGAGCCGCGCGGCGCGATGGTCAACAACGCCTTCACCGAGCGCTGGACCGTGCAGCGTCCGGGCGGTCTGACCGGCGGCACGATCCACATCGCCGGCCTGTCGGCGACGATGACCGATGTGCTCGTGCGCCTGGAGCGCCTCGACGGCACGACGCAGGTCATGCGCCTTACGCCGTCCGCTCCGTCATTCGTCGTCGAAGCTGTGCCGCGTGCGATGCAGGTCGCCCGCACTTATCTCGCGCTCGGCGTCGAGCACATCCTCGGGGGCATCGACCACTTGCTGTTCGTGCTTGCGTTGCTGATTCTGGTGAAAGGCACGCGCCGGCTCATCTGGACCGTCACCGCGTTCACCGTCGCACATAGTCTTACCCTGGCGGGCGCGACGCTCGGATTCGTGCATGTGCCCGGGCCGCCGGTCGAGGCCGCCATCGCGTTGAGCATCGTGTTCGTGGCGGCGGAAATCGTGCACGGCCGGCAGGGCGCGGCCGGCTTGACCGAGCGATTTCCCTGGGTCGTTGCGTTCACTTTCGGCCTGCTGCATGGCCTGGGTTTTGCCAGCGCGCTGAACGAAGTCGGTCTGCCGCAATCGGCGATTCCCGTCGCGCTGCTTTTCTTCAACGTCGGCGTCGAGATCGGACAACTCCTTTTCATCGTGTCAGTCTTCGCCGTCATTGCGCTCGCACGGCAGGTCACGCGACGCATTGCCGTACCGCAACCGGCATGGGCCTGGCGTATTCCGCCCTATGCCATCGGAAGCGTTGCGGCGTTCTGGGTCATTCAGCGCATCACCGCATTTTGAAGATAATCGGGGTCAGACTGCGATTTTGCGTGGTCGGCCGGCGGTACTGGGACGAACAGACCGATACAGATTCGCCCCGCGGCACCGATTTCTGTGACAAGAGCGAGGAAATTCGGCTTGACCTGGGGCGCATTACCCGGGTAATGTAACCGCTATGGCCACCGCAAACTCACGCTTGACCGCGCAGGGACAGATCTCGGTTCCCGCCGAAATCCGCCGCAAGCTCGGCCTCGGGCCCGGCGCAGTGCTCGAGTGGCAGGAGGTTGACGGGGAGATCGTCGTCCGGCGCGCCGGACGATTTACCACGGCAGACATTCGGCGAGTTCTCTTTCCGCAGGGCATGCCAGCGGGGAAGCGCCCCGTGGACACGAAGGCGGCCCTTCGGGCCCATGCCCGGCGGCGTCATGCGGGCCGTTGACACCAACCTGCTGGTTCGCCTGCTTACCAATGACGATGAGGCCCAGGTGCGGGTTGCCGAGGAGTTCATCGCAGCCGGCGCCTGGATGCCACATATTGTTCTGGCCGAGGCAACGCGGGTCCTCGCATCGGCATTCGATCTGAGCCGCGCGAGGCTTGCCGAAGCCATCGAGATGTTGCTGAACCACTCATCGCTGGCGATTCAGGACAGCGAGGCCGTAATCGCCGCGCTGGCAAACTTCCGTCAGTACGCTGGCGTGGAGTTCTCCGACTGCCTGGCCCTCGAGACGGCCCGTCGTGCAGGGCACTTGCCGTTTGGCAGCTTCGACCGGCGTTTCAGCCGACTGCCCGGCGTGCAACGCCTGTAGCAGCGGCTTCAGCCGCGACCCTCCGCCGCCATTTCGCAGATCATGAATTATGCTTTACGTACCGCGTAATTTACTATACACTCTAGCCTCATGATCGGTAGCTACCGGGACAAGCGGACGCGCGCCTTCGCAGAAGGAAAGCGGGTCAAGGCGTTCGACGGAATTCGCCGGAAGGCCGAACTAAAGCTCGACCAGCTGGACGCAGCGACCGCGATCAGGGATCTGAACCTTCCGGGTAACCGGCTCGAAGCGCTGAAAGGAGATCGGAAGGGGCAGTACAGCATCAGGATCAACGACCAATGGCGGATTTGCTTTGCGTGGCCGGACAAGTCTCCGGGGCCGACCGACGTTGAGATCGTTGACTACCACTGAGAGGTGAGACATGGGACGTAGTGCGATTCATCCCGGCGAGCATCTCGCCGAGCAGCTCGAAGATCTGGGTATGAGTGCAGCCGAACTAGGCCGGCAGCTCGGGGTCCCTACCAACCGGATCACAGCCATCCTGCATGGCCGGCGGGCCATTACGGGCGACACGGCGCTGCGGCTGGGTCACTTTTTCGGGAACAGCCCGCAGTTCTGGCTGAACCTTCAGGCGCTGTATGACCTGCGAATCGCGGCGAAGAAGGTTGGAGGCGTGATCCGATCTCTGCCGACGCTAGGCCCGGGGCGCAGGAAGATGGCCGAGCGTCAGGCACAGCCTGCATGAATCGACTCCGTTTCCTCTGTTCGTGCAGAATTTCTGCACCACATGCAATTCGAGCGTGCCGGTTCCGGCGACAGCTTCAAGTGGACCGATAACATCTACCGCTGACTCTGGAGACGACCCGATCCATGGTTCGCCGCAACGCCATCGCATGGTCACTCTGCGATTCGCTCGGCTGGGTGCGCGATTGTAACCCCCGCGTTTTTCCGGACCTGGTGGAATTAGGGGGTTAAGGCGATTTTACGATCAAGTCTGTTTGGGGGACAGGTCGCCGAGGGACACGCCGGCTGTTGCCGCGCCACTCAGTATTTCACCGTGTACTTTTTCGCTTCGAGACAGGCGCCGAAGGCCTTTTGGAAGGCAGCGACTGTCTGGGCTGAGGCCTGATCGGCCGCCTGAGTCTGCTGAGCCGCTTGCTGGGCACTCTGTTCCTGCGCTTTCCGCGCCCTGTTGCGTCCGGCGACTACTCCAGCCGCCGCACCCCAGGCCGCACCGCTGCCCGCATCGTTGTTTGCAACTTCACCGATGACGGCACCGGCAGCGGCGCCTCTCACGGCGCCTTTCGCCCCGGCACCCTGGGTGGCTTGCTGAGTCTGCTGCTGCTGTTGGGCCGCCGCCTGTTTCTGCTGGTCGGCCTGCTGGGCGGCCTGGAACGGGTCGCTGCCGGTGTTGGTCACAGCCCAGTTGTAGCACTCGGTCTCATCTATTGATTGCTGCTCAGGCTTCTGGCCGGCGCCCGGGAAAGCGTAGACATTCAGGGTAGCCGCAAGTGTTTTCTGCCCCGTCGGTGCGCTGACGGGCGGAGTTTGGGCGAGCACAGTGGAAAAGGCGGCTGCCGCGGCGATGAAGGCAAGGATTGTCGGAATTCGCATGACGTGTGTCCTATGGAACGATTACGTGCGCGCTCGGGCTTACGGTGTCGGTGTGCAGGCGGCGAACACGCTGACCGTGATGCCATCCAGCACGACAGCCATTGAGGCGAGCCCGGTTTCCTCGACAATCACCATGCTGAAGGCGCGGGCGTTCTCCGTGCCCTGGATGAATATCTGGTCCTGGTCGCGTGTCAGATAGGTGATCGGCGAACTCCGCTGCTCGGCGCTGGCCGCGGGCGTGCTGAGCGTCTTCTTGACAAGGTCGAACTGGAGGAATGACGGCATGTTCCACTGCCACGGCGGACCGGACTCGCAGTCGCCGCGCCCATAACAACGCGTGACCTGCGATGCGGCGCACAAAAACCGCTCGGCTCCGGTGAGGTCATCGGCCTGTGCGATGACCGGAATCATCACCGCCAGTAGGGCGGCGACTTTGCGAATGGCGTATTTCATGGGGAGTCGGTCCTGTGGCAAGCCGCGCGGCGAAACGTAATTATCGTCGCCGCTAAGTGGCCGTGGCAAGCAAATCCCTCGCGCTGCTACCAGTGGAACGTGGCCCCGATCATCGGGCCGTTCGTGGTCAGGTCCTCGAGCCTGCCGCCCTTGAACTGGTAATCGAGGTACCGCCACATGGCGCCGAGTTCACCCCACTGGAAAGCGTAGGTGAGGCCAACGGCGCCCTGCCAGGTGAGGTCGGAGTCACCGGTGCCGACATCGAGATAGACCGGCACGGACCACTTTCCGTCCTGGCCCATGTGGAACGCACCCTTGATGCCGACGACAGCGTCCCAGTTTACCCCGCTCGCCTCAGCATTGCCCGAACGGCCAGCAGCAGGAATTCCCCCAAGATCGCCCGTGATTTCCCAATCCACGGTCTGCTTGAGGTCGAGGTAACGCATGCCGCCAAGCAGGTCCATGGTGAAAGCTGGCCCGGCCGCTACCCGGTACTCTCCGGCCAAGGTCCAGATCAGGGATTCCACGTCGAGACGGATGCTCGCGGTGGAACTGGCAGGGAGTCCGATATTGCCTATGGTGAAGTCGCGCGTGCTCGATGCCTTGTCGCCGATGTCCATGAACAAAACGTCGGTGAACACCCCCCAGCGACCATTGTGCGCATCGAAAGCTCCCATGAAGGCCATGTTGAGGTTTTCGATGATCGTGTTGGCGTCCAATGCGAGTTCGGCGCTGCTCCCCGTGACCGGAAACTGCGCGTTGGCAGAGATGGTTGGCAGGTATGCATACACCGTCGCACTGAATTGCCAGGACCCGGCCTCTGAAACAGCCGGCGATGTCTGCGCAGCGGCCAGACACGGCATCAATGACGCGGTTGATAGCAAGATGACCCTGACGATGTTCATGATCTTACTTTACCAAGGGAATTTCGCTCGCCACTGCAAGCTTGGCGAGAATGTCGAGCTTGTTGTCGATCTGGTAGAAGCGGGCCACCTTGGTTGATGGCAGCACTTTTTCAAAGCGACTGACGTACTTCTTGCGTGTCTTGAGGAGGTCCTGCTCGTAAGCGAAGTGATCCGCCACCAGTTTCTTGGCTTGCGCGTCGGTGAGTGTGTCGCGCTGTGCTGCGTAGTCGGTCACGACCTTCACGAGCTGGTTGTTGATCTGCAGGACGGCCAGACGATACTCATTATAGACAGGCCAGAAGGCCGCCGCTTCCTGTTCCGTCAAGATCATCGCATCGGTGACGACGGCTTTACGCTCGACCTGGACCATGCTGCGGACCATTTCGATCTCGGCGGCCATGTCGGCGAATTTCTCGTTGACCTGGGCGGCTGCTCCCTGATGCCAGGCCAGGCCGACGAGCAGTGCGGGGATGAGGGCGAAACGGACTTTCATGAAACAACTCCCTAACCGGTGATTAAACGATTCCGGATGTGAGACAATTCTACTGATTCCAGTAATCAAAGTATCAGCTTATGCAAATTGAACTGCCCAGGCTCATCGGGCGCTCTGTCATGGCCCTGATGGCACTTTCTTTATTGCCGCTGGGCGCTTTCGCCACCCCGGTCGAGACCGGCATCGCCACCGAGCCAGGCAAGCGGCCGCGCATCGGCCTCGTGCTGTCCGGAGGCGGGGCCAAGGGTGGGGCCCACGTGGGAGTGCTGAAGGTCCTCGAGCAACTGCGCGTACCCGTTGATTGCATTGCGGGCACCAGCATGGGCGCCCTGATCGGCGCCGGTTACGCATCAGGACAGCCGGCGGCGGAGCTCGAGAGTTTCGTTAACGGTATCGACTGGTCGCAGGTGGTCGGCGGCGCCGGTCGTCGAGAGCTGCAGCCCATCGAGCAGAAGCGGATGGCCGCCGCCGCAAGCACCCCAATGGAACTCGGGTTCCAGCAGGGCAGTATCGTTACGCCAGGCGGGCTGACCAACTCCAGTGGTATCGATAACTTGCTGAGGACCTACGTCGCCCGCTCGCGCATGGTCGCCGATTTTGACCAGTTGCCCATTCCCTTCCGGGCCGTGGCGACCGACATGGTCAGCGGCAAGATGGTCGTGATGGATCATGGCGATCTCGCGACCGCGATGCGGGCCAGCATGGCGATTGCCGGGGCCTTTTCTCCCGTCGTGCAAAACGGGTATGTCCTCTCGGATGGCGGCATGGTCCGCAACATCCCCGTCGACGTCGCACGGGACATGTGCGCCGAGATGGTGATCGTGGTGGACCTGGTCGAGTCTCCGACTCCGCCGGAAAAACTGGTGCAGGCGACGCAATTGCTGAAGCGCAGCATGGGCGTGATGATCAAGGCCAACGAGGCCGTTTCGCTGGCGTCACTGACCGAGCGGGACATACTCATCAGCGTTCCGATGGGAGACATCACGACCTCCGATTTCGATCGCGTGCCGGAGACGATTCCGCTCGGCGAGGCGGCTGCGCGAGTGGTCGCGGATCGCCTTGCCGCATACAGCGTGCCGGAAGCGGAATACACGGCATGGCGGCAGGGCGTGACCACCCACCAGGGTGTCGAGGCGCGGGTCGCCAGCGTCCAGTTCGAGGGTCTTGAGCGGGTCAACCCTGACTACCTCCGGACCGTGACGACGATTCAGCCCGGCGATACGGTCAATATCGATGCCGTCAGCGCGGACGCACTGCGCATGTCGGCGCTCGAGGATCTCGACTCAGCTTCCTACCGGCTCGAGGGCGACCCCGGCAACGCCACGCTTACCTGGCTGCCAGAAGAAGTATCCATCGGGCGGGATGTATTGCGCCCCAGCCTCGGCATATATGCAGACGGCGGCGGTGACCTGAAATTCATGCTCGGCGTTCAGCACGTACGCCACTGGTTGAACGAGCGCGGAGGACAATGGCGTAACACTCTCCGGATCGGCAATGAATCACGGGTTTCGACGAGCCTGTACCAGCCATTCGATGTCGGGCAGCGGTACTTCGTCGAACCCGAGCTCCTTGGCAACCGGTCCGTCGAGGACCTCTATATCGATGGCAGTAACGTCGCCACCTACCGTTTCGTCGACTTCGGGGGGCGCATCGATCTTGGATGGAACCTGAACCAGAACGCTCAGTTGCGGCTCGGCTACTGGAACGAGGACCGTCGGATCAAGGTGCAGACCGGCCTCGGATCATTGCCGGAGGCAGATTTTCGGGATGCCGGGCTGGCGTTCTCGGCCAGTTACGATTCCAGGGATAAAGCCGCATTCGCGACCAGTGGTCTGGTTGCGGCGGTCGAGTACCAGCGATCGGACGACTCGCTCGGGGCCGATCGCAACTGGGATTTCGTCGAGGCGGGACTGCGCAAGGCCTTGCGGATCCGCAAGGACCTGGCGTGGATCAGCGTCGCCGGCGGGACCGATCTCGGCGATAAGCTGCCAGGTGACCGCGCATTCTCGCTCGGTGGCCCGAATACGCTGCCGGCCTATCAGTACGATGAGCTGCGGGTGGGAAGCTATTGGCTCGTCGATGCCAGTTTCCTCTGGCACCTCAAGGATTTCTCGCGTGTAAATGGCCAGGCGATCTACGCCGGTCTCGGCCTGCAGGCTGCCGGGCTCTATGATCGCGTGGATCTCGTGAAGGACGACGAAGTCTACGGCCTGTCCGCCTATCTGTCCGGGCCCACGCCAATCGGCACGATCAAGCTGGGAGTCGCCGCAGCTCCCGACACCTGGAGCATCTGGCTGTCACTCGGCCGGTCAGTCGGCAATGGTTCCATGCTGGACCACGGGCTGTTTCGCTGAATGCCGATGAGCGCCGATGGGCACCTTCAGCAATATGAGGCATCCGGATCACTGGGCCCCTGTGGCCGCGCTCGTGGCACTGTCGGTCGCCACGTCGGCCAGCGCGCAGGACCGACTGCGGGCCGGCGAGGAGCAGCTCGTCGACTACGCCTTCGCGACGCAGCTCGGATCGGGCGTGTACGAGATTTCCGGCCGCACACTGCAGATCTACCGGTTGCCATTCAATTACGTGATCAGCGAGCCTGAGGAGAGCCGTCCCGGCGTTCGCCTCACGCTGCCGCTGGCCCTCGGCCTTGTGGACTTCAAGCCCCAGGACGTGCTCGACACCGGGTTGCCGGAAAATCTCGACACGCTCAGCTTCGTTCCCGGCGTTGAGTTTGACTTTGAATTGACGCCGCATTGGCACCTGCTGCCTTTCGCGCAGGCGGGCCGCGCGTGGGACCTGGCAAGCGACAGCGATGCCACCGTCTATTCATTCGGCGCGCATGCTGCTGCGACGAAGGACTACCCCTCGTTCGACTTGCGATTCGATGTGGGAGCGAATTACGGCGCCGTCGAGCCGGACCAGGGATTGCATTCCGACAGCTACGTGTTGATCGAGGCAGGAATAGAAGGTCGCCGCCCGCTCGATCTCAAGCCAGGGGGTCATTCCTTCGATTGGGGCGCGTACCTGCTGGCCGACTTCTTCGCGGATCGACCCGATTCGCCACTCGAAGAGGCGGCGAATGCCGCAAACCCGCTCCAGTTCGAGCTGGGCCTGACATTCGGCCCGCGCTCGCGCATTACCGTGTGGCGCATTCCCGTGCCACGTCTCGGCATTGGCTACCGCTTCAGTGGCGATCTCGGTGTCTGGCGTCTCGTGTTTGGCCAGCCGTTCTGATGCGGTCCCGCCTAGGGGCGCGGCAGCTAGGGGCGCGACGCAGATTCGCGCCAGCGGATCAGCGCGCTGGTGAGCGCTGCATCATCCGGCCCATCGGCGAGGATCAAAGGCGAGCCGAGCCCGAGCCGGATCGCCACGTCGGCGACGCGACGCGAACCGGTCAGCAATGCGGTCGAGTCCATCAGTTCGCGGCAACGTGGCGTGACGATGCCCACGAGTGCTTCGAGAAGTTCGACGCTGGTCGCTGAATAAGCGCGCACGCCACCCTGGCGCCAGAGCTGCTCCACCTGCGCCTGCACGTCGGCGCCGGGGCGTGCGGGCTCGCGTGTGTAGACTTCGGCGTACTGCACCTGGGCGCCGCGCGAGGCCAGCGTGTCTCCGAGCAAATCGCGTCCGCCGGCGCCGCGTACGATCAGCACACGCTGACCGCTCATGTGCGCAAGCTGCGGCATCGCGAGCAACGCCTCGCTGTTCGCGCCATCGGCCGGCATCAGCGACACACGGTAACCGGCCGAGTTCAGGGCGGATGCCGTCGGCTGGGCCAGTGCCGCGAGTTTCAGGTCGCGCCGCTGTTCCAGCAGGTCCGCACCGAATCGCGCGGCATTGGCGCTGATGAAAATCACGAGATCGTAGCGATCCGCGGGCCCGATCGCGGCGCGCACCGCCGCGCGGTCCGCGCGCGGGCGGATCATGAGCGCGGGATAGCGCACCGGCGTTCCACCCTCGGCCTCGATGAGCTGGCACAGGTGTTGCGCCTGATGCTCGGGCCTCGTCACCAGCACGCCAGTTCCAGTCAGTCTTTCCATTTCAGTTCCCGCCGTCCATCGCGAGCGACTGCAGCAATGCTTCTGCGCCGGCGGCAAGTAGACGCTCGGCAAGCGCGGTGCCGAGCTTTCCCGCATCCTTTGCGGCACCCGCAATGCGATCTTCAAATATCTGGCTGCCATCGGGAGATCCGACAAGACCGCGCAGGTCGATCCTGTCGCCGGCAAGCGTCGCATAGCCCGCGATCGGCGACTGGCAACTGCCACCGAGCCGCGCCGCGAACGCACGCTCCGCTTCGAGGCAGCTCCGCGTGCCCGCATGCTCGAGCGGCGCCAGCAGCGAGCGGACGTGCGCGTCTGCGCTCTGGCATTCGATGCCGATCACGCCCTGGCCAACAGCAGGCAGCATTCTTTCTGGTTCGAGTCGCTCGCGAATGCGTGCGCCCAGCTCCAGGCGATCGAGACCAGCGCTTGCGAGAATGATGGCCGCGAACTCGCCCTGGTCCAGTTTTCGCAATCGCGTTTCAACATTACCGCGCAAAACCGCGATCTCCAGATCGGGCCGCGTGCGCTTCAACTGGGATTGCCGGCGCAGGCTCGAGGTGCCGACACACGCGCCCTTTGGCAGCTCGGCGAAATTTGCATGGAGCCTGGAAACGAAAGCATCACGCGGATCCGCGCGTTCGAGTACGGCCGTGATTGCCATCCCGTCAGGGAGTGCCGCGGGCACGTCCTTCATCGAATGCACGGCGATGTCCGCCTGGCCCACGAGGATTGCCGCTTCGAGTTCCTTGATGAACAGACCCTTGCCACCAGCGCTTGCGAGCGCGCGGTCCACGATCCGGTCGCCTTCCGTAACCATCGGCAGGAGCCGCACTTCAAGCCCTTGATGGGCGGCCGTGAGGCGCGCAGCGACATGCTCGGCCTGCCAAAGGGCAAGCCGGCTGCGCCGCGTTGCTATGCGGATTTCCGCGCTCATGAGGCCATTGTGCCATGCGCTCGGAAGGCCGTAGGATGACGTCATGATCCGGGTGTGGACAGTGGGATTTCTGACATTAACAGGCATGATCGGCGTGGCCTCGGCCGATGACACCGCGCGGGCATCGGTCGGTGACAATCGCCTGAGCGCGGGTGATTCAGTCACCCTGGATGAATACGTGCCGGGCAATGTCTATCTCGCGGCCGGTCGTGTAAATCTCGATGATCGTGTCGGCGGCAGCGCTTTCGTGACCGGCGGCGAAGTGGACATTACGGGCTCGATCGGGCGCGATCTTTACGCGGCCGGCGGCGACCTGCGCATCGCGGGCGAAATCGAAGGCACTGTGCGCGCGGCCGGTGGCAAAGTCCGCATTCCGCGCGGCGCCAGGCTTCGCAAGGATGTGTCACTGGCGGGCGGCAGTGTCGAGGTGGAGGGCGATATCGGCGAGGACCTGGAGGTCTACGGCGAATCCATTGTCATCAACGGCGTCATCGGTGGCGATCTTCAGCTCGCCGGCGAGGACATCCGCATCGGACCCGACACGCGTATCGCGGGCCGGCTCGAATACAAGAGTGGCGGCACGTTCGTCATCGACCCGCAGGCGCAGGTCGCAAAGGGCATCGAGGAACGCGACGCCGATGATCATGGCGGGCTCAAGAAGCTCGCCCGCGGAGCGACGCATGTCGGCGGCGCGATGTTCTCGCTTGGCGTCTTGTTGCTCGGCGGGCTGATGATCCTGGGCCTGCCGGCATTCAGCCGCGAGGCGGCGGCGACGATACGCCGCGAGTGGTGGCAGAGCGCCGGTGTCGGCTGCGTGATGCTGATCGGCGTGCCATTCACGGCCGTGATCCTGATGATCACCTTAATCGGCATCCCGCTCGCACTGATGATGATCTTCGGCTACGTCGTGCTGTTGATGCTCGGCTACGTGATAGCGGCGCTATTTGTCGGCGACCTGGCGCTCGAATGCCTCGGTGGGGAGCGGATCAAATCGCTGGGCTGGCGCGTGCTGTTCCTGCTGTTCGCACTTGTCGCGCTCTCTGTCGCGCGTCACCTGCCATTGATCGGGGGTCTCGCGGTGGCCCTGTTGTTTGTTGCCGGGATCGGCGCATTCACGATGAGGAGCTGGAGAGGGTTCAGGCAAAAGGACGATGCGGTGGCGGCGTAGCGTCTTCATCGGTGGGCACTCTGTAACGTGTGAAAAAGGCCTCTGACATCCCACCTACTTCCTCGAGATCCTTCGATGACGCCGAAGCATTGCGTCAATGGGCATTCTTGCGGCGCACACCGGCCGAGCGGCTGGCATGGCTGATCGAGATGCTGGAGATCGCCTATCGGACCGGAGCCATCAAGCTACCGCATCCTGGTCCGGACCAACTTATCCCTTGAGTTTCCTGGCAACGTCCGCTGAAAGTCTCCGGCTGACCGCCAGCGTTCCCGCACCATTCCTCAGCCGCACGACCTGATGCCCTTCGGCATCTTTTTCCAGCCCCTCGATGTGGGCGAGGGCGACCAGCGAATTGCGGTGTACACGCACGAAGCTCGCCGCGAATTCGTCTTCCAGCTCCTTCAGCGGCTCCTCGATCAGCTCCTCGCCAGCGGTGTGCCGGAGCGTCGTGTATTTCAGCTCGGCGATGAAGCAGAGGATGTTCTCGACCGGGATCAGCCTTAATTCGTCGCGCGTGCGCACGGCAATGCGGGTACGCGGTCCGCCGCCGGCACCGTCGGCGATGCGCGTGAGCTGTGCGCGGTTCGGCTGGCGGGCACGGGCAAGCGCTTCCTGGAGCTTTTCCTGGCGCACGGGCTTCAGCAGGTAACCCGCGGCCTGCACCTCGAAGGCCGCGAGCGCGTGCTCGTCAAAAGCGGTAGTAAATATCACTGCGGGTGGGTCGGTCATGCGGGCCAGATGGCGCGCAGCTTCGAGGCCGTCCATGCCAGGCATGCGGATGTCGAGCAGGATCACCTCAGGGCGCAGCGTGCCTGCGAGTAGCAGCGCCTGTTCGCCCGATGCCGCCATGCCCGCAAGCTCTGCATCCGGCACTTCCTCGACCAGATGCGCCAGGCGTTCGCGCGCGAGCGGCTCGTCATCCACGACCAGCACGCGCAACTTCATGCGACAGGCCCACCGATCGGGAAACGCAGCGTGACGATGAAGCGCTCTGGCCCTTCGACGACCTCCAGGTCCGTTTCGCCGTGAAACATGAGGCTCAGGCGCTGGCGCACATTGTCGAGACCAATATTATGGCCGGGACGGCGTGCGACCAGCTTGGGCGCAATCGGGTTTTCAATCGTCAACACCGCTGTCGAGCCCTCGCGCCGGCCGGTTACGCGGATGGTTCCGCCTTTGTCCATCGGCTCGATGCCGTGGTACACGGCGTTTTCCAGCAGGGGTTGAAGGAACAACGCGGGCACCGGCGTGTCCATCGGAAGCGTGTCCACCTGCCAGTCCACGCGCAGGCGATCGCCGAGTCGCAGCCGTTCGACGCGCTCGTAAGCACGTGCAATCTCTATCTCGTTGCCGAGCGGGATACGCTCGCGATGCTCGCGCAACGAGGCCCGGAAGAGATCCGAGAGATCCGCAATCGCCTGCTCGGCGACGCGCGGGTTGGTGCGCGTCAGCGAGGCGATGGTATTCATGCTGTTGAACAGGAAATGTGGGCGGATACGCGCCTGCAATGCACGCACGCGGCTCTGCGCTTCAGCTTCGACATTGAGCCGCCATTGGTGCGAGACATAAAAGTAGCGAAGGGCAAGACCTCCGGCGATCGTGCAGACCGCAAGATTTCGCAGCAGGAACTCGATGTGATCTGCCCTTAACGGATCCATGTCTACCGCGAGCAGCTGGCTCGCCACGGCGGCGAGCCACCACGCACCCTCGGTGACGACTGCCGTGACGCCAAGCATCAGCATCAGCGCCAGCAACGAACCGCGCAGCACGTCAAGTCGCGATAGCGGGCCGCGAGCGGCGCAGAGCGCGGCTGCCGTGCCGAGCCCGGCCCACAGCAGGAAGAGTGAAGTGCGCGCTAGGTCGGCCCAGAGCTGCCCGGAGATGCCGAAACGCGCGAGCGCCAGGAGGAGCGCGACCAGTTCCGCGATCAGGACAACAGCCAGTACGCTCTGCGCCGCGCAGAAATCGGGTAGGTAGAAGCCCGGGCGTTGGCGAATGGCGGCGCTCATCGACTCACTTTCCAGCTTCGAACAGCGGTGTTTTCAGCCGGAAGATCGTCGAGATGTCCTCATCACCGTGCCCGGTCTCGAGCAGTCGCTGGTAATCAGCGAGTGTGCTTTCAACGACGGGGAGTGTCGCGCCGTGCCGTGCGGCCATGGCGCGGCAGATGCGCAGGTCCTTGTCGTGCAGCCGCACGCGAAAACCGGCCGGATATTCGCCGCGCGCCATGAATGGCGCCCGGTGCACGAAATACCAGCTCGATCCCGCACCTTTGCCCAGCACCTCGATCACCTGCTCGAGCGGCAGGCCCTCAGCCTGGGCGAATGCCATCGCCTCGGCCACGACCTGGATGACGCCCGCGCAGAGGATCTGGTTGGTCGCCTTGGTTGCCTGGCCGGCGCCGGTCGGGCCGAGCAGTGCGATGGTCTTGCCGATGGCGGCAAGCACCAGTCGCGCGCGCTCGAAGATCGCAGGCTCTCCCCCGCACATGATCGCAAGGGTCGCATTCTTCGCACCTTCGACACCGCCGCTGACGGGGCAATCGAGAAATGCGGCGCCCACCGTCACAAGACGCGTGGCAGCCTTGCGTGCGGTATCCGCAGCGACTGTCGAGCAGTCGGCCACGATCGTGCCTTTGCGAAGACCTGGCAGCAGCGCCTCGACGACCGCAAGCAGGTCGTCATCGGCAGAAACGCAGGTGAAGATGAATTCGCAGTCGGCGGCGAGTACGGCGGGAGTGCCAAAGGCGCGACAACCGATTTCGGTGGCGAGCGCTTCGGACCTGGAGGTCGTGCGGTTCCAGACGCCGGTGAGCAACCCGGCACGATGCAAATTGCGGGCCATGTGTTGGCCCATGGCGCCCAGACCGATGAATCCGACGTTCATGGCGGGCCCCATTGTGCCCGATCGCGGCACTGCGCCGCTTCAAAGGCTATCGGCAGCGGCAGGCTAGCTGCAGTATTCGTCGACGGACTGCTTGGCGCGGACTCGGGCTTCGGTCAGCTCCTTATCCGTCAGGTATTCGCGCTTGCCATCCGGAGTCTCGCGGAACAGGCGTTGCGATTCGACGTAGCGCTTGTAGCGTTCCTGAGCTTCCTTGCACTGCTTCACTTTCGAATTGGCGACATCGGCTAGCACAGCGGCCATCGCCTCGCGATCGATCGACGGCTCGGCGGGCTCGTTGCCGGAAGTCTGCGTCGTGGGCTCGTCGCTATTGCTGCCGCTGTTGCCTTCATCGCTTGCGCCGCCCCCAGCCGCTTCATCCGGGACAGCGGACTCCTGATGGTAGACGCCCAGGACTTTGGCGTCCGGCTGGGCCGGTGGCAGGTCGGTGTAATGGATCTGGCCGCTCGAGTCGGACCACTTGTAGACGGTGTCTGCCGCGGCGACGACCGTCAAGCCCGCCATCAGCAATGTCACCAGGAATTTTTGCAACATATAGACCTCCAGGCCGCGGCGCTATGCCGTCACAGCGCCTTCTCATCGAGCTCGCCGGTGCGGATGCGCACCACACTGCCGAGCCCCGTCACGAAAATCTTGCCATCGCCGATCTTGCCGGTCCGGGCGGAGGCCGCGATCGCATCGATCACGGCGTCCACGCGCCCATCCTCGACCGCAATCTCGATCCGCAGCTTGGGGAGGAAATCCACGACATATTCCGCGCCCCGATACAACTCAGTGTGGCCTTTCTGGCGTCCGAAACCCTTGACTTCCGTCACAGTGACGCCCTGCACCCCCACCTCCGCCAGGGCGGCGCGGACCTCGTCGACCTTATAAGGCTTGATGATGGCGGTGACCATCTTCATGGGCGGGCTCCTACGGGGGAGTGTAGCGGAGAGCGCAAGGGGTCCGGTACGGCATCGGACCCGCCGGGGGGGGGCCGGTTCCCGGGTGGGCTCCCAAGTCTGGACGCGATAACTGCCGCCATGGGGCAGATTCATGGCGGCCGCCCGCGGCCGGATCCGGGTAGGGTCTCTGGCGGGAGTGTCATTACAATGCTTGACGTCGCGCCGGCCCGACCTGAAGCTTTCGGCAACCCGGAGCCCGCCCATGACCTTCGATCCGAAATCCCTCGACGATCTCGCCCGCCGCCTGGCCGACGCCGTGCCGCCGGGACTCACGGCGCTCAAGAACGACCTCGAGCAGAACTTCAAGGCTGTTCTGCAGAGCGGGCTTACAAAGCTCGATCTCGTGACGCGCCAGGAATTCGACATCCAGTCCGGTGTGCTGCGCAGAAGCCGCGAACGGCTCGAAGAGCTCGAGGCGCGCATCGTCGCACTCGAGGGCAAGAAATAGGGCTGAGCCGACGCACCGCGGGCAGCGGTCGCGCAGCATCGTTCAAGCCTGAGCTGAACTCGCAGCGCGCCGCTGCCGCGGCCGTTGTGCAATGACTCTGGCGACCGTCCTCACCCGCGCACAGTTTGGGCTCGATGCGCCGCTGGTGCGCGTCGAAGTGCATTGCGGCGCCGGCCTGCCGCAGCTCTCCGTGGTCGGGCTTGCCGAAGTCGCCGTGCGCGAAAGTCGGGACCGCGTGCGCGCCGCGCTGGCACATTGCGGCTACGAGTTCCCGGCCGGGCGCATCACCGTCAATCTGGCGCCTGCGGATCTGCCGAAGGAAGGCGGGCGCTTCGATCTCGCGATCGCGCTTGGGATACTCGCGGCTTCCGAACAGCAGCCATTCGGCACGCTGGATGGCATCGAGTTCTATGGTGAACTTTCGCTCTCAGGCGAGTTGCGCCCGGTTCGCGGAGCGCTTGCCGCAGCGGTGCACGCGGTACGCGACAGCCGAAGGCTGGTCGTGCCCTTGTCGAATGCGGATGAGGCGCGCGTCGCGCGCGGCGCATCGGTTGCCGGCGCCGCGAGCCTGACATCTGTCTGCAATGGACTGCGCGGCGGCGCGGGGCTCGATTTCTCCTGCGGCGGTGCATTGCCCGACTGCGTGCAGGCGGCGCCCGATCTCGCGGACGTGCGCGGTCAGGCTGCGGCCAGGCGCGCGCTCGAGGTCGCGGCTGCGGGTGGCCACAGCCTGCTGATGATCGGTCCACCGGGCTCGGGCAAGAGCATGTTGGCGCAACGATTGCCCGGATTGCTGCCCGCACTCGACGACCATGAAGCGCTCGAATGCGCGATGTTGCATTCGCTGGGCCGTGACCTGCCGCCGGTGGCGGAATGGCGCCGGAGGCCATTTCGCGCGCCGCATCATGGGGCCTCCGCCGCCGCCGTGATCGGCGGGGGCGGGCGGCTCAATCCGGGCGAGATTTCGCTCGCGCATCACGGCGTGCTGTTTCTCGACGAACTGCCTGAATTCCATCGCGACGTGCTGGAAGCGCTGCGCGAGCCGCTCGAGACCGGTAGCGTCAGCGTGGCACGCGCAGCCTGGCGCGGCCATTTTCCGGCGCGATTCCAGCTGATCGCCGCGATGAATCCCTGCCCCTGCGGCTACGCGGGCGATCCCAATGGCCGCTGCCGCTGCACGCCGCCGCAGATCCGCCGGTATCTGGGGAAGCTTTCAGGACCGTTGCTCGATCGGGTTGACATGCATGTGGAAGTGCCGCGCTTGCCCTATGAAATGCTGCGAACCACCGCGCAGCCGCCGGAAGGGAGCCTTGCGGTCGCAGCCCGTGTCGCGCAGGCGCGCGAGCGGCAGGGACAGCGCGGCGCGCTCAATGCAAGGCTCGATGCCGCTGCACTGCAGCGCGCCTGTGCACTCGGCATCCGCGAACACGGCCTGCTTGAGAGCGCCTCACGGCGCCTTGGACTATCCGCGCGCGCCTGTCATCGCGTGCAACGGGTTGCGCGAACCATTGCCGACCTTGGCGGGCAGGAAGGGGTGGGAGTGGCGGAGCTTTCCGAGGCGATCGGCTACCGGCGGCTCGATCGGGAGCCACTGATCGCGACGGGCTAGCGGCTCTGCTCGACCATGTGCGCGACGGTCGCTTTGACGAGTTCGTCGCTCAGGTCGAGGCGGCCGCCCTTGGCGGGCATCACTCCGGACTCGCCCTGGAAGCCCTCGATGGCGTGCTTGTCGAGGGTCGCGAGGCCCTGCGCAATGCGTGGCGCCCAGGCCGCCTTGTCGCTGATCTTGGGTGCGCCTGCGATGCCCGCGCCGTGGCAGACCGCGCAGACTGTTTCATAAGTCGTTTTTCCATCCGCCGCCGCAGCTCCGGCGGCCGGTGCGTCGCCCGCGGGTGCAGGTGGCGCCTCAATTGCTACTGAGGAATTATCCGCTCCCGCGACGGCCACCTGGCCAAAGGGCTTGATGCGCTGGTGCGCTTCGGCTTGCATCAGCGGGTCCTCGACGTCCCTGGCGCCCTTCGGGCCACTGTCCACGAGTCGCGAAACACCGATCAAGAGGAGCGCGATCGCGATCAGGATGCCGAGCACGGCGCTGAAAACGTTGATGAAATGCCGGTCCGGCTTGGGCAAGGTCGTGCTCTCGCGAGGGAAACTGCTGAACTGTGGGATTATAGCGGGGTGGCCTCGCGCCGCGAAGGGCGCAATGGACGCTTGGGCGCCGCGGCCGGTAAAATCGCCGCCCAGTTCGAATGCCGGCAACCTCGCCGGCGCAAGCACCAGACAACGCGCCCGTAGCTCAGCTGGATAGAGTGACGGTCTCCGAAGCCGTAGGTCGTGGGTTCGACTCCCGCCGGGCGCGCCAATTCAGTAGGGACAATGAGCAAGCTTGTTTGCGCGGTTGTGGGCGTCGGGCCAGGAAATGGTGCCGCGATAGCACGCAGGTTCTGTGAAGCTGGCTACAAGGTCGCCCTGTTGGCGCGGACCCTGGATTTCACGTCCACGCTCGCGGGGCAACTCGATGGCGCCATCGCAGTTGCATGCGACGTGACCAGCGAGACAGGCGTAATGGCTGCGTTCTCGCAGGTTCGCAATCAATTGGGTGACGTGTCGGTCCTGGTCTATAACGCCGGGGCGGGTTCCTGGGGAACGATCGAGGAAATTACCGCGACCGCATTTGAGGAGAACTGGAAGGTCAATGCGCTTGGCTCTTTTCTCGCCGCCCAGCAAGTCATACCTTCAATGAAGAAAGCGGGCGCCGGGAGCATTGTCTTTATTGGGGCGACAGCATCACGGCGGGGCGCTGCCAGGACGGCAGCATTTGCTCCCGCCAAAGCGGCTCAGAGGGCATTGGCCGAATCGATGGCAAGGCATCTGTGGCCTCTCGGAATTCATGTCTCGCTGCTGGTCATTGACGGCGTCGTTGATCTCCCATCGACCAGGGAAAGGATGCCGGACAAGGACGAAGGATTCTTTGTAAAGCCATCAGAGATCGCGGCGCTGGCACACCACCTGTGCACCCAGGATCGATCGGCATGGTCGTTCGAGGTCGAAGCAAGGCCATTTGGAGAGAAGTGGTAGTTGAATGAAGCTGCTTTTCCAGTCGAGGAGTTGCAGTGGAACCTGGAACGGCCGGTGAGTGGTCCTCGCCGCCTGCTGCAGATTGCGCGTTATTTGTGGGCTGCACCATGTACTGCAGTGGGCCTGGTTCTGGCGATCCTCATTCTACTGATGGGCGGCACCGCCAAGATCCATTCCGGCGTAATTGAAGTTGCCGCCTCCGGATCTGAACGAAGGGCGCGCGATTTTTTCGGAGCCATTATTCTTGGCCATGTGGTGCTCGGCCGCAGTGAGCGGGTGCTTGCCCGGCTGCGTGCTCACGAGCTGCAGCATGTAAGACAATACGAGCGCTGGGGTCTGGCGTTCTTCCTGGCATACCCTGCCTCCAGCCTCTACCAGTTACTACGGGGCAGAAATCCGTACTGGTTCAACCACTTTGAAGTTCAGAGCCGCAAGCGGTGTGCTCGAATAGAGGCACACCGTTAGCATTGCGTTCTTCATAAACCGCCTAGCGCAATCGCTTTCGCACGCCCAACAGCAGTGGCAGGAGCAGCCACGTCGCGACAACGGCATAGATCACGTCGAGCCAGACGGCTGAAAAGTGCATCGCGGCCGCCGCTACTGCGACGACCATAATCGTGATCCCTGCCGCCGCGATGACCAATCGACGTGTCGACATTTGTAGCGCCGCAAGCAGCGTGAGGATGTAGCAGCTCGCGAAAACCACGCACGCCGACAGCCACGCCGGTGGTCTTGTGATGTAGTGCGAGGCAAGCAGGGAATCAATCGCATACGCATGAACAACCGTGCCGGGCAAACGGCCGAAAGGCGTGTTGAACACATCGGTGCCTGACCCTTCACCGACCAGGAGAAAGCGGTCCTGTAGAACTGTCGGATTACGCTCGAGCGCGTCGAGCTTATTGGGCTCGATCACGGTCAGTGTGCCGGCGCTCGGGGGCAGGAAACGCAGGAGCCTGTCATTCGGTACCGGAAGATCGTTACTCGCACACTGAGAGTAGATGCACTGTGCGACGCGCACGCTGAGAGGCGCCTGCCTGCCCTTCACGCCACTCCAGAAAAGTGGAATTGTGCGAACCCGCTCGTCAGCCTCCGCAAGTCCCATCGCGTGCCCTTGATTGACCAGGGGCAGGCACGGTAGCTGCTGTGTATCCGGCGAAATCGCGTAGAGTCCGAGAACCTCGTCCTTTCTGAACTCGTAGGCGGACAGGACGGGAAAGCCAGAATCCGTCACCGACTTGCAAAAGAGCGCGTCGATCTCCGCGGGACCCGTGAATGTGACGTCGAATGCAACGCCCAGCGCGCCGCCCTTGCGCGCCATCTCGATGATGCGACGGTCCTGCCAGCGAAGCCATTCGCTGGTCGCTCCCTGCGGATGATCGAGCAGCACGACCACGGGATTGTTGGGCCGCGACGAACTGCGCGGCGCGACCCAGTATCTCCAGTCGCCGAATGTCACTGGCAGGATCCAGCCTCGGCCGGATCCGGTCTGCCCCTCGTACGCCTGCGGCATCCGGCGCCAGACGAGCAGGTCGCTTGCACTTGCCACGGCGAAGACGCTGCAATAGATCGCCAGGAACCCGACAACGCGCCAATTCAGGACTGCAGACTGACCGGGGCGCAGAAACCTCCAGCTGAGCCATGCGGCCACGCCGAAAGGCAGGGCAATCCACGGGACCGCCCGCGGTTCGTCGAAAAAATGTGCCTGGAGTGGATCGGTCAGCTTCGCGACAAACGCGAGCGGCACGCTGAGGACGGCGGCTTCGATGAACTTCTCGACCCAGTACCTGGGATTCCTGATTCCCTCTTTCTCGGCTGGCATTGTTTGCGCGCTGCGGTAGCGCTTTACTCGCAAGTAATGGAGGCGAATCCGTCACAGGGCCCACGGTCGCAAACGTCGCTGCCACCCATCCTCTGCGTCGGTGTCCTGGCGCCAATATCGAAGGCAGGCATCCACTTCGCCGCATTGTGGAATCCGTGGGCCCGACACCAGGCGTGCGCCGTCGCCTCACCGCATTGATTATTGATCAAACAATAAGCCAGCCGATAGTCGCCCTGCATGGGATTCTGAAACACATTGCCAAGCAGCAGCGTTGAGACCGGTGCGGGGATGGTGCCGGCAATCGGGTTGGACCGTGCGACCTGATACTTCGATACCAGCGCGGAGTCGAGTTTGAGTTGTGCGTGCGTTTCGGCCAGCGCCTTTCGTGCGGCAACATTTCCTGGCTGCTTCAAGGCGGCCATCCATTGTGACTGCAGTGTCGCGGCGATTTGCGGCGTCGCCGCGCGACCGAGCTGCGCCAGGTCGAGTTGCGAATAAGCGGCTGCGATGCGCTGAAAAGTCTGCTCCGGGATGCGCGCGACCTTGCCCGTAAGGGAATTGAATGCCTGGCCCTCTTTCAGCGACACGGGATCCGGTGTTTTTGGAGCGCTGACAAGTGCCTCACCATCGACGACAAATGCCTCGGTGTTCGCCTTGGCGCCCGGCGTGACCGTGAGCCCAAATTGTGTGTGGTGCGACGTCATCGCATAGAGGCCGCCGCTGATGGAAGCGTCATCGTCGGTGGCCTTGTCAGGCGCGGCGGCGAGCGCCGTGGCGACCGCCGTGCCGGACTTCAGGTCGATCGCGCAGCGCGACTTGGCAGACTTGCCGTTCACGACCGCGTGGAATCTTTCGCTCAGCGTCTGTGTCGCGCCGTTTGGGCACTCGAGTTGCACTCTGGCGTCGACCGACCCGCCAATCAGCTCATCGGCATCCGCAAGTGGCATCGCCGCAGTGACATCGATCGGTGTCGGATCGCCATCATGCAGCACGATCACGGGTGGCACTACGGCGCGCACCGTTACGCCAGCCGCCAGGGCACCATTCGCGGCAATGTTCGCGACTACGAACACGACGATAAGCATGGCGCGAAGCGGCAGCGCCAGGAGTACCGTGAAAAGCGGCGACTGCGCAAGAACAGGCAAGAGTGTCCCCTTATTGCGCCGTCGCAATAAGCTCATCAAGGCGCTACTCCCTGACAAATGACCAGGTGAATGTAGCGGCTTGGAACCCGAATTTTTGCGTCTTGGACCCGCTGGCCGGTGCTCCCAACAAAGTGGCTGCAATCCACTCGTCGATAGATTCCGGGCGCTCTACACGATATGGGAGGCCCCTTGTTGACACGACCATGGCGTCAGCCCTTTGCAGAGACAGATTTGTCCAGAACAAGTTGGTCTTGGGATCGAATACGGCCTGCGCCAGGGCACAACGCGTAAGGTTTGACTGAGCCAACTCGGCGCTTTGCTTATTGTCGCTCTCGCCCTTATTGGTAAAGCTGCCCTCCCCGTACTCGCCTCCACCCTCACCATCACTGATGCCACCCAGGGTAGCACTCTCGTTGACCTTCGCGTGAGCCTTGAACTGGCAGTCCTTGAACTGATCGTTTTCCCTGGGGGCATTGGAATAAAGCAGATAGCGATCCGGGAGTTCGGGAATCTCCGCTTCATTGTCGGCGGCGCTGCGTTTTACCGTTGAACGCTTCTCGCCTTCTTCGTTCATGCAGTCCTCGTAGCCCTTGCTGCCCATCTTCTGGTGCTTCTCGTTGATGCACATATTGCTGATCGCCTGCACATCGGCTTGCACCTGCGCACCCGGGCCCGATGACGGCATCTGCTGCTGCGACATCATTTCCATGACAATCCGCTGTTTACAAGCCTGATCGCTGCCGCAGGCCATGATCTTTTGCATCATCTCCGGATTCATCATCGCCATCGGATTCATCGCGGGCTTGAGGCCGGCGGGCGCACCCGATCCCTTGCCGCGCAGATCGTCGGCACTGTGGTAAACCCTGTCGGCTTGCGCCTTGACCCTGGCGTTGTAGTCGTCCATCTCTTTCTGCGAAGCCGGGTCCAGCGGGTTGGATTTCTGGAGGCCCGTGAGGATCGTTTCGGGTGCGACCACATACTCCGTGGTGTAACTGTTGTCGAGAGCGGACTTGACGGTTAGATACGTCGATAGCTGGGGTATCACTTTGGGGCCGGTATGTTGATAGGTGCCGGTCACATGAAGTGACATCTTCACCCGTATCTGCTTGCCGGCCGTGGGCGACTCGGCCGTGGCTGGCGATGCGGCCATCAGGAGACTGGGAACAAGTAGCACGATCGTAATCTCAATCAACCGTCGAACACTGGCAGTGCTTGGTCGAGTCATGGTCGTTCTCCGGTCTCAGGCTAGGAAGCCCTTTTCTGTGGGACAATTGTTCGACCAGGAATTGTTGCTCCCGTCGAGCTTCACGTCAACTTGGCCAGATCGTGTGCGCTGGCAGCAGAGTACACCGCAATGCAGATACAAGGCATGATTTCAAGGTGAAGAAGTATCTTCTTGCGATAGCCATCATCGCGGCGCTGTATTTCGGCTGGGACCAGACCAGGGGGCCCGAGCAGCTCCAGGTTCCAGCGACAGTCGCCGATGACGCGATTGCGAGTGCGTTCAGGGAACAGAAGAGTGGCGTTCAGGTCACAGGTGAAGGCGTCGTCGTGAAGATACTTTCCGATGACAATGACGGCAGCCGCCACCAGCGCTTCGTCCTGCGTCTTGAATCCGGACAGACGCTGCTGGTTGCCCACAACATTGACCTCGCCCCGAGAATCGCCACCCTCAGTACTGGCGATACCGTCGCGTTCAACGGAGAATACGAATGGAACGAAAAGGGCGGACTCATTCACTGGACGCATCACGATCCGAGCGGCCAGCATCAGGCTGGATGGCTCAAGCTCAATGGCGAGACCTACCAATAGCCATTGCGCTCGTGATTCTGGCCGGCTGCCAGAGTCCACTTCCTGTTGCCAGGCCTGCTTCTGCACCGACGGCCGGCCAGGTTCGATTGGACCCGCAAGGGATCGAACAGGTCTGGGTGCCCGCTGGGTCCTTTCGCATGGGAACCGCTGACGCGGAGATTCCCGGCGTGAAGGCACTGAACCCGCCGCGCTTTGTCCTGAGAGAACTGGCGAGCGAACAACCGCAGCACGATGTCCGCATTACGAATGGCTACTGGATCGACAAGTACGAGGTGACGAACGAGTCGTTCAGCGCTTTTGTGCGTGACGGCGGCTATCGAAACAGGAGCCATTGGACTGAAGCCGGGTGGGAATGGCTGCGCGGCCAGGCTGTCGAGCAGCTTCCAAGGGATTGCCAAGGCAATGTGCCGGGGAATCCTGCCGCCTGCGTGACCTGGTACGAGGCTGATGCCTACGCCCGTTGGCGTGGCGGGCGCCTGCCGAGTGAAGCGGAATGGGAGTTTGCGGCTCGTGGCCCGAAGTCACCGGCATATCCCTGGGGCAATGAATTCGACGGCGATCGCGCCAACGTGGTCGATAGCAAGGGCCTGAAGCCGGTCGGCAGCTACCCGCTGAGTGTCAGTTGGGTGGGGGCGCAGGACATGGCTGGGAATGTCATGGAATGGGTGCAAGACTGGCTGGGCAATTACGCGGCGGAGGCCGCCGTGGATCCAACCGGGCCTGCCAGCGGGAAGGTGAAAGTGGAAAAAGGCGGATGGTGGGGTGGCCCGTTCCTGGCGGCGCGTTCGGCGTATCGTCATTTTGAGGATCCGCCGGATTACGGTGATCATCACATTGGTTTTCGGGTGGTAACCCGGTGAGAATCGCGCTGACAGAACAATGACTGAAACCCCTGACAATGCGAATGTGGGCCACGGCAGTCTATTGGTCCTGGCGCGGTTCTTCGAACCGATGGATGCCTATGTGTTGAAGGCCTGCCTGGAGTCAAATGATGTTCCCGCAATCGTTGCAGATGCACATATGGTGCAGGCGAATCAGTTTCTGACGACTGCCATTGGCGGCGTTC
>CAYYQQ010000030.1:0-29159 GCA_964473595.1 uncultured Steroidobacteraceae bacterium | reverse complement strand
CGGCCTGGGGCATCGGTCTCGCCGACCGCAGCCTGCAGCGCAGGCAGAGCGTCGAGCGGCCACTCGCATCAGTTTCGCGCCCATCACTCGCGGCCGAACTTGACACGATGTGCCTGAAGCTGCGCGATTCGCTTATCGCACAGGGCGCCGGTGCCGCGACGCTCCGCCTGTCGCAGATCGTCGAGCTGCGCGCATCGGGCACCGAGACCGCGATTGGCATTCCGCTCGATGACTTCCAGCAGATGCTGGACAGCTTCAGCGCCGAGTTTCGCCAGCGTTTCGGATTCATTCCGGATCTTGACGGCGTGATCGTCGCGACCCTGCGTGCCGAGGTCCTGGCGCCGGGCGAGGCGACGGCCGGCGACCTGCCACGCGCTACCGCGACCAGGTCGCAGGCAGAGGATGGCCGCGTCGCGGCCTGGTTCGAGGGCTGGCGGGAAGTGATGGCGATTGATCGCGCGAGTCTTTCGACCGGGGATGCGATCGTCGGACCGGCACTGATCGTGGAGCCCAATTCAACGACCATCGTCGAAACCGGATGGAACCTGCGCCTTCTCGACAGCGGCGAGCTGAAGCTCGTGCGGGGTGGCGCCGTGACACAGGAACGCGCCGCGGTTCGGCACCCGGATCCGGCGCTGCTCGAGATCTACAATCACCGCTACATGCAGGTCGCGGAACAGATGGGCGCCGTTTTGCAGGCGACCGCAGTCTCCGTCAATATCCGCGAGCGGCTGGATTTTTCCTGTGCCCTTTTTGACGCGCAGGGTGCGCTGATCGCAAATGCCCCGCACATGCCCGTGCATCTCGGCTCGATGGGCGCAAGCGTGCGCGCGGTGATTGAGCGCAACGCCGGCGAGCTGCGCCCGGGGCGTGCGTGGATGCTGAATGCGCCCTATGCCGGCGGGACGCATCTGCCGGATATCACCGTCGTCAGCCCGGTCTTCACCGCAGGCGATCGCCGTCCGGCGTTCTACGTGGCATCGCGCGCACACCATGCGGACATCGGCGGTATCACGCCCGGCTCCATGCCGCCGGCCAGCCGGGTCATCGACGAGGAAGGCGTGCTGATCGACAATTTCCTGCTGGTTGACGGCGGCCGCCTGCGCGAGCGCGAACTGCGGGCCGTGCTGGCATCCGGCAACTGGCCGGCCCGCAATCCGGACCAGAATGTCGCCGACCTGAAGGCGCAGCTCGCCGCCAATTCACGCGGCATGTCGGAACTCGGGCTACTCATCGAGCTCTTTGGCCGCGGGCAAGTCGAGGCCTACATGGGTCATGTCCAGGACAATGCCGACGCATTCGTGCGCGAGGTCATCGGGCGTCTTTCCGATGGACACCGCCGTTACGAACTCGACGACGGCAGTGCGATCGAGGTCACGGTCAGGATCGACCGGGCGGCGCGCGCCGCGGTGATCGACTTCGCTGGCACATCGGCCCAGAGCGCCGGCAACTTCAATGCACCGCTCGCCGTCTGCACGGCGGCAGTGCTGTATGTCTTTCGCACACTGATCGACGCCGATATCCCGCTCAACGAAGGTTGCCTCCGGCCGCTGACAATCCGCGTTCCGCCGGGATCGATGCTGAATCCCGTGCCGCCGGCCGCGGTCGTCGCCGGCAATGTCGAAACCTCGCAGTGCATCGTCGACGCCTTGTACGGAGCGCTCGGCGCGTTGGCCGCTTCGCAGGGAACCATGAACAACCTGACATTCGGAGATTCCGAGCGCCAGTACTACGAGACGATTGCGGGCGGCGCAGGCGCTGGACCCGGCTTTGACGGCGCCTCCGGCGCGCAGACACACATGACCAATTCGCGGCTCACTGACCCCGAAGTGCTGGAAGCACGCTATCCGGTGCTGCTGCGCGAATTCCGCTACCGCCGCGGCTCCGGTGGTGCGGGCCGGCAGCGCGGTGGCGACGGCCTCGTTCGTCGCATCGAATTCCGCAAGCCCATGACTGCGGCCATCCTGTCCAATCACCGCCGCATCGCGCCATTCGGTCTTGCAGGCGGCGGCGATGGTGCAACCGGGATCAACCGGCTGGAACTCGTGGGTGGCGGGACGCGCGAATTGTCCGCGTGCGCGACTGTCGAGGTGAAAGCGGGTGATGTGCTCGTGATCGAAACGCCGGGTGGCGGCGGTTACGGCAGCGCCTGAATCAGACGCTGCGTTCGGCGGGCAGTTCGAGTTCCTCGAGTGCTTGCGTAATGCCGGTCCCCGGCAAACCGCTCAGATTGGGACTCACTGCCTGCGCGCGGCTGCCGCCGGCACGATGACTGACCATGAAGGCGTGGAATTCGCCCGATCGTGCGGCTGCAAAACCGAACAGGAGATTGACGATGCCGCGTTCGCGATGCTGTTCACGGTTGACTCGCTCGTTGCACAGCACGAACCAGCGATCGCCAGGCTCACGATGCGCAAACGCGCCGCGCTCCTCGAGTGAACTCAGGAAGGCCCGGACCTGCGCCGCGGCACGCCGCCAGGTCGGCGGCTCATTGGGTTCGAACAGCATCCAGCGCGTGCCGCGCTCGACGCTGCTGATGATCATGAACGCAAGCCTGCGCGCCGGAAGCATGCGCCAGTCCGCCGCTCCGGCTCCCGGACCGGCCATGGTGCACGCGATCGGCACTTCGCGGCCGGGGCGCCGGACCGTCTGCACCGTATTGACGCCACAGGCCACGAGCCGCGCGCGGTAGTTGTCGTCGACTGCGCACATCGGCCGCAGCCCCGGACGCAACGCGGTGTCCTCACCGGTCGCAGCGGACCAGAACGGCGCGACATCCGCCGCCCGCGACAGTGTTCCGGCCACCGCGCCACAGGGCGCGAATGCCTCGAAGCGGCCACGCAACTTGTCGTAGGCCAGCAGCCTCGGAAAGTACATGCATGCCGTGTCGCTGGGCAGCGGCCAGTTGCGCATCTCCGCGAGCGCCTTGCCGGCCGAATCCCAGGCGACCGGCGGATCGACAAACAGCAGCGCCCGCCGTTCGCGGCAATACCGATTGGCGACCAGCAACGTGCTGGCACCGACATCGGCGTCACGCGCCAACGGCGGAATGCACAGGAAGTTGAATGTCTCGATGGCGTCCAGCGCAAACAGGCCCGTGCCACGCGCCGCGGAGCCGATCAGGTCGTAGTCGGTCAGCGCGCCGCCATCATCACCATCCGGGCTCGACATGACGTAACCGGCAATCCCGCGCGGGTCGCTGCGCGGTGTCTGGTCCGGGCGCTGCAGCGGCACCGCGCCCACGACCCTCGCGAGCTGGGAGTCAGCAAGCATTGTCGTGACATCGCGCGCGGCATCCGGCAGC
Organism: uncultured Steroidobacteraceae bacterium; assembly: GCA_964473595.1. Lineage (GTDB taxonomy): Bacteria > Pseudomonadota > Gammaproteobacteria > Steroidobacterales > Steroidobacteraceae > SCUD01. Next base: position 25,855 of record CAYYQQ010000030.1, on the reverse strand, counting down.
ACCGTCAGGCGCCGGTAGATTTCCTGGTCTTCGATGTGCTCGGAGCCCGGCGTCCGGACGCGTTGCAGCACGAGATTGAACCGGTCTTCCTCGTTGTCGCCGATGCCGTCGTAGTCAACCGCCGCGCGCAGGAATTCGCGCGTACCCGGCGACTGCGCCTGCAGCACCAGTGCTCTCTCGCCTGCCTGCAGCGTGAGCGTACAGCAGCGCGCTCCGTTCGCGATCCGGACCACGAACGCGGTGCGGCCGCCGTTCTCGAAGTACTGTTCAACGGCGTAGGAAAGCGTGCTGGGTTGCCAGAGTCCGCCGAATATACGCAGGAAATCGGCGAAGCTCGCGAGCTGCACGGGTTGATCGACCGGACCACGCAAGCTGCGGCCCACAAATGCCGTGATTGCGGTCGGCGTCTCCGCGATGGCCTGTTCGGAACCGGCGTGTTCGTATACCTGTATACCGGTCAGTCGTTCCGCCACCGGTCACTCCCGCGGGTTTGCGAAAGGTTATCACAGGGCAACTGCACGGGCCCGGCTGGTTTATGCTGCCGAACCCCGCTCATCGACAATCACGGATCCGCATGAATACCGACACCGGGCGCTGGCAGCTCGGCTTCACCATGTCCCTGACCACCGCAGTGCTGTGGGGGTTCCTGCCGATTGCGCTAAAGGTCGCGTTGACCGGCATGGACGCGTACACGATCACCTGGTGGCGCTTCGCAGTATCGATGCTGGGTCTCGGCATATTCCTCGCCTGGCGCGGCCAGCTGCCGCGTCTGCGCGGCACCGGGCGGAGCGCGTGGACAATCCTCGGCATCGCGCTCGCGACTCTGCTGGCTAACTACCTGCTCTACCTGATGGCGCTTGGCCACACGACGCCTTCGGTCGCGCAGGTCGTCATCCAGCTCGCGCCGCTATTGCTCCTGCTGGGCGGCGTATTCGTGTTCCGCGAGCGCTTTGCGGCGCGCCAGTGGCTCGGATTCATCTTGCTGGGCATCGGCCAGCTGCTGTTCTTCAATCGCCGCCTGCCGGAGCTCGCCCGGCCCACCGAAGGCCTGGGGTTGGGCGTTGCGCTGATGATCGTCGCGGCGATCGCCTGGGCGATCTACGGACTCGCGCAGAAACGCCTGCTGACGGTCTTCACGTCGCGCCAGGTGCTATGGATGCTGTATGTCGGCGCAACGCTCGCGCTGTTGCCGGTCGCTGCGCCCGTTGCCGTGCTGAACCTGGATGGGCTGCAGCTTTCGATGCTTGCCTTCTGCTGCGCCAACACATTGATCGCCTACGGCGCTTTCGGCGAGGCCCTGCATTATTGGGATGTGTCCCGCGTCAGCGCGGTGCTGGCGACAGCGCCGCTATTCACGATGGCGTCGATGTGGCTGGTCGACAGGCTCGGCTGGGAATTGCTGGCGCCGGAGGGCCTCAATGCGTGGAGCATCGTCGGCGCGCTCGCGGTGGTTGGAGGTTCGATGACCTGCGCGCTCGCGGCGCGCCCAGACACGCCCTGATCAGCGGCTGGCGGTCGCCGTGTCAGCTTCGCCGGTGACTGCCGGCTTCTTGAACTCCGGCTCGCCCACGTACTGGTCTTCGATGCCGTCCCAGCTGGCGCCCTGCGGCAAGGCATTGCGCACCCGCGGCGCCCGCGCCAGCAGCGCCTCGAGATTCAGCGCCGGCCCCGGCCCGACCGGCAGCGCGATGCCACGCGGCTTGGCCGCCGCCTGGCGGATCGCTTCCCAGTCGATCGAGTCGGTTTGCGCCGCGACCCTCTTCCATAGCGTTACGCGCGGCTTGACCGCGTTCTTGCGCAGCGCCTTTGGCACGTCTGACCAGTCGCGCTTGTCGTCATCGTGCGGCTCATATGCCTGGGTCAGGAGCTGCTCGCCGCGCCAGCCCAACAGAAAGGGCTGATTGACGACGGTCACGCGCGTGCCGATCGGAACCGATTCGTATAGGGCCTCGATGTCTTCCGGGTACAAGCGGATGCAGCCATGACTCGAGCGCATGCCGACGCCGGGGGGCTTGTTGGTGCCGTGAATCAGGTAACTGGGCCAGCCGAGCCTGAACATGTGGCGCCCCAGCGGATTGTCCGGTCCGGGCGGCACCTTCACCGGCAGGATGTCGCCGTCCTTGGCGTGCTCCTGGCGTACCGACAATGGCGGTATCCAGACCGGATCCTTGATACGCGCGACGACTGTCGTGCTGCCCTCGGGCGTCACCCAGCCGACCCTGCCGATGCCGATCGGATGGGTAATCACCTCGATCGGCGCATCCTTCTCGCGCTTCGGGAAATAATAGAGTCGCATCGCGGCGAGATTCAGCACCAGCCCTTCGCGCGGCGCATCGGGCAGCACAAATTCGGTCGGCAGCACAACCGGTGTTCCCTCGCCGGGCAGCCAGGGATCAACGCCCGGATTGGCGCGGATGATCTCCTCGTAGCCGACATTGAAGCGGCGCGCAATGTCCGTCAGCGTGTCTTCGTGACGTGCAATGGTTAGCTGCAGGCGGCCGACGACATCCTGGCCCGGCGCAATGATGAACCGGTGCGTCGCGGTGGCAAGCGGCAATTCCGGCTTTGGCGCGGCCGCTGCCGGTTTCCCGGCCGCCTTCGGCACCTTGTGCCGCAAGGATTCGAACGGCGTGCAGGCCGCCAGCGCCAGCAATACAGCAGGCACGACGAGCAGACGGAAATACGGGGCGCTATGACTCATGGGCCCGCATTATCAGGGCAAAGCGCTGCCCGCGGCCACTCCGCGGGCAGCCGGGACGCGGGTCACCAGATCTTCACGCGCTCGGCGGCGGGACGCCAGAGCTTGTCCCCCTCGCGCACGCCGAAGGCTTCGTAGAACTCGTCCATGTTGGCGACTACGCCATTGGCGCGGAATTCGCTCGGCGAATGCGGATCGGTCAGCACGACTTCACGCAACAGCCCTTCACGCCACTTGGTGCGCCATGACTGTCCGAAACCCAGGAAGAAGCGCTGTGCTCCGGTGTAGCCATCGATGACTGGCGCCTCGGCGCCACCCAGCGACTTCTGGTAGGCGGCGTAGGCCACCGCCGCGCCCGACAGGTCGCCAATATTCTCGCCGAGCGTCAGTTCGCCATTGACGTTGAGGTCCGGCAGCGCCTGGAAGCTGGAGTACTGGCGCACCAGACCGCCGGCGCGCTCCTTGAATTTCTCGTTGTCCTCGGGCGTCCACCAGTCCCGGAGATTGCCGTCGCCGTCGTACTGGCGTCCGCGATCGTCAAAAGCGTGGCTGATCTCGTGGCCGATGACCGAGCCGATCGCGCCGTAATTGACGGCATCGTCAGCCTGCAAGTTGAACAGCGGCGGCTGCAGGAACGCGGCCGGGAACACGATCTCGTTGTTGGTCGGCAGGTAATAGGCGTTGACCGTCTGCGGCGTCATGAACCACTCATCGGGGTCCTTGGGCTGCCCAGCACGCGCTGCCTGCCAGTTCCACTCGAACTGGGTGTAGCGCACGACATTGCCGAGCAGGTCGTCACGCCGGATCTCGAGCCCTTCGTAGTCGCGCCATTTGTCCGGATAGGCGATCTTGACCCGGATCTTGCCAAGCTTTGCATGGGCCTCGGCCTTGGTCGGTGCGCTCATCCATCCAAGCGAGTCGATGCCGCGGTCGAATGCGGCCAGCAGGTTGCGGACCAGCTGGTCCATGCGCTGTTTGGCTTCCGGCGGGAAGTGGCGCGCGACGTAAGCGGCGCCAATCGCCTCGCCCATCGCGTTGTCGGTCTCGACCACGGCGCGCTTCCAGCGCGGCCGCAGGCTTTCGGTGCCACGCAGGGTGCGGGAATTGAAATCGAAGGAAGCTTCGACGAATGCAGCTGGCAGCACGCGCGCATAGGCGCCAATCGTGCGGACCTTCAGGTAGTCCTTCCAGACAGGAAGGGAGGCGGCGCCCAGCTGTTTGCCGAGCGCGGTTGCATAGCTCGGCTGCCTTACGATGAATTCGCCTGCCGGCAGCCCGCTCGCGGCGTAGAACGCGCGCCAGTCGAATTCCGGCGCAAGTGCATTGGCCGAGTCGAGGCCATGGCGGTTGTAAGTCGCGACCGGATCGCGGTTCTGCACCGGCGTCCACTGGTCACGCGCGATGGCCGTCTCGAGCTCCAGGATCCTGGCGGCGCGTTCTGCGCCACCCTGCTCGCCCGCGAGCGTGAAAAGCTTCGCGAGGTAATCGACGTATTTCTTGCGGATGTCGATGTAGGTCTGTTCATCGAGCAGGTAGTAATTGCGATCCGGCAGACCCAGACCGGACTGGCTGAAATAGGCGATATTGTGTGTTGATTTCCGCGCGTCCGGAAAGACGTAGGTGCCCATCGGCACGTCGATGCCGAGGCCCTGCGCGCGCCCGAAAAAGCGGGCGAGCGCCTGCGGGCCGTCGATCGCGGCGATATCCGCGAATAGCGCCGCGAGCGGGGCGACGCCGCGCTCCTCGACGCGCTTCTCATCCATGAAGCTCGTATACATGTCGCCGAGCCGGCGCATCCCGGGGGTCGCCGCCTCCCCGGCGGCCGCCGCCTCGAGCAGGATGGCGTGCACGTCTTCCTGTGCCTTCTCGAACAGCATGATGCCGATGCCCGCGCTCGCGTATTCGGCCGGGAATGGCGTGTTCGCGAGCCAGCTTCCATTCACGTAGCGGAACAGGTCGTCCTGCGGGCGCACATTCTTGTCCATCGCGGTCATGTCGATGCCGGAGGCCAGGGGCGCAGTGACTGTCTCGGCTGCAGACACGGCGAACGACACGAGTGCCAGGGCAATGAAAACGGTGCGACGGTGCATTGCGGGTCTCCAGGATCGACAGGGTGCGCAGTATGAGGCAGCCGCAATTTCAGGCGCCGATTCTAGCGGGCGAAAAAAAGCCCCGGGTTTTGGCCCGGGGCTGAAAAGCGGACATTCGGTGAAGGGAAGGAAGTCCGCTAGGGGATACTCAAGGAGAGACAGATGCTCGAATGAAGCGTAGCTCCGACGTCCGCCGGTGAACGTGAACCGTGCCACAGTCCGTGCGGACAGGCGCCCGGGGCAGCTACCACGGCGGTCGCCCGGGGTAAGGCGCCGGCTGGCTAAACCCAGTAGAAACCCTCTAACATTCAAAGAGTTGAAAAACTCCGTGAGATTGACATGGCGGGCCCACGGCCACCCACGCGTTCCAGCTCCAAATACGTGACACCCGAAGGTGCCCGCCGGCTGCGAGCCGAACTCGATCAACTCTGGCGCGTCGAGCGGCCCGCGGTGACAGAGGCGGTCGCCGAGGCGGCTGCCCAGGGCGATCGATCCGAGAACGCCGAATACATTTATGGGAAGCGCCGGCTGCGCGAAATCGACCGGCGTGTGCGTTTCCTGCGCGGCCGCCTCGACGGCATGGTCATCGTCTCGCAGCCGCCCACCGATCGAACGCGAATTTTTTTTGGTGCCTGGGCAACCGTCGTCGACGAAGCAGGCACGCGGCGCCGGCACCGGATCGTCGGGCCCGATGAATTCGACCAGGGCACCGATTACATCAGCATGGATTCACCGCTGGGCCGCGCGCTGCTGGGAAAACGCATCGGAGACGAATTCGAGATCGAGTTGCCGACCGGCGTGGTCAAGGTGAGTGTCGAGGCGATCGAGTACGAACTGCTTATACCCTGATGTTCTTGAACTGCCAGGGATCGCCTTCGTCGAGATCCTCCGGGAACAGCCGGCTGCGATCAAAGAGCGGGGTCCAGTCGGTGTACTTGCCGACCACCGGCCCGAGGTAGGGCATGCAGATTTCGAGATTGCGGCGAAAATCGATTTCGTCCGGCTCGACGACGCCCTTGGCGGGATTCTCGATGGCCCAGATCATGCCCGACAGCGCGGCGACGGTGACTTGCAATGAGGTCGCGCTGTTGAATGGAGCGAGCGCGCGAGCCTCGTCGATCGACAGCTGCGATCCATACCAATAGGCGTTCTTCGCGTGCCCGGCGAGCAGCACACCCAGCTCGTCGATGCCGGTCGTGATGTCGCCCATCATGATTCGCTTGTCTTCCTGCTGGTGATAATTGCGGCCGCAGAACTCGTGTACCGACAACACGGCGTTGTCGGAAGGGTGATAGGCGTAATGCACCGTCGGCCTATAGATAACCCGGTCATTCTGCCGCATGGTCAGGAAGTCCGAGATCGAGATCGCCTCACCGTGCGTGATCAGGAAGCCGTGGAAATACTCGGCTCTAGGCGTCCAGGTGCGCACACGCGTTGCGCAGCCGGGTTGCGTCAGGAAGATCGCGCTCTTGCGCCCGAAATCGTGCTGCCGGCCATCGCGCGGGAAGTGTCGCTCGTGCGTACCCCAGCCGAGCTCGGCGGGTTGGCTGCCTTCGCTGACGAATCCATCCACCGACCAGGTGTTGACGAATTCGCCTGGCATCTTGGGGCGGCTCGATACCTGGGTATCACGCTCCGCGATGTGGATGACCTTGATGCCGAGATCCATCGCGAGTTTCGCCCATTCCTCGCGCGTCGCAGGTGTGGGCGCGTCGTGGCCCGTGTCGGTCGCGATGTCGATGAGCGCCTGCTTGACGAAATGCGACACCAGACCCGGGTTGGCGCCATGCGTGATGACGGCCGTCGGCCCATTCGTATAGGACTTGCGCACCTCGAGCACTTCCTCGCGCAGCGCATAGTTCGTGCGGCGGCTGGCCGGGATATTCGGGTCGGTATAACCGCCGGGCCAGGGCTCGATGCAGGTGTCGAGGTAAAGTGCGCCCTTTTCGTGGCACAGTTTGATGAGCGCGATGCTCGAGACATCGACCGAAAGGTTCAGTACAAAATCGCCGCGGCCGACCAGCGGGTCAAGCACGTGCCGGAAATTCTCCCGCGTCAACGGGTGGTTCACAAAGCGGATGCCGAATTGCTCGGCCTCCGATCGCCCCGCATCGTCGGCAGTGACGATCGTGATCCGGTCGGCCGTCAGGCCCCCGATATGGCGCATGATCAGCGGCAAGACACCCTGGCCGATGCTGCCAAAGCCGAGGAAAATCAGGCGGCCGGGGAAATGGATATGGACTGTGTGCTTGGTCATGAGGTCGCAGAATGTACCGTAAAACAATCTCGATGTGGCGTTACCCGCTGACGCTGCTGGCGCTGTTTGGCCTTTTGTGGCTCGCGCTCGCGATCACGCCCGTCTACCGGCAGGACTGGCTGCTGGAAAATGTGCTGGTCTTCATCGCCGTTCCGATACTTGTGCTGACGGCGCGCCGCCTTCGTTTCAGCAATTTCACCTACACCTGCCTGTTCACATTCTTCTCACTGCATGCCATCGGCGCGCATTACACCTATGCGCTGGTGCCCTACGACGTGTGGTTCCGGGCGCTGACCGGCGGGACGTTGAATGAGTTGCTCGGTTTCGAGCGAAATCACTTTGACCGGCTGGTGCATTTTCTCTACGGCCTGCTGGTGGCGCCGGCCGCGGTCGAGATCTTCGCGCACTACGGACGTTATCCCCGCTCCTGGGCCTACCTGTTTCCATTCCTGTTCATGGCTTCGCACGCGGGTATTTACGAATTGATCGAATGGGCCGCGGCGCTCCTGTTCGGTGGCGACCTCGGCCAGGCCTACCTTGGCACCCAAGGGGATGTATGGGACGGGCAGAAGGACATGGCGTTCGCGATGGCAGGATCCTTGATCACCACCACCGCGATGGCGATCGCGGGGCGCCTGCCGATCAGGCGCGCATGAAAAAGAGCCTGCCTCCGGCCGCAGCATCGCTGCCGCATACGACTCTGGTGTCCGCCGGCGAACTGGCCGCCCGACTGGCCGATCCGGACTGGCTGGTGGCGGACTGCCGCTTCGACCTCAGCGACCGGAACGCAGGCGCGCGTGCCTGGCAGGCCGGCCACATTCCCGGCGCCATCCATGCCGACCTCGAACGCGATCTGTCCGCGCCCGTCACGCCGAAAACGGGCCGTCACCCATTGCCGCCGATCGACGCATTCGTGGCGACGCTGTCGCGCTGGGGCGTGGCCAGCGGTACACAGGTTGTCGCTTACGACGCCGGAAACAGCGCCTATGCTGCACGACTCTGGTGGATGCTCCGCTACCTCGGCCATGACTTCGTCGCCGTGCTGGATGGCGGTTACGCCGCCTGGCTTGAAGAAGGGCATCCCGTTTCGGACGGGAGCGTCGCGCGCCGGCCCGGGCAATTCGTCGCACGGCCGCGGCCGGAGATGCTCTGCGACGCAACTGGCGTGGCAGAGGCGCTGGCGCGCGGCGAACTGGTCGTGGACGTGCGCGGGGCTGAGCGCTTCGCGGGCAAAGTGGAACCCCTCGACACCGTTGCAGGGCATGTCCCGGGCGCAGTCAACTTGCCATTCCTGCTCAATCTCGACGAGAGAAGCCGGTTCCGCTCAAAGGCTGAACTCGCGAATCTGTGGCGAGAGCGCACCGGATTGACGGGTGGATCCGCTCCCATCTGCATGTGCGGCTCGGGCGTAACTGCCTGCCAGGGTCTGCTTGCGCTCGAGGTGGCGGGTCACCCCGGCGGGCGGCTCTATGCCGGCTCCTGGAGCGAGTGGATCCGCAATCCAGAGCGGCCCATCGCGCGCGACGCCTGAGCAGCCGTTTACAGGCGCCCGCGATCTGATATCGTCCGCGCCCGGGATCCGCACGGGGACGAGTTCTTGGACAGCACGACGCGTGGCGCGGTTACGCCCCGGCCCTGGAGCATCGAAGACTCCAACGAGCTGTACGCCGTGCGCTCCTGGGGCGGCGGGTATTTCGGCATCAATGATGCCGGTCACGTGGTGTGCCGGCCCGCCAGGGACGAGACCCGCGAGATCGATGTTTATGACGTCGTCCAGCAGCTGGGCGCGCGCGACCTGACCGCGCCGATGGTGCTGCGCTTCTCCGACATCCTGCGCGACCGCCTGCGCTCGCTGCACGATGCATTCGCCGCGGCGATCACCGAGAACGACTACAAGAACCGCTACGCCGCGGTATTTCCGATCAAGGTCAACCAGCAGCGCCTGGTCGTCGAAGAAGTCTATCGCGCCAGCGCGGAACTCGGATTCGGGCTCGAATGCGGCTCGAAGCCCGAGCTGCTCGCTGTCATGGCAATGACCGAAGATGCGCCTGACCGCCTGATCATCTGCAATGGCTTCAAGGACGACAGCTACATCGAGGCCGTGATCCTCGCGACCAAGCTCGGCCGCTCGATCATCCCGGTAGTCGAGAATTTCTCCGAACTCGGTTACATCCTGCGCCACGCCGAAAAGTACCAGGTGCGGCCGAAGATCGGCGTGCGGGTCAAGCTGGCGGCCGAGGGAGCCGGGAGGTGGCGTGAGTCAGCGGGTGATCGCTCGAAATTCGGCTTGTTCACGACCGAAATCCTCGAGCTCGTCGAAGTGCTGCGCAAGCACGAGATGCTGGACTGCCTGAAGCTGGTGCACTGCCACCCGGGCTCGCAGTTGCACGACATCCGACGCGTCAAGGACGCGGTCAACGAACTGGCGCAGGTCTACGCTGAACTTGCAAAGCTCGGTGCCGGCCTCGAGTACATCGACGTCGGCGGCGGTCTCGGCGTCGATTACGACGGCTCGCGCACCAATTTCGAGTCGTCCACCAACTATTCGCTGCGCGAGTATGCGAGCGATGTCGTCTACCGGGTGGCGAGCGTCTGCAACGCCCGCGGTCTCGCACACCCGGTGATCATCAGCGAGTCCGGACGCGCGATCGCGGCGCATCACAGCGTGCTGGTCTTCAATGTGCTGGGTGCCGCGCGCCTCGACCTCTTTAGTGCCCCGGACCGCGCAGCGACCGATGACGGACGCCTGCCACAACCGGTCGCGGACCTGTTCGATGCTCACGCGACGGTCAGCGAGCGCCGCCTGGTTGAGTGCTGGCATGACGCCCAGCAGGCGCGCGAGCAGGCGCAACAGATGTTCAGCCTCGGCTACCTCAATATCGAGATGCGCAGCCTGGCCGAGCGCCTCTACTGGGCGACCTGCGCCAAGGTCCGCGACGTCACGCGCCGGCTCGGCCGCATACCCGAGGAGCTCGATGGGCTTGAGGCGGCGCTGTCCGACACCTATTTCTGCAACATGTCCGTGTTCCAGTCGCTGCCGGACAGCTGGGCGATCGACCAGTTGTTCCCGATCATGCCGCTGCACCGGCTGGAAGAGCGACCGGGCCGCAGCGCGGTGCTTGCGGACATCACCTGCGATTCTGACGGTAAAATCGACCGCTTCGTGTCGTTGCGCGACGTCAAGCGCTCGCTCGAAGTCCACGAATTGCGGCCCGGCGAGGAATACTTCCTCGCCGCTTTCCTGGTCGGGGCCTACCAGGAGACGCTCGGCGACCTGCACAACCTGTTCGGCGACACGCACATCGTGCACATCCGGCTCGACGACGAGCACGGCTGGTGGATCGAGGAGATCGTCAAGGGCGACACCGCAAACACCGTGCTCGGCTATATGCAATACGACACCGATGAGCTCTACCCCCGTTTCGCGCGCGACTGCGAGCGGGCCATGCGCGACGGCCGCCTGTCGGTCGCCGAGGGTCAGGCGCTCAAGCGCTTCTACGAGTCGGAACTCGCGGGCTACACGTATCTCGAGCCGGACAGCGCGGCCTGAGCCAGAGCCATGGCACGCTGGGACCAGGTGATCCGGATCAGCCGCGAGATCGAAGAGCGCTTCAATATCAGCGCCGCGGTCCGCTCCAATGGCACTTTGTACCTGTCGGGAATGACCGCGATCAACGACGCAATGGAAGTGGTCGGCCCGGGCGACATGGAGGCGCAGATCCAGCGCATCTACGAGCGCCTGCAGACCGCCCTTGCAGCCGCCAATCTGACGCTGTGCGATGTTGTCTGCGAGGTCGCCTACACGACCGACATCGTGGCGCTTGGCCGCTCTGCGCATGTGCGCGATCGCTGCTACCGGCAGGCCAACGCTGCGCCGCCGGCCGCGACCGCCGTCGAGGTGCCCCGCCTTTACTTCCCCGAAGCGATGATCGAACTCGTTGCCACCGCCGAACTCAAGAACTGAACGGAGTCATACCATGTCCACGCCGCGCACCATTCTTGCTGCATCCGTCGTTGCAGCCACGATTTTCTCCGCCTGCGCCGGTCAGGGCGCGACGACGGCGGGAGCGACTGCTGCACCCATGACCGACGCGGCGACCACCGCTGCGCTCGAGAAAACGCTCGCCGGTGATCACCGCTCCGCGGCCAATCGCGCGCGGGATGTCTATCGCCACCCGAAAGAAACGCTCACATTCTTCGGACTGCGTCAGGACATGACGGTCATGGAAGTCTGGCCGGGCGGCGGCGGCTGGTACACCGAGGTGCTCGCGCCGCTGCTCCGCGATCACGGCCGCTACATCGCGGCCAGCTGGGATACGAAAACGGACAGCAAGTACACCCTGGACAACCTGAAGGCCTATGCCGACAAGCTGGCATCGCGACCCGACCTGTATGGCAAAACGACCGTCACGGCATTGCAGTATCCGAATGAACTGAAGCCTGTTTCCGACGGTAGCGTCGACATGGTGCTGACCTTTCGGAATCTGCACAACTGGATGTCGCGCGAGGCCGCCGAACCGATGCTGGCCGCGATGTTCAGGGCACTGAAGCCCGGCGGCATCCTCGGCATGGTCGAGCACCGCGCATCAGACAGTGTGCTGCAGGATCCGCGCGCGAAGTCAGGCTATGTGCGCGAGGACTACGCGATCGCGCTCGCCACAGCTGCCGGATTCGAATTGATCGGGCGTAGCAACGTCAATGCGAACCCGAAAGACACCAAGGATTATCCGGAGGGAGTCTGGTCGCTGCCGCCGACATTCCGCGAGGGCGACTCGAACCGCGAGCGTTACGCCGCGATCGGCGAAAGCGACCGCTTCACGCTACGCTTCCGCAAGCCGCTGGTGCGCTGACTTTTACCAGAGCGCCTTCAGCCTTTCGGCGACATCGAAGCGTGGACCGTCGTCGTCGTCCCGAACGCACGGTGCTCCATCGGGAGGCGGTCACCGGCATTGAAAACGCTAAGTTATTGTTTCAAATGGTGCAGGGACGGAGTTGCAGGAGGACTCTTTAAGGACTATATTTGGTCCATTGTTCTGCAACCGAGGACTCCTGATGCGCTACTCGACCCAGGTCAAATCCATCAGCTACCTGAAGGCGAATGCTGCCGCAGTGCTTCACGAGCTGGCGGAGCAACGCCGACCACTCGTCATCACGCAGAATGGCGAAGCCCGGGCAGTGATCCAGGACGTAGCCTCCTACGAGGAGACGCAGGAAACGCTCGCGCTGCTGAAGCTCCTCGCACTCGGCAACCAGCAGCTCTCGCAGGGCAAGGTCACGCCAGTTGCCGATGTGGTCAGGCGGCTCCGTGGACGTAAAGCGGCGGATTGATGCGATTCGAGGTACTGCTCACGGGCGACGCGGAGCGAGATCTCGAGGATCTGTACGACTACATCGCGGAGCGCGACTCTCGCGCAAGCGCCGACCATGTTGTCGATCGTCTGCTCGCGGCGGCGGAAAACCTCGCGGAATTCCCAGAAAGGGGATCGCAGCCAAAGGAGCTGCGATCTCTTGGGATCCAGGAGTATCGGCAGGTATTCTTCAAGCCCTACCGGGTGATATACCGTGTCGTCGAGGCACGCGTGATCATCTATCTGATCGCCGATGGCCGACGCGACATGCAAGGGCTGTTGTCAAGACGGTTTCTGGGCGGCTGAGGAGGGACGGAATTGAAATTACACAAGGCAGCCGCGGCGCGCAGCCGTAACGGAGCCGCACGGATACCTGGCGGGCCTCAACCAGCGAGCGCGATGGAACGTGCTACTGAGGCCCCGCGCGGCTGTCAGTTCGAAGCGACGGTGACAGGCGCGGCTGCGTCGCAGTGCAGGAACTTCGACGTCGCGAGCCAGGCGGGATCGGGATAATAGGAAAAAATTACCCCACCGCCGCGAACCGTGTCGATCAACTGCCGGGCAACCGCCTCACGGAGTGCCGGGCACCCCCAGCTCCTGCCGACGTGCCCGCTGGCGCCGGCGGCAGCCGGATCAACGTACTTCGCACCGTGCATCACGATCTCGCGCTCGCGCGCGTGGCTGTTGAAGCCTGGCTCGAGCCCGTCGAGGCGCAGCGAGTAGCCGTTGTGCCCAACGTAGGCATCGGCCGTCCGGAACAATCCGAGGCTCGACTGGCGGCTGCCCATCACGTCGGAAAATCGCGTGGCCACCCCATCGCCGCTGTCGCGTCCGTGCGCGACGAGTTCCTTGAAGAGCAGTTGGCCGGAGCGCAGGTCAAAGACCCACAGCCTCGGAAGGGCTGACGGCAACGAGTAATCGATTATCGTCAGAGTGGCTGGCGTTTCAAGATCGCCGGAAGCCACTCCGCAGCTGACGGCGTTCATCGCGAGATCCAGAATGCTGGCTGACACACCGGCGCGGATTGCCGCCTCGCGATCGAGGTTCAGCTCCGAAATTGCGTCGATCGCTGCGAGCACCGGTTGCGCGCAAAGGCTCACGAGAAAAATCAGCAGCGCGGCGGGTAATTTCTTGCGGATAAACAAGCTACTCTCTCGTGCCGATGCATGCGAGCTCGGCATGCTACTTGCCGTTGATCCTCGGATCAAGCGACCTTCCATCCAATGACTCGGCGGCGGGACTTGTCTCACGGTATCATCAGAACATGAAAAGACCCGCTGCCGCCCTCGCCTGCTTCGCACTTCTGCTCAACCTGCCGGGCCTTGCCATCGCCGGCCAGACGCCGCCCAAGCACACTTCCACGCTCGGCACCGCGAAAACGATCATGCCGTCCATGCTGAAGCCGGGCGAATACGCATGGCTCCCCGAGTTGTCGCCGCAAGGCCCCGTTGTGCTCATCGTGTCGCTGCCGGAGCAGCTGGCCTACGTGTACCGGAACGGCGTGATCATCGGCGCGTCCACGGTATCCACCGGCAAGAAGGGCCACGAGACACCCACCGGTGTCTTCACGATCCTGCAGAAGCACGAGGATCATTACTCGAATCTCTACAACAACGCGCCCATGCCCTACATGCAGCGACTCACGTGGACCGGCGTAGCACTCCATGCGGGTCGGCTGCCCGGCTACCCGGCGTCCCACGGCTGCGTGCGCATGCCCTATGAGTTCGCCGAGCTGCTGTACGGTGAGACGAAGACCGGACTGACAGTCATCGTCTCCGACGAGAAGGAATTCCCCAGCACGGTTGCCCACCCGGGGCTGGTCGCGCCGGTGGACGCCACCGGCGCACTGGCCAGAGAACTGCCGCGCACGGGCGATATTGCCTGGCGACCGGAGGCGGCGCCCGAAGGCCCGGTCACCATTCTCGTAACCAACGAGGACCGGCGCATCCGTATCTTCCGCGCTGGTGTCGAGATCGGCCACGCGCCGTTCACCCTGGACGATCCGAACCGCAAGTTCACACTGCACGTGCTGACCAGGCTGGCGCCGTCCGCTGAGGATCCCCTCTCTCCGGACACCGGCCTACCCATTGCCCGATGGCTGATGGTAGCCGGAGCGGAGGAAACCACCGTCTCGGCAGACCAGCTCCTGGCCGTCTTCAAGATAGCGCCTGAATTCCTGCGCCAGGCACAGACCGTGGTCGGCCCCGGCACGACGATGGTCATCGCCCAGCCGGCATCAACTGCCTCCACCACTACCGCGGTCGAGACGGATTTCACCATCGTCACCGGCGAGAAATAGGCAGGGCAAGCCGCTCAAATTCTTACCAGAGGGCCTTCAGCCGTCCAGCGACGTCGACGCGCACGCCCGCGTCCGGCGCCGCCAGTTCGACCACGGCTGCCGCCTCTGCCGGCCAGCTCGCGCGATCGAGAGTGGCAAGAACCGCGGCGTCGAGGAACCGGCTGCGTGCGCCGTAGACGTGACGGTCACCTGTGCGCGGCTGCTGCGTCACGTAGTAGCGAAGCGGCTCGATCAGGTGCAGTTCATCGCGCGCCCGCGTCATTGCGACATACAGGAGCCGCCGTTCCTCATCGACAGCTTCGGCCTTGCCGGTTGCGAATTCCGACGGGAAATTCCCGTCGGTGACATTCAGCACGTAGACCGCGTCCCATTCCTGGCCCTTGGCCGAATGCACGGTGGACAGCACCAGGTAGTCCTCGTCCAGCAATGGAGATCCCGCGAGTTCGCCGCTCGCACTCGGCGGGTCGAGTGTCAGCTCGGTCAGGAATCGCTCACGACTCGCGTACTGCGGTGATAGCTGCTCCAGCATGTCGAGATCGGCGGCACGCACACCGGCCGATTCGTAAAGGCGTTCCAGTTGCGGCTCGTACCAGGCACGCACGCATTCGACCTGGCCTGGCCAGGCGACGCACGGATCGGCCAGCGCCGCCAGCATTTCGCAAAACGCCGGCCAGGATTCCGCTGCCGCCGCAGGCACATCGCATGCCGCCAGCTCCGTGAGCCGGAAACCGGCGCCGGCAACGCGTTGCCACACACGCGCGGCATTGGCCGGTCCCATGCCCGCCGGCAATTGCAGCACGCGGAATGCGGCCAGGCCATTCCGGGGATTGTCCGCCCAGCGCAGCACCGCGAGCAGGTCCTTGACGTGCGCGGCTTCCAGGAATCGCAGGCCGCCGTACTTGACGTAGGGGATATTGGCCCGCATCAGCTCGATCTCGAGCCAGTCGCTGTGATCCGAACTGCGAAACAGCACGGCCTGGCGCCGCAACAGCGTGCCTGCCTCGCGGCGCTGCAGCACGCCCTGCACAACGTATTCCGCCTGCTGGCGGTCGTCCAGCACGGTGACGAGCCGCGGTCGCGCCCCGCCGCCGCGCGCTGCGGTAAGTGTCTTGCGGTACTGGCGATCGGCGCCCGCGATCAAGGCATTTGCCGCATCCAGCAGGGGCTGGCATGAACGGTAGTTGCACTCAAGCGCGATCACGGTCGCCCGCGGCACGCAGCGCTCCGGGAATTCCAGGATGTTGCCGACCGAGGCCGCGCGGAATGAATAGATCGCCTGGGCGTCGTCCCCCACCGCGGTGATGCCGGCGCCGCCTGGCTTCAGCGAAAGCACGATGTCGGCCTGCAGCCGGTTGACATCCTGGTATTCGTCGACGAGCACGTGATCAAAGCGGGCGCCGACCTCCGCCGCGAGCGCTTGCTCCTGCATCAGCGCATGCCAGTACAGCAGCAAGTCGTCATAGTCGAGCGCCGCATTCGCCTGCTTGCGATCCACGAAGGCACGAAACAGGCCGCGCAGTTCCTCCACCCAGTCCTCGCACCAGGGGAATTCCGCGCGCAGGACTTCCTCGAGCGCGCGCCCGCCATTCACGCGGTGCGAATAGATCGCAAGGCAAGTGTCCTTTCTCGGGAACCGGCGCTTTTGCGCCGAGAGGCCGCGTTCGTGGCGCAGCAGGTCGATGAGGTCGGCGGCATCGCCGCGATCCATCACGCTGAAATCCGGCGCGATGCCGAGCGCCTGCGCATACTCGCGCAACACGCGGTTCGCGACGGAATGGAAGGTGCCCGACCAGGGCAGGCGCATGGCGGGTGGCGACCTGCCCGCCGTGCCCGAACGCAGCGTTTCGCCGACAATGCGTTCCGCACGGCGCGTCATCTCGAGCGCGGCCCGGCGCGTGAATGTCAGCAGCAGGATGCGCGCCGGGTCCACGCCCTCGATCACGAGCTGCGCGACGCGATGCGCCAATGTGTTCGTCTTTCCGGTCCCCGCGCCCGCGATGACCAGCAGCGCCGGCGCGGTGAATGGCCCCCCGTTAAGGCGCTCGCCGAAGCAGGCCGCCTGGCGCTGGGCCTCGTTGAGCCGCTGCAGGTGGGAGGACGGCGTCACCCGGCCATGGTAACGGGCGACTGTATATACATCCAGTCCCCGGCGGTTGCCGGCTGGCGTTGGCGGGTCCCATTATGTGAAGCCGATCTCGGTTTGGCGGGCCCCGCTCCTGTAAGGTTTTGCGTGGCAAACCCTTTCTGCAGGAAGCTGTGCGTCATGGGCGACACTGAGCAGTTCAAGAAGATCTCGGGCGACTTGCGCGAGATTTCGCACTTTGCGGAGGAGCAACGCCTCGGCCACGGCAAGATCGAGTTCGATGAACTCGGCAATGCCATTTGGGTGCCGTGCGCCTCGACAGCCGGCGCGGAAGTCGTGGCGCGCCTGCTGGACGACCCCACTCTGGCGCTCACCGATGACGACGCGCAAAGCACGACCCAGTCGGTCAAGAACAATCCCCAGGGCCTGAGGAAGGGTTACGACCCCTACGACAGTGGAGCGCTGGCGAAAAAGCAGTTCAAGAAAAAGAAAGACCTGCGAAAATTGTCGAGCTGGATCCAGAGCCAGAAGCCCAAAGAGGATTGACCGGCCCCGGCCGGACGCGCAGGCTCGCCCGCATGAGCGGGCTCGTGTTGATCATCGGAACGAAGAACTACAGCTCCTGGTCATTGCGGCCCTGGTTGCTGCTCAAGCACCTCGATCTCGAGTTCACTGAAAGGCAGTACCATTTCGGTACGCCCGAATTTGCAAACGAAGTTCCCAAGCTCTCGCCGACGCGCCAGGTACCGGTGTTGCTGGACGGCGAATTGCGCGTCTGGGAATCACTCGCGATCGGCGAATACGCCTCCGAGCTGGCCGGCGGACGCGGCTGGCCGGCCGATACCGGATCGCGTGCCCAAGCCCGTTCCATTGCGCACGAAATGCATGCCGGGTTCAGGGCCTTGCGCGACAACTGTCCGATGAATGCGCGCGCCACGGGCAGGCGCGTCGCGATGACACCGCGACTCGAACAGGACTTGCGCCGTATCGACGCCATCTGGTCCGGTTGCCGGCGCGATCACGGCGAACGCGGGCCATGGCTGTTCGGCGACTTCAGTATTGCCGATGCAATGTATGCACCGGTCGCACTGCGGGTAAGGACATACGGCCTGCCGCTCAGCGCGCTTGCGGCGCGCTACCTCGAAACGATGCTTGACGATGACCATCTGCAGCAGTGGATTCGCGCCGCGGAGCAGGAATCGATCGTCATTCCGCAGGAAGAAGTCGGCGCCGGTGCCTGAGCCGGTCCTGCCATGAAATGGGCGAGTGCCATAGGCCTTGGCCTGGACCTCGAAACGGCCGCCGCCGAGGCACTCGAGCGATTGACGGTCGAGTCGGAAATGACCCAGCCGGATCTCGTCATTGCTTTTGTTTCGGTCGCCTACGGCGCGGCCATGGAAGGGCTGCCGAGAGCGCTTGCGCCTTGGCTCGGCGAAGGCCTGCTGTTTGGCTGCAATGCCGGCGGCCTGATCGGCGGCGGAAGTGAAGAGGAAGAGGAGCCGGGCGTCGCGATACTGGCAGGCCGGCTCGGTGACGTGACAATGACGGCGCTGCATCTCGAGCAAGCGACATTGCCGCCGCTCACCGTCTCGCGAGAGATCTGGTGGAGGTTGCTCGACCTCGGCCCGGCTTCTGCAGCAAACTTCCTGCTTCTGACAGATCCGGCCACCATCGACGCGCAGGCCTGCGCCCGGGGAATCGACCGCGCATTTCCCGGCGCAACGCTCATCGGCGGCCTCGCCAGCGGCGTATCCGAACCGGGAGCGGCACGGCTGTTCGCAAATCGCGATGTCCACCGGTCGGGGGGTCTGCTGCTCGCGCTGACCGGAAATATCGTGATCGATCCGGTCATTGCGCAAGGTTGCCGTGCAATCGGCGAGCCGTTGTTCGTGACCGCCTGCGACGGCAATCTGCTGCACGAACTGGATGGCCGCAAGCCCAGGGAGCTGTTGGCTGCCCTGTTCTCGAGTCTCGACGCGCGTGATCGCGAGCGCTTCGGAGATTCGCTGTGCATCGGCCTCGCATTGCCCGGCCCGCGCCAAACCGTCGGCGCGGGCGAATTCCTGATCCGCAACGTGCTGGGATTAGACCCGGACAGCGGCGCGCTGTGGATCGGCGCGCGACTGGCGCGAAATGCCGTCGTGCAATTTCACCTACGTGACGGCGATGCGGCATCGCACGAGCTATCGGCGCGCCTCGGCGCGGCGCTCGACGGACGCATGCCACCCGTGGCGGCGCTGCTGTTCGCCTGCGCAGCCCGCGGCCGCAACCTGTTCGGTGTCACCGGCCATGATTCAGCCGCATTGCGTCGCATCGCGGATATTCCGGTCGCCGGCATGTTCTGCGCCGGCGAGATCGCGCCAGTCCAGGGCGCGACCTTCCTGCACGGCTTCTCGAGCGTGTTCGGCCTGATCCGGCCGCGCATGGCCGAAAGCACTTGATAGAATCGCCAATCAGAATCCTGCCGGAGATCCGTATCATGCGACGCCTGCTGCTGGTCGCCGCGATGGCGATCTTTTCGCTGTCCGCATCTGCCGCGCCCCGCGGCCTGAATGCCACCGACCTGGTGTCGCTTGCACGCATCTCCGAAGCGCAGCTCTCGCCTGATGGCCGGAATGTCGTCTACACGCTGCGCGAAACGGATCTTGCGGCCGATCGGGGCCGTAGCGATCTCTGGCTTCAAAGCCTCGACGCAGGCATGGCGCCGCGCCGGCTGACCGGCAGCGAGGAAAATGACACGGCGGCTGATTGGGCGCCCGATGGCAGTGGTATTTATTTCCTGTCGGCGCGCGCAGGCACGACGCAGGTCTGGTACCTGCCCATCGCCGGGGGTGAAGCAACCCAGGTCACGCGCCTGCCGCTGGAAATCCGCAGCTTCAGGATTTCGCCGCGCGGCGACCGCCTGCTGCTCGGAATCGAAGTATTCCCGGATTGCGCCGACCTCGATTGCACACGCAAGCGGCTTGATGAGCAAAAAAATGCGAAGCAGCATGGCCTGCGCTATGACCAACTGTTCGTCCGCCACTGGGACAAGTGGCAGGACGGGCGCGTGTCGCAGTTGTTTGCGCTCGCACTCGACGGCGAGCACAAGGCATCGGGGTCACCGGTCGCACTGACCGGGTCATTGGATGCCGACGTGCCCTCAAAGCCGTTCGGCGACCGTCCGGACTACGATTTCAGCCCCGACGGCAGCCAGGTCGTGTTCGCGGCGCGGATGCGTGGCCGCACCGAGCCCTGGTCCACCAATTTCGATGTCTATCGCGTGCCGTCCGACGGCAGCGCTGCACCGGTTGATCTGACGCCGGACAACCCGGCGTGGGATGCCCAGCCGGCGTTCTCACCCGACGGCAAGCTGCTCGCGCACATTGCAATGGATCGGCCCGGCTTCGAGGCTGATCGCTTTCATCTGGTCGTGCGCGATGCGGCCACCGGAGCAGTGCGCTTCACGACCCGTGACTGGGATCGCTCGATTGCAGCCTTCAGGTTCTCGGCGGATGGACGGCAGGTCTATGCGATGACCGAGCATCTCGGGCAGCGTCCGATCTGGTCAATCAACATCAAGGATGGCGCACGCCGGATGCTGACCGGGCCGGGCAGTGTCACGGAGTTCGACGTGGCAGGTGACCGGATTCTGTTCGCGTTGCAAAGTCTCACCTCGCCCGTCGACCTCTACCTGATCGCGGGCCGCGCGGCACCGCGGCGGGTGACCGAAGTGAATGCTGTGCGTCTCGCCGATGTCCGCTTTGGCGAGCCGGAGCAATTCAGCTTTGCCGGCGCCGGCGGCGAGCAGGTCTACGGCTATGTGGTCAAGCCATGGAACTGGGAGCCCGGGAAGAAATATCCGGTCGCCTTCATCGTGCACGGCGGACCGCAATCGAGCTATGCCAATACCTGGAGTTATCGCTGGAACCCGGAGTTTTACGCGGGCGCGGGCTATGCGGCTGTGTTCATCGATTTCCACGGCTCACAGGGTTATGGGCAGGCTTTCACCGATTCGATCAGCGGCGACTGGGGCGGCAAGCCGCTGGAGGACCTGAAGCTGGGGCTCGCCGCCGCGCTCGCGCGCTACCCGTGGCTCGACGGCGATCGCGCCTGCGCGCTCGGCGCTTCGTATGGCGGCTACATGGTGAACTGGATTGCCGGCGCGTGGCCGGACCGCTTCCGCTGCCTGGTATCGCACGCGGGCATCTTCGACGCCCAGATGATGTCCTACACCACCGAGGAGTTGTGGTTCGACGAATGGGAACATGGTGGCACCTATTTCGACAAGCCCGAGACCTACGAAAAGTGGAGCCCAGCGCAGTTCGTCAAGCAGTGGCGCACTCCGATGCTGGTGATACACGGGCAGCTCGATTTCCGCATCCCGTACACGCAGGGGCTTGCGGTTTTCACGGCGCTGCAACGACGGGGAATCGAGAGCCGGTTCCTGGTCTTCCCGGACGAGAATCACTGGATTTCGAAACCTGCCAACAGCCTGCAGTGGCACGAGGAAGTGCTGCACTGGCTCGACGGGCACCTGCACTGAGTTGCTGCCGGGTCGTCGACATCCATCCTTGAATCCACCACGCAAACCCACGCTATCAAAGCCCGAGCTCACGCGTGGCTTTCTCGGCGTCTTTGCCTATAGTCGCCGTGCGCTGGAACTGGTCTGGACCACCAGCCGGCCACTGACCGTTGCCTTCGCACTGCTGACGCTGGCCGCTGGCGCGCTTCCCGCCGCGGTTGCATACGTCGGGGCGCTGATCGTCGATGCGGTCGTTGCGGCTATTCAGGCCGACGAAGTGGTCCGCGCCACGCTTACCAGGAACGCACTCCTTCTGGTCGTCGCCGAAGCCCTGCTGGTCGCGACGATCGCCGGTGCTCAGCGCGGCATTTCCCTGTGCCAATCGCTGTTGCGTGCTCAACTCAGCCAACGCGTCAACGTCATGATTCTCGAAAAGGCGCTGACGCTGGAGCTGGCGCACTTCGAAAACTCGGATTTCTACGACAAGCTGACACGCGCGCGCCGCGAAGCTTCGAGCCGGCCGCTCTCACTGGTCATGCGCACCTTCGGTCTGGGGCAGAACGCCGTATCGCTGATGAGCTTCGGCACCTTGCTGTTCAGCTTCTCACCCTGGGCAGTGCTCTTGCTGTTGCTCGCCGGACTGCCGGCATTCCTGGCCGAGGCGAAATTCTCGGGTCAGGCGTTCCGCCTGTTCCTGTGGCGCTCCCCCGAAACGCGCATGCAGCTTTATCTGGAAACCGTGCTCGCGCGCGAAGACCACGTGAAGGAGGTCAAGCTGTTCGGGCTCGGGCCGCTGTTTTTGGAGCGATACCGAGACATCTTCCGCAGGCTCTACAAGGAGGATCGCGATCTCACGATCCGCCGCGACACCTGGGGCTTCTTCCTCGGGCTTATCGCGACCACGACTCTTTACGGAGCTTATGCCTGGATTGCCCTCTCCGCGATCGCGAGCCGCATCACGCTTGGCCAGATGACGATGTACCTGATGCTGTTCCGGCAAGGGCAGTCGGCCGTGTCCGCAATCCTGTCCGCCGTCGGCGGCATGTACGAAGACAACCTCTATCTGTCGGCACTGTACGAGTATCTCGAAACACCCGTGGACGACCGCATGGGCGCGGCCATCCGCGGTCCCAGACCCGACGACGGAATCCGCTTCGAGAACGTCAGCTTCAGTTATCCGGATGCCGAGCAACCGACACTCGTCGATGTGAACCTGCATATCAGGCCGGGCGAGTCGCTCGCCCTGGTCGGCGAAAACGGCTCCGGCAAGACAACCCTGATCAAACTGCTGACCCGGCTGTACCTGCCGAGCGCCGGGCACATTACCCTGGACGGACTGGACCTGCGCGAATGGGCTGAAGCCGCGTTGCGCGATCGCATCGGGGTGATCTTCCAGGACTTCACGCGCTATCAGCTCATGCTCGGGGAGAACATCGGCGCCGGCGACGTGCGGCACTTCGAGGATGAAGAACGCTGGCGTGAGGCTGGCGAAAAAGGCCTGGCGGCACCGCTCGTCGACACGCTTCCGGAAGGCTATCGAACGCCGCTGGGCAAGTGGTTCAACGACGGTCGCGAATTGTCAGGTGGCCAATGGCAAAAGATCGCGCTGTCGCGCGCCTTCATGCGCTCGCGCGCAGACATCCTGGTGCTCGACGAACCCACCGCAGCGATGGACGCAGGCGCCGAGGCAACCATATTCGAGCACTTCCGCACGCTGACGAAAGGCCGCATTGCGATCCTCATCTCGCATCGCTTCTCCACGGTGCGCATGGCCGACCAGATCGTGGTCCTGCAGAACGGCCGCATCATCGAGCGCGGCAGCCATGATGATTTGATGCGCATGAACGGGCATTACGCACATCTGTTTTCGTTGCAGGCGAAGGGTTACAGATAGTCGCCCCCACCTGCCCTGACCGGCGACCCTCAGGCTAGTCCTGGCGCCACTCGGCGCGGTATGCGCAGCCGAGTGCAGTGATGCGCTCCAGCAGTGCCGTGTAATCCATGCCTTCGTCGAGGGCCGCGTCGGCGAAATCCTCCTCCGCTGCGAGATTCGGGTTTGAATTGGCCTCCAGCGCAAAGGCCGTCCCGTCGGCGCGCAGGCGGAAATCCATGCGCGCATAACCTGACATGTGCAGCGCACGGAAGATCCGGCGCGCCTGCCGGTCGAGTCTTTCGGCCAGCCCTTCGGGCAGGTCCAGCGCCTTGCAGCTCGTGATCCTGTGGCGCTCCTGGTAGGCGCGGTCCCACTTGGCCTTGCGTGTCGCAATCGCGGCCCTGCCGTCCTTGAGTTCCCCGAATATGAACTCCCATGGCGCCAGCGTACGGACGCGCTCGTTGCCGAGCATCGCGACGTAGAGTTCGCGGCCCTTGATGAATTCCTCGACCAGCGCGTCGGACGACGTGTGTTCGTGGATGAACTCGATGCGCTCGCGCAAGCGCGCCGGATCTTCCACCAGCGACGCCTGCGAAATGCCGAGTGACGCGTCCTCGGTCGCCGACTTGACAAACAGCGGATAGTGCAGCCGCGCCGGAATGCGAATCGCGCGGCCGCGCCTGAACACGGCAAACTGCGGCGTCGGTATGCGGTGATAGGTGAGGATCTGCTTGGTCAGCACCTTGTTTCGCGACAGCATCATGCCGCCCGGATTGCAGCCCGTGTACGGTTGGCGCAGCAGCTCGAGATAGGCGACCACGTGCTGGTCATAGGTCACGACGCCGCCGAACTCCTCCAGCAGGTTGAAGCAGACGTGAGGCTTCCACTCGCGGATCGTCGTGCGCAGCTCGCTGAGGCTGTCGCCGATGCCGATCGGCCGGACTTCATGGCCGCACTGGCGCAGCCGCGTGACAACGTCGTACTCGGTCCGGAACTCGTCGGCCTGCTGCTCGGTGCAGCCTTCCAGGGTTTCGGGTGGAACCAGGGTTTCGTGGACCAGCACGAGAATGCGCAGTTTCTTCAAATGCGCCCCCGCCCGGCTTCGAAGAGCGCATCCGCCAGGGACTGGATCTCGTCGCCACGCGCGAGCACGGCGCGCCAGGTCGCCGGCAGCGCCGCCGCGCCGTAATGCGCACCGGCAAGCTGGCCGGTGATCGCTGCCGTGATATCCGCTTCACCGCCCAGGCCCGCCGCAATGCCGAGGCATTCTCCAGGACTGTTGCCGCGCTCAAATGCCCACAGTGCGGCTTCGAGGGCCCCGGCTGCCGCATTCGCCCCGATCACGAGGGCCCGCGGCTTGCTGCGCCGCCACGACCCCGCGGCAACGTCTTTCATGCGCTGCTTCAGGGTCACTGAATCCCAGAGTCCTGGAGCCGGGCTGAAGTGCGGCGCAAGCAGCTCTTCCTTGCCGGTGCCCGCGAGCGCACCGGCGAGCAGTGCCGCGAAATAACGCACCGCATCCAATGTCAGCGGCGCCTGATGCGTCATGCGCGCGCAATTGACCGCGGATTCGACGGCCTCGCGTGGATTCGCCAGGCCGAAGGCGACCGCTGGCCCGATTCTTGCCAGTGGCTCGGCATCTGCGCGCGCCGGGTCATGGGAACCCGCGAATGGATTGCCGGTCCATTGCGCCGTTGCGAGCGCCCGCGCCGTGGCAGGACTGATTCCGATGCAGCGGCCGGTGCTGGTCCAGCGCCCTTCCCTCTGCCACTGCTGATAGCGCTGCAGCTGGTCGCGGGCATCCATGCCATTGCGCGCAACGAGACTTTCCGCCAGGCACAAGGCCATCGCCGTCTTGTCGGTCCAGGCGCCGGCGGGCAGCCCGAATGGCCCGCCGCCGCCGCCGAGTTCGCCGCTCGGCCCGACCGTACCTGGCCGCTGGCCACGGGCGGACTGCCCGATCGCGTCGCCCATCGCGAGTCCCAGCAGCAGGCCGCGGCAGCGATCGCGCGGATCGCTGCGCGCTGCTGGCGTCTTCGACATCGACGTCGCTATCGGCGGCGCCGATGGCGGGATCGCTGTGCGTGGCTTGCGCGAGCGCCAGTCGCGCACGTAGTCGCTTTGCGCTTCCGTTTCCGGGACGCTGGGCCAGTATTGCGCGCGTGCGTTTTCACGCCAGAGCTCGTTGAGTCGCACGATCGCTGCCTCGCCCTTGAGTCCGCCGTGTGCGAGCCAGCAACCAGCCACGAGATTGGTGCGGCCGATGCCGGCGCGGCAATGGAGGTAGATGCACCTGCCCGCGGCCAGCGCCGAATCCAGTTCGTCCAGGATCTCTTCCATCAGTTCCGTGGATTCGGGCAGGCCGTGATCGCGGATGGGCCTGCGAAGGTAGACGACCGCATCAGCTGCGAGAGTCCCTGGCAGCAGCTTGTCATAGGCGTCCAACTCGCCCGGCTCGGTCAGGTCGATGAAGCAATCGATCCCCGCATCGAGCAGGCGCTGCAACCGATCGAGCGTCGCTAACCCGGCCGGTCCAGACGGGTGCTCGCCCGCGAGCAGGCGCCCCGGCACGACCCAGTAGCTGTTTGGCAACGGCGGCGGCTGTGACGACACTTCAGGAGCCGGGCCCGGCAGTCAGGCGCTCGAGCGCGGCGAAATCGAACACGCGCGGATCGGCGAGATGCGAGGGCTCGACATTGCACA
>CAYYQQ010000029.1:0-29305 GCA_964473595.1 uncultured Steroidobacteraceae bacterium | reverse complement strand
TCGTCGTGATTCTGCTCGATAGCGGCTGCCACGATGCGCGTGACACCGATCCCGTAACAGCCCATGTGCATGACGATGTTCCTGCCCTGTTCGTCGAGCACGGTAGCGCCCATCGCTTCGCTGTACTTGCATCCGAGCTGGAAAATGTGACCGACTTCGATGCCCCGCGCGACCGCCAGCCGCCCGCGACCATCCGGGGCCGCATCGCCGTCAACGACATTGCGCAGGTCCGCAACCGCAGGCTCGGGCAGGTCGCGGCCCCAGTTGACGCCGGTCAGGTGCGCGTCAGCGTGGTTTGCGCCGCAGACGAAATCCGCGAGCGCCACGGCGGAACGGTCCGCGATTATCGGCAGGCGCAGGCCGACGGGGCCGAGGAACCCCGGCTCGCAACCCGCGAGCGAGGCGATGCGCGCGCCATCGGCCATTCGCAGCGGCGCGGCGACGCCCTTCTGCTTCTGCGCCTTGAACGCGTTCAGATCGTGATCGCCGCGCAATACCAGGGCGACCAGCCCGCCGTCTGCAGCATCGACGACCAGCGTCTTGAGCATGCGCGCCGGTTCGACGCCAAGCTGCTTCGAGACCTGGGCAATCGTGCGTGCCCCGGGGGTCGCGACCTCTGCCAGCTTCGCTGCGGCGACCGGACGCTTCTCACGCGGCGCAGGAGCTTCGGCGAGCTCGAGGTTCGCCGCGTAGTCGCCCGTATCCGAGAAGACGATGGCGTCCTCGCCGGAATCTGCGAGCACGTGGAATTCCTGCGAAGCGCTGCCGCCGATCGCACCGCTGTCGGCGTGCACGGCACGGAAGCGCAATTTAAGGCGTGTGAAGATCGCGCTGTAGGCGTCGTACATGCGGCGATAGCCGTCGGCGAGCGAGGCTTGGTCGGCGTGGAAGCTGTAGGCGTCCTTCATGATAAATTCGCGCGCGCGCATGACACCGAAGCGCGGGCGGATCTCATCGCGGAACTTGGTCTGGATCTGGTAGAAATTGACCGGCAGCTGCCGGTAGCTTTTCAACTCGCGGCGCGCGAGATCGGTGATGACTTCCTCGTGCGTCGGGCCGAGCACCATGTCGCGATCGTGACGATCCTTGAAACGCAGCAATTCGGGACCGAACTTGTCCCAGCGGCCCGACTCGATCCACAACTCGGCCGGTTGGGCGACCGGCATGGACAATTCGAATGCGCCGGAGCGGTCCATTTCCTCGCGGATGACGCGTTCGACCTTGCGCAGCACACGTAGCCCCATCGGCAGCCAGGTGTACAGGCCACCCGCGACACGCCGAATCAGCCCGGCGCGCAGCATCAGCTGGTGGCTCACCACCTCGGCGTCAGCCGGCACTTCCTTCAGGTTCTGGATCGGGTACGCGGACAGTCGCATGGATCACCTTTGGCGCGGCCAGTGTCGCCGGCCTCAAAGCGCGGTATCTTAGGCGCTGCCCCACGACCTTGCCACGGCATCCGCATGAAAGTGGACTTGAACGATATACGCTCGCGCCGCGGCATCTACCTGCTGCCAAACCTGCTGACGACGCTTTGCCTGTTCGGCGGCTTCTACGCGATCATCGCCGCGATCGATGGCAACTTCGAGCGCGCGTCCATCGCGATATTCGTGGCGATGATCTTTGACGGGCTCGACGGGCGCGTGGCGCGCCTGACCGGCACCGAGACGATCTTTGGCAAGGAGTTTGACAGCCTGGCCGACATGGTGGCGTTCGGGGCGGCGCCAGCGATCGTCTGCTACCAGTGGGGCGTCGCCCGCATCGCGGAGTACGGCGCGGCCTGGGGCCGGTTTGGCTGGATCGCCGCGTTCTTCTTCGTGGCCGCCACGGCCATGCGTCTCGCGCGCTTCAACGCACGCTCGGCTGTGCAGGACAAGCGTTACTTCGAGGGTTTGCCATGCCCTTCGGCCGCGGCCGTCGTTGCGGCATTCATCGGGCTGGCACACAAGTACGAGGTGACCGGCCTGCCCGGGCTGATACTCGCATTCGTGATTACCGCGCTGGCGGCGATCCTGATGGTCAGCCGATTCCCCTACCGCAGCTTCAAGGATCGGGCGGCTGGCGAGCGCGTTCGCTATTCGAAGTTCCTGCTCGTGCCACTCGTCATTGCGCTGATCGCGATTGATCCGCCGGTCGTGTTGTTCGTGCTGTTCAGTGGTTTCGCCCTTTCCGGCCCAATCGGCTGGACCTGGCTCAAGATCCGCAAGCGGCCGCGCAGGACCAGCAACGCTGGCGGGGGTGGCTGAGCCGATGGACGCGCGACGCAATGCGGCGCTGGAAGCGCTGGGTATCATTGCCTATGTGCCGCGCGGCCGGCCTGCGGCGGCGTCGGCGCCGCAGCGGGCACTGGCCGTGGGGCCGGCAGGGATGGACTGGGCGACGCTGGCCGCGACGGTGCGCGAGTGCACGCTGTGCGCACTTTGCACCACACGCACGCAGACTGTATTCGGCACCGGGGATATCCGCGCGCGGCTCATGGTGATCGGCGAGGCGCCAGGCGCCGACGAGGACCGGCAGGGCGAGCCCTTTGTCGGCCGCGCCGGCCAGTTGCTGAATTCGATGCTGAGGGCAGCCGGGTTTTTACGCGAGCAGGTCTATATCGCAAACGTCCTGAAATGCCGGCCGCCCAACAATCGCGATCCTGCCACTGAGGAAACCGATCGTTGCCTGCCCTATCTGCGGCGCCAGATCGAGCTGATTGACCCCGCCGTGATACTTTGCGTTGGCCGCATCGCGGCGCAGCGCCTGCTCGAACGCGATGACCCGCTTGCGCGGTTGCGCGGCCGCATCCACCGGCTCGGCCACATACCAGTGGTCGTGAGTTATCACCCCGCCTACCTGTTGCGCAAGCCCTCCGAGAAGCGCAAATCCTGGGAAGATCTCAAACTCACAATGGGAGTGCTGGCCGGTGGCGACGGCGCGTGACGCATTCACAGGACTCGCGTGGCGGTTCCGGCCGATGACGCAGGCGGATCTCGTGCCGGTGGTGGCACTCGAGCGCGCGTCCTACGCGTTCCCATGGAGTGACCAGATTTTCAGTGACTGCCTGCGGGTCGGCTACCATTGCATGGTCGTCGACACGCCCGCGGGCGTTGCCGGCTACTCGGTGCTTTCGATGGGCGCGGGCGAGGCGCATGTCCTGAATCTCTGCGTCGAGCAGGCAATACGCCGGCGCGGCATCGGGCGCGAGTTGCTGCTGGAGATGCTGCGCCACGCGCGCGACCGCGGCATTCGCGACGCATTCCTCGAGGTGCGGCGCTCGAACAAGGGGGCTATTTCCCTGTATCACGAGATCGGATTCGAGTGCGTGGGCCAGAGGCGCGACTACTACCAGTCGCATGACGGTCGCGAGGATGCCATGGTCTACCGGCTCGAACTCGGCGCGCTGCGCGACGCCTGATGACCGCACCGTCCGACGAGATTTCACGCCGCCGCACCTTCGCGATCATCTCGCATCCGGATGCGGGCAAGACGACGCTGACCGAAAAACTCCTGTTGTTCGGCGGTGCGATCCAGATGGCGGGCGCGGTCAAGGGACGCAAGGCTGCGCGCCATGCGACCTCCGACTGGATGCGTCTGGAGCAGCAGCGCGGCATCTCGGTGACTTCGTCGGTGATGCAGTTCCCATACCGCGACCGCATCATCAATCTGCTCGACACTCCGGGGCATGAGGACTTCTCGGAAGACACCTACCGCACGCTGACGGCGGTCGATTCGGCGCTGATGGTCATCGACTGCGCCAAGGGTGTCGAGGAACGCACGATCAAGCTGATGGAGGTCTGCCGGCTGCGCGACACGCCGATCATGACTTTCATCAACAAGCTCGATCGCGACGGCCGCCCGCCTGTCGAGCTGCTGGATGAGATCGAGCGCGTGCTTGGCATCACCTGTACGCCGGTGACCTGGCCGATCGGAATGGGCCGCGAGTTGCGCGGCATCTATCATTTCCCGCAGGACCGGATCTATGTCTACGACGGCGCGCGCAGCGGGCGGGTAGGTAGAAACCTGACCATCGAGGGGCTTGCCAGCAGCGAGGCGGGTGCGCTGCTCGGCGATGCCGCGCAGGCGTTTCGCGAAGAGGCGGAACTGGTGCGTGGCGCGATGCCGCCCTTTGACGTCGCCGAATACCTGGCAGGCCGGCAGACACCGGTGCATTTTGGCTCGGCAATCGGCAATTTCGGCGTCGAGGAGCTGCTCGGCTCCTTCGTCGAGGATGCGCCCGCGCCCCGGCCACGCCACACGACGACACGCGTGGTGAAGGGCGACGAGTCGGCACTGACCGGCTTTGTCTTCAAGATTCAGGCCAACATGGATCCGGCCCATCGCGATCGAATTGCCTTCCTGCGCATCTGCTCGGGCCGCTACCAGCGCGGCATGCGGCTCCATCACGTGCGCCTCGGCAAGGAGGTGCGCATCGGGGACGCGATGACCTTCATGGCGGCGGACCGGCTGCAGGCCGATGAGGCCTGGGCCGGCGACATCATCGGGCTGCACAACCACGGCACGATCAATATCGGCGACACATTCACCGAGGGCGAGGCGCTCACGTTCACGGGCATTCCGAATTTCGCGCCGGAGATCTTCCGGCGCGCTGTGCTCAGGGATCCGCTGCGCGTGAAGGCGCTGCAGAAGGGTCTCGACCAGCTCTGCGAGGAAGGCGCAACCCAGTTGTTCCGGCCGATGCGCAACAACGACCTGATCCTGGGCGCAATCGGTCCGCTGCAATTCGACGTGGTCGCGTTCCGGCTCGCCGACGAGTATGGCGTTAACTGCACATTTGAACCAATCAATGTCGCGACCGCGCGCTGGATCGACTGCCAGGATCCAGGCAAGGAAAAGCAGTTCCGGGAGCGATGCCATGAGTACCTGGCGCTTGATCACGCGGGCCTGCTGGTCTACCTGGCCCCGACCCGCATCAACCTGGAGTTGACCGTCGAGCGCTGGCCCGACGTGTCATTTCGCGACACTCGCGAGCACCTGGCGGTTGCGGCGTGAGCAGCGCGCTCATGCGGCGCCCGGTCGTCGCCTGGGCCTTGTATGACTGGGCCAACTCGGCGTTCGCGACGACCGTGATGGCGGCGTTCTTCCCCATCTTTTTCAAGCAATACTGGAGTGTGGGTGCTGAGGCGACGGTCAGCACATTCCGCCTGGGTCTCGCGAATGGCGCCGACAGCCTCCTGATCGCGCTGCTGGCCCCGTTGCTCGGTGCGATGGCCGACCGTGGCGGGGTGCGGCTGCGCATGCTCGCATTCTTCACATTGCTGGGCGCCGCGATGACCGCCGGTCTCTACTGGATGCAGCAGGGCGACTGGGTCGAAGCGGCAATCCTGTATGCGGCAGCCGGATTCGGGTTCTCGGGCGGCGTGACATTTAACGACTCACTGCTCATGGATGTTGCGGACGCTGGTGAATATGACCTCGTCTCATCCTATGGCTACTCGCTGGGCTATGCCGGCGGCGGATTGTTGCTGCTCCTGAACGCGACAATGGTCTCCAGTCCCGGTACATTCGGACTCTCGGATGCGACCGAGGCCGTGCGACTTTCGTTTCCGATGGTGGCCGGCTGGTGGCTGCTGTTCTCGCTACCGTGCCTGCTTTGGATCCGCGAAAAGAAACCGGCACGACCGTTGTCGCTTGTTGCGGCAGCGCGTGAAGGCTGGCGCGAACTGCGCGCGACCATCGGCGCGGTGCGCCAATTGCGCCCACTGGTGTGGTTCCTGCTCGCCTATTGGATGTACATCGATGGGGTCAACACGATCATCAAGATGGCCGTCGACTTCGGGCTGTCGCTGGGCTTTCCGCAGCAGAGCCTGATCGTCGCGCTGCTGGTCACGCAGTTCGTCGCATTTCCCGCGGCACTGGCATTTGGCTGGCTCGGTAGCCGCATCGGCGCCCGCAACGGTATCTTCATCGCGATCGCGGTTTATTCCGCCGGGACGATCGCTGCCTACTGGATGAACAGCATCGGCGATTTCTACCTGCTCGCCGTCGTCATCGGGCTGGTGCAGGGCGGCATCCAGTCGCTGTCGCGCTCCTACTTCGCCTCGCTCGTGCCACCGGGCAAGCAGGGCGAGTTCTTCGGTTTCTACAACATGATGGGAAAGTTCGCGGCCGTGCTCGGGCCGATGCTGGTCGGCGTCACCGCGCTCGTGACAGGCAGTTCGCGTGCCGGCATCCTCTCGGTAATCGTGCTGTTCGCGGGCGGTGCTGCGCTCCTCTGGAAGTCGCGCAGCGAGTCCTGAGCCAGTGGCTTCACGGGTGGAAGCGCCGGACCAGTCCGCGCAGCAGTATGAGATCCTGCGAGCTGTGCGCCGGCATGTAGCGTAGCCTCAAATACAACTCGGTGATTGCGGACGCCGCCGAGCCGAGGTCGGGACGCAGGTGGCGCACGCGCATCGCGAAGTCGCGCGGCGCCTCATGCGGCGCGCGTTCGACGCCCCGGCGCGCCAGTCGCCGCGCGAAACGCCGGTAATCTGCGGTCACCGGATCCGCGCGCCGCGGCCGGAATTCCCAGGCCAGCCAGCCGGAAAGCAATGCGAGCATCACGGCAAGCCCGACACCCAGGACCAGCGCCAGGTCCTGCCAATCGGGGTCGTCGAAGCCGAATTTGCGCAGAAGCTCCTCCTGCTGCAAGCGGTTGAACTGCACGACCCAGTCATTCCAGCGCGCATTGACGTTGTCCCAGACCATGCCGGCCTGCCACAGGAGCAAGTAGTCGCGCCCCAGTCCGCCCTTCAGTAATTCGTCGCCGGACAATGCGGCTTCGAGACCGCGCTCGATGCGCTCAGGTGCGACCGCGGCGGTCGGGTCGATGCGCGTCCAGCCGGATTCAGGAAGCCAGATCTCCGACCAGGCATGCGCATGCGACTGGCGCAGGATCAGGTAGCCGCCGATCGGATTCCAGTCGCCGCCCTGATAGCCACCGACGACCCTGGCCGGAATGCCGGCGGCGCGCATCATCATCGTGAAAGCAGAGGCAAAGTGCCCGCAGAAGCCCCGGCGCGTGTTGAACAGGAAGTCATCGACCGAATCGCGCTCGAGACCGGGCGGAGTCAGCGTGTAGTAGAACTCCTGGTCGCGGAACATCGCGAGCACCGACCGGGTGAATTCGCGGTCGCTGCCTGCGGCTGCGCGCATGCTCCGGGCCAGCTGGATGGTGCGTGGGTTGCGGCCGGCCGCCAATTGCAGGTGCAGATGGCGAAGCGCCGGCGAAAGCTGCGCGCCGGCCTGGTAGCGCGGATAGGAGCGCGCGTCGTATTGCAGCACGGAATTGACGGGACTTCTGGTTCGCAGCTGGTAGTCCCAGGTCTGTTGCGCCATCACTGCCGGCCATTGCTCGACCATGTCGAGTGCAAATAGCATCCTCTGCCCGGTCGGCTCGAGAGTGACCGTGTAGTCGACAGGAACACCGAGGTAACTCACGCGCGGCCTGGAATAGAACTGGTTATCGCCGCGCGACCAGGTGTAGCCGTCGAACTCATTCAGCACCGGGCCGCGCCAGTAGCGTTGCGATGGCGGCGGCAGCGGACCCTTGAAGCGCACCCGGAATGCAACGGTGTCATTCAACGCCAGGTCGGAAATGTCACCCGGAGACATCACGTCGGTCAGTCCGGTCAGTGCGCGCTCGCTGGAAGGTGCACCCCAGAAACTGCCAGCGATGCGCGGAAAGAACAGGAACAGCACCAGCGCGAGTGGCAGCGCCTTCAGGAGCATGGCGCCGGTCGCGGGGAATGGAGCGGGCGCCGGGCCCTGGCCGCGGCGTGCGACTTCGAGCAGCGCCGCCGCCAGCAGCCAGACGGTCGGCACGACGCAGGCGACGGTCAGGATGTCCTGCGCATACAGGAAGGCCGACAGGCACAGGAACCAGCCGATGAAGATCAGCACGACGTGATCGCGCGGCGCGCGGGTCTCGAGCAGCTTGAGCGCCGCCATCAGCGCAAGCAGTGCCGTGCCGCCGTCGAGACCCGTGATCGTCGAGTAGCTTGCGATCACACCCGCCGTGGCGCCGAGTGCGATTACCGTGCGCAGCACGGCGCCCGGCAGGCGCCAGCCGCGCCGCTCGGCCAGCAACCGCCAGGCGCAGATCGCCAGCACAAGTCCGGTGACCCAGATCCGCAGATGCGCCACATGAGGTACAAGCGCGGCGACCAGGGCTGCAATCGTCCATGAGAGACGCCGGAATTGTTCGCGCGGCTCAAGCATCGTCGGGCGCCACGGCCTCGAATTCGGCGAGCGCGGCCAGGCAGCGGCGGCGCTGTTGCTCGCCCGGCTGCGGCGGAATCTCGAGACCCGGCAGGCGCAGCCCGAATGTCTCGCTGCGAGCCTCTGCATCGACGATCCAGCGTGCCAACACCGACAGCCGCGATTCGAGATCCGCAGCTTGCGCCTGTTCCAGGTCGAAGATCGGCACCGGTTCCGCTGCGCCGCTGAATTCCTTGATCAGCAACTCGCCGCCCTTTGCGTACGCCTTCCAGGCGACGTGCCGCGGGGGATCGCCGGGGTGATAGTCCTTCAGGCCCGCGAAGTCGTCGTCACCGCGCTGTGTCGCCCCGGCGCTGCCGAGGCCAGGGGCCGGCGGCGGTGGAGGCGCCGCGTCAGCGGGGCGCGGATAGACGAGGCAGCGCCTGCCCGGATGCAGCACGGCCCAGGCGCGGAACAGGCCATAAGGAAATCGCGTCGTGATTT
This sequence comes from uncultured Steroidobacteraceae bacterium, assembly GCA_964473595.1. Lineage (GTDB taxonomy): Bacteria > Pseudomonadota > Gammaproteobacteria > Steroidobacterales > Steroidobacteraceae > SCUD01. The sequence continues at coordinate 20,623 of CAYYQQ010000029.1, read as the reverse complement.
CGACCCGGTCGAGCACTACCCAGCCGCGACGGGTGGTCGCCACCCGGAGATTCACAGTCGTCTCGCCACCGGCCGGGACCGACACGGGATCGGTCACCGTCGCCGCGGTAGTGGCCTCGACATCCCAGCGGGCCACGCCACCGGGGTTTGAGAGTGCGAGCTGGAAGATCGCGTCCTGGCCAGCAAATGGCGGTTCCGTCCCGGCCTCACTCGCGATCAGGGTCTCGAGATTGCGGTGACAGGCCTGCATCGTCACGAACGCAAGCGATGCCAGCAGGAATGTGAGGCCGAGACCAAGGTTGTTCGCGTAATTCAGCGATCCGAGAAGCATCGCGAACAGCATCAGGCCGAAGGCGAAGCCGAGACCAGTCGGCAGGATGTAGATGCGGCCGCGGCGCAAGGTCACTGGGCTGCGGTCCGCCCCCTGGCGGCGCCGGATCCAGTTCTGCACCCAGCCCTTGAAGAATCTGGTCAACCGCATGCGTAAGGCCCGCGGCATTTGTCAGGGTATCGGTACCGATTTCAGCAACGCAGCCGCAATCTCGAGCGGACGGCGCGCATCCTGGGCATCGCGCGGCCGCAGCCGGTGACCGACGACGGATGCCAGCACGGCCTGCAGGTCCTCGGGCAGCACGCCGGCGTGGCCATGCAGGAATGCCCAGGCCTGCGCAGCGCGCAGCAACGAGATCACCGCGCGCGGTGACAGTCCCGCCTGATGCTGGCCGCTGTCGCGCGATGCGCGTGCCAGCGCCTGCACGTAATCAAGGAGCGCGTCGCTGGCGTGCAGCTCGGGAATCCGGCGCTGCAGCGACTGGATGACGGTGGGATCAAGCACGGCCGGCAGCTCGGCGAGCAGGTCGCGGCGGTCGCGGCCACGCAGCAATTGCCGTTCATGGCTGGCCGCGGGATATCCAAGCTCGATGCGCATCAGGAATCGGTCGATCTGCGACTCCGGCAGCGGGAAAGTGCCGACCTGGAATGACGGATTCTGCGTGGCGACGACAAAGAACGGCTCCGGCAACAGGTGAGTCTCGCCGTCAACCGTGACCTGGCGCTCCTCCATGGCCTCGAGCAGCGCGCTCTGGGCCTTCGGTGTCGCGCGATTGACCTCATCGGCCATCACGAGCTGCGCGAACACCGGACCGCGGTGGAACACGAATCTGCCGCTGCCGCGATCGTATACAGAAACGCCGATCACGTCGGCCGGCAGGAGGTCGCTGGTGAACTGGATGCGCTGGAAGGAAAGCCCAAGCACGCGTGCGAGCGCGTGCGCGAGTGTCGTCTTGCCGACGCCCGGTATGTCCTCGATCAGCAGATGACCGCGGGCCAGCAGGCAGCAGATCGCGAGCCGGATCTCACGATCCTTGCCCAGCACGATCTGATTGAGGCTCGCGAGCGCCGCCATCAGCAGCGCGCGTTCGCGGTCCGCAGCCTCGGTCAGCGCATTCATCGCAGTGAGGCTACCCGCTTGAGCTGGTCCGCAAGTTGCGCCAGTTCACGCTTGAACTCCTCGACCCGCGCCCGCTCCTGGGCAACGACTTCGGCCGGCGCACTGCGGACGAAGTTTTCATTGCCGAGCTTGGCGGTGGCGCGAGCCAGCTCCTGCTCGAGCTTGCTGCGACGCTTGCCGAGGCGCTCGAGTTCCGCGTCGACGTTGATCAGGCCCGCCATTGGCACAAGTATGTTCATGCTCCCGAGCAGCGCAGTTGCCGCCTGCGGCGCGGTCTCGCCTTCGGCCAGCACCCGCGCCTCAGCGATGCCGGCCAGGCGCTGGATCGAGGCGGCATTACGAGCGTAGCGCGCAAGGTCCTGGTCGGATGCGTTCTGCAGCAGCACCGAAATCCTGAGCGAGGGAGCGATGTCGAGTTCACCCCGAATCCGTCGGATTCCCAGGATGAAATCCATGACCCAACGCATTTCCGCTGCGAGCTGCGGGTCGGCAGCGCCGGGTTCCGCGGCCGGGTAGGGCTGTCGCATGATCGAGTCGCCGGTCCTCCCGGCGCGGGGTCCGACACGTAGCCAGATCTCCTCGGTGATGAATGGCATCAGCGGATGCAGCAACCGCAGCAGGGCCTCCAGCACGACGATCAGCGTGCGACGTGTACCGCGGCGCTCGTCGGCCGTGCTGTCAGCCGATTGCAGGACGGGCTTGCTGAACTCCAGGTACCAGTCGCAGAACTCATACCAGGTAAATTCGTAGACCGCCTGCGCCGCAAGGTCGAAGCGGTACTGGGCATAGCCATCGCGCACGGCCAGGATCGCCGCATCGAGACGCGAGCGTATCCAGCGGTCCGCCAGCGACAGGGTCTCGGTTCCTTCGTCTTGGTCCGCGTCCGTCGCCATCAGCACGTAACGCGAAGCGTTCCAGAGCTTGTTGCAGAAATTGCGATAGCCCTCGACCCGGCCGAGGTCAAAACGCAGGTCGCGCGACTGGGTTGCGATCGCGGCAAACGTGAAGCGCAGCGCGTCCGTGCCATAGGCCGCGATACCCTCCGGATACTGCTTGCGCGTCGCCTTTGTAATTGCTGGTGCGAGTTTCGGCTGCATCAGGCCGCTGGTCCGCTTGGCCACGAGCGCGTCCAGCGTGATGCCGTCGACGATGTCGAGCGGATCGAGCACATTGCCCTTGGACTTCGACATCTTCTGGCCTTCGTTGTCGCGGATCAGGCCGTGGACATAGACCTCGCGGAATGGCACGTCACCCGTGAACTTGAGCCCCATCATGATCATCCGGGCAACCCAGAAGAAAATGATGTCGAATCCCGTGACCAGCACCGAGGTCGGATAGAAACTCCTGAACTCGCGCGTGTCCTCGGGCCAACCCATCGTCGAGAATGGCCACAGCGCTGACGAGAACCAGGTGTCCAGCACGTCCTCGTCCTGGATCAGCGCAACGCCGGGTGCGATGCCATGACGCGTGCGTATCGCGTCCTCGCTGCGCCCCACGTAAACGGCGCCGTCCGGGGCATACCATGCCGGAATCCGGTGGCCCCACCACAACTGGCGGCTGATGCACCAGTCCTTGATGTTGCGCATCCACTCGAAATACGTCCGGTCCCAGTTGCCGGGGACGAAACGGATGCGCCCTTCCTCGACCGCGCGCACAGCCGGTATTGCCAGCGGTTCAATACGTACGTACCACTGGTCGGTCAGCCAGGGCTCGACGACCGCGCCGCTGCGATCGCCGCGCGGAATCATCAGGCGGTGCGCCTCGATCTTTGCGAGCAGGCCCGCGGCTTGGAGATCGGCAACGACCCGCTTGCGCGCCTCGAACCGGTCGAGGCCGCGATAGCGTTGGGGCGCTGCATCGCCGATGGCCGCATCCGCCGTCAGGATGTTGATGAGCGGCAGCCCGTGACGCTGCCCGATCTCGTAGTCGTTGAAATCGTGCGCGGGCGTGATCTTGACGCAACCTGAGCCGAAGACCGGGTCGACATAGGCATCCGCGATGATCGGAATTTCCCGGCCGCTGAGGGGCAGGGAGATGCGCCGTCCGATGAGCTGACGAAATCGCTCGTCTTCCGGATGCACCGCGACTGCGGCGTCACCGAGCATCGTCTCAGGCCGTGTCGTCGCGACTGTGAGCTGGCCGCTGCCATCGGCGAGCGGGTAATTGATGTGCCAGAGATTACCGTCCTCTTCGACGGACAACACCTCAAGATCGGATAGTGCGGTCTTCAGCACCGGGTCCCAGTTGACCAGTCGCTTACCGCGGTAGATCAGACCCTCTTCATGCAGTCGCACGAAGGCTTCCTGCACGGCACTCGACATGCCGGGATCCATCGTGAAGCGGTCACGGCTCCAGTCCACGGAAGCACCCAGCCGCCGCATCTGGCGCGCGATCGTGCCGCCCGATTGTTCCTTCCAGCGCCAGACACGCTCTACGAAGCGTTCTCGCCCCAGCTCATGCCGGTTCTGCCCTTCAGAATTCAGCTGCCTCTCGACGACCATCTGGGTGGCGATGCCGGCGTGATCCATGCCGGGCTGCCATAAGGTCCTGTCCCCCGTCATCCGGTGGAAGCGCGTGAGCGCATCCATGATCGTGTCCTGGAACGCATGCCCCATGTGCAGTGTGCCGGTGACATTGGGCGGTGGGATGACGATGCAGTAGCAAGGGCCTGCGCCATTCGGCGCGAACAGGCCCGCCTGTTCCCAATGCCGGTAGATGCGTTCTTCGATGTCCGCCGGGGAATAGGTCTTGTCCATGTACCCGGCGGCCGCGTCAGTCCTCGCTCGTGGCGAGGTGTTCGCGCAAGGCGACGGCGATGAGTTCAGGCAGCGCTGCGCGCAACCGGTCGATGACACGCTCGAACATGACCGCCTCGACCTCGCGCGCTGCGGCGTGCAGCAGTTCGTCAGTCAGATTCATCATGCGGCTGACCAGGGCCGCCTGCAGGGCAGAGATGTCGTCTTCCGACAGCAGGCCCGAGGCAAAGGGACTGGTGGAATCCTCGCTGGGCTCGGGGCGGGGAAAGCTGCCGGTCGCATGCAGTTCCACGATGTCGGTCAGGATCGGCAGTTCATCGATGGCGTCGCGTTTCACGAGTCGTCCCCCCTTTTGTGCGTCTGGGGCTCTATTCCCTGCTCGCGGTAAAAGCGGAAGCGGTCGCGACCCAGCTTGCGTCGCTTGTCATCGGCGTCGACGACTTCGGCGATGCGCGTATAGCTCTGATACTGCGCTGGCACGCCGGCTGCCAGATTGACGAGCAGATCCCTGTCGTCCGGTCCCTTGGCATCGCCGTCGGCAATGACGACCGGTGCGGCCTGCCCGGACGAACCGCCATTTGCGGCGAGGCGCTCGTGCGGTACGAAGCTGCGATCGGTAAATGTCCAAAGCAGGCCATCGAATGCCGCGCCGTCGCCACCGGGGTCGAGCTGCACCCGGACGCGGTGCTCTCGCAGCCAAGCCTTCTCGACCAGCCGGCATGCGAAATGCAGGCGCGCTGCCGGGTCTGCGCTCGCCAGCACGTAGAAATCCACGCGCGGCATCGCCATGGTCTCAGTCTCCGCGCAGCAACCAGTCCACCAGCAGCGGCACCGGCCGGCCAGTGCTGCCTTTCTGGCTCCCGCTCAGGTAGGCGGTGCCTGCGATATCCAGGTGCGCCCAGCGCAACCCCTCTGCGAACTTCCACAGGAAGCAGGCGGCGGTGATTGCGCCGGCCTCACGGCCCGAGACATTTGCAAGGTCGGCGAAGTTACTCTTCAGCAGCTCCGTGTATTCCTCCGCGACCGGCATGCGCCAGGCACGGTCATCGGAGCGATCGCCGGCCGCCGCGAGCGAGGCCGCCAGCTTGTCGTCCGGGGAGAACAGGCCGCAATAGTAGCCGCCGAGCGCGATCACGCAGGCGCCCGTCAGCGTCGCGATGTCGACCACTGCCCGCGGCTTGAAGCGGCGCGCATAGCTGATGCCGTCACAAAGGACCAGCCGTCCTTCCGCGTCGGTATTCAGCACCTCGATGGTCTTGCCGGACATCGAAATGACGATATCGCCCGGCTTGGTCGCGCGTCCGCTAGGCATGTTCTCGCAGGTCGGGATGATGCCGACGACATTGACGGCAGCGCCGATCGTCGCGAGCGCCTTGATCGCCCCGAACACGCTGGCGGCACCCGTCATGTCGAATTTCATCTCGTCCATCGCAAGCGGCTGCTTCAGCGAGATACCGCCGCTGTCGAACGTGATGCCCTTGCCGACCAGTGCGACGGGGGCCGCACTGCTCCTGGTCCCGCGATATTGCAGCACGATGAGTTTCGGCGGCTCGTCGGAGCCGCGCGTGACCGACAGGAAGGAGCCCATGCGGAGCCGACGGATCGCGCGTTCATCGAGCACGCGCACGCGAATCTTGCGATGTTCCTTTGCCAGCCGACGGGCGGCGCCAGCCAGATAGGACGGTGTGCAGACATTCGCCGGAAGATTGGCAAGATCGCGGGTCAGCGCCACACCGGCGGCAATGCCGCGGCCATCGCGGATGCCGCGACGCGCGCCGGCAAGATCGGCGGTTCGCACACCGATGCCGAACTTCGCGAGTTTCGGCCGCGGTGGCTTCTTGCCTGACTTGAGGTCAGGTATCCGGTAGAGGGTCGTGGCGACGACCTCGGCCGCGAAGCGCGCGGCGTAGTAGGTATCAAGGCCCGGTATCGACTCCGCGGGAAGGTACAGCACAGCATTGGCGGCGCCGCCCTTCGCGATCCAGTGTGTCGCGGCCGAAATCGCGCGGCGATAGGCCTTGCGGCCATAGGCCTTTTTCGTGCCAAGACCGACCAGCAGCACGCGCTCCGCGGGTCCCCGCAGGTTGCCCATGATCGGCAGTATCTCGCCGGCCTTGCCGCTGAAATCGCCGCGTCGCAGCACCCGGCTGATCGCACCACCGCTTGCGCGGTCGAGCTCGCGCGCGGGACCGGTCATTTCGGGGCGCTCGTGGATGCCGACGATGGCACAGGCTGAGCGTTGCCGTGCTGCGGATGTGCCGGTGGCGTAGAACTGCATGATCGATCATCCCCTGATTGCGTCGCTGGCCGGCGGGTCGTGCCCGTTGAGTGCGCTGCGACGCTGGTTTACCGTGTGTACGCCAGTTTAATCGAAAAGGACGGACCCGCGCGCCGGGGTCCGCACGATAATCGTCTTGTTTCGCACCTTAGACCGCTATGTCCTGCGCGAAGTCGCGGTTTCGTGGCTGGCCGTGACGATGGTGCTGCTCGCGATTCTGGTCAGCGGTCAGCTGGCCAAGATTCTCGGGCTGGCCGCAGAGCACGGATTTCCGCACGAGATCGTCTTCGCGCTGATCGGCCTGACGACGCTGCAGAACCTCGTGCTGCTGGTGCCAATCGGCATGCTGCTCGCCGTGATGCTGGCGCTGGGCCGGCTGTATCACGAGAGCGAGATGGCCGCTGTGCGCGCCTGCGGCGTCGGACCGGCACGGTTGTACCTGCCGGTCTACGCGCTGGCGCTGCCGGTCGCAGTGGGGCTCGCCTGGCTAACCTTCGAGGTCGGACCGGCTGCGTACGACGGCGCCGAGGAACTGCGCGGCAAGGCGATGCGCGACGCGCAGTTCGGGCATCTGGAACCTGGGGCGTTCAAGACCTTCGCCGAGGGCAAAGCGGTGTTCTATGCCGAGCGGAAGGACTCCAACGGGAGGCTCGCAAACATATTCCTGCAACGTTATGTGGATGAGCGGGTCGAGGTCGCGACCGCGGCCTGGGCCGAACAGCGTGTGCTTGATGGCGGTCAAACCCAGCTCATCGTGCTGCATGACGGTGAGCGCATCGAGGGCATTCCAGGTCAGGCCGATTTCCGGCGTATCCGCTTCGTCGAGCACGGAATCCCGGTGGTCGTACCGGAACCCGGCGCTGGCCGCGACCTTCCGGAACGCAAGTCGACCAACGCATTGATCGGTTCCGCGGCGCTCCCCGACATCGCGGAGCTGCAGCGGCGCATCTCGATGCCGATCATGGTGCTCGTGCTGGCGCTGGTCGCGGTCCCGTTGGCGGCGCTGCGTCCACGCGAGGGACGTTATGCGCGCGTCGCAATCGCGATCCTGATTTATTTCGTCTACTCCAATCTCGTCTCGGCCGCGCAAACCTGGGTCGCAAAGGGCAGCATCGCGCCGATCGTCGGCAGCTGGTGGGTACACGTGCTGGTGGGTGCCGTGGGTCTGGTGCTGCTGCACCGGCAGAGCCCGCTGACTGCCTGGCGGACACCCGCCAGGAGCAGAGCATGACGCTGCTCGACCGCTACCTCGCACGGACGGTTCTGCTCCACACGCTGATGGTCATGGCTGTGCTGATGGCACTGATGACGCTTGTGACATTCATCGGCCAGCAAAACGATATCGGCACAGGCAGCTATGGCGTCAGCGACGCTTTTCTCTTCACGTTGCTGTCGCTGCCGCAGGAGGCCTACGAATTGCTTCCAATCGGCACGCTGATCGGCGCGATCCTCGGTCTCGGCGCGCTGGCGCGCGACAGCGAACTGACCGTCGTGCGCGCGGCCGGCGTGTCGATCGTGCGCATCGCCGGATCGGCTGCGCTCGCGGGCCTCATTGTTGCAGCGGTAATGTGGCTGCTCGGAGAGTACCTGGCGCCACCCGCGGACCAGTATGCGCGCCAGCACAAGATCTTCAGCAAATTCTCGCAGGTGGACATGACCGGCAGCAGCGCCTGGGTGCGGCAGGGATCATGGTTACTGAATGTCCGGCAGCAGGCGGCCGACAAGCTTTTCGGCGGCATATTCGTCTACGAACTGGACGCGGATCGGCGACTGCGATTGGTGGGTCGCGCGGAAACCGCGTCGCAGGATCCAGCCGGACGCTGGATCCTGTCAAACTATGCCGAAACCCGGCTCGATTCCGCGCGCGTCGAATCGCGCGCCAGCGACCGTGAAGAGGTCGGCACCCAATTCAACGTGGATTTCCTTGGCCTTGCTGTCACCAAGCCCGGGGCGCTGTCTTTGATGGACCTCTACTCCTATGTCCAGCATCTGAAAGCCAACGACCTCGACTCGCGGGCCTGGGAGATCGCCTTCTGGTCGCGGATTGCGCGGCTGGTCGCATCCATCTTGGTTTGCGTATTTGCGGTGCCATTCGCGCTTGGACCCCTGCGATCGGCCGGCGCCGGGGCGCGCACGGTGCTCGGCATCATGGCCGGCGTGCTCTTCGTGCTGTTGACCCAGACACTGGAAAACAGCGGCCTGGTTTATGAGCTGAATCCCCTGCTGGTAGCCTGGGGGCCGACACTGCTGCTGGCCGTGATTACGACTGTCGCGATCCGGCGCGCGCACTAGGCGCGTTTTCAGAACCGCAGGATCCGCGTGCGGCTGGCGAGGTCCTGCAAGCTGCGGGCGCGCGAATCGAACGGGATCCAGGCGAAGTTCGCGAACACGGGCAACAGAAGGAGAGCGCCCGCAAGTACGCGCGCCGATCCGCCGGGCTCGAATGCCAGGCGCAAACCTGATTCCGCGGCGACCGCAAGCGCCAGTCCGAGCGCAAAGCGCCGTATGGCGGCTGGCCATCCCGAAGCATTGTCATCTGCGGTCCCAAGGCGGATCTTCCAGGCCATCATGCCGAGTGTCTGGCCACCGCGCGTCCATGCCATGCCAAAGTATCCGAGTGCCAGCAGCGCGAGATAAGCCCGGTAAACCAGGTAGGCGCCGAGACCCTGTGCGGCCGGCGTGATTGCCTCGCCGCCGGTCAACGGCAATACGGCCAGTGTCCCGACGAACAGGATTGCCAGCAACAGCAGGCAGTCATATACGAGTGCGGCAACGCGGCGCAGCAGGCCGGCTGCCGGGGCGCCCAACTTGGATTGTTGATCCATGCGGGCGCGGATTGTAATGAATCAGCGCTTTTGCTGCGCGTTCGCGCGTTGTTCGATGAGACTGCGCTTGCTGCGGAGGATCTGGCGTACCTGCACGATGTCGGGGCGATCCGCGATCCGCGCGATGGCCTCCGGCAGTTCGTGCCAGGCGCGCCCCCAGCTCATTAGTCGCGCCGCGTCCTTGACGACCTGTGTAATTGTCGAGTCGTTTGCAGGCTTGGTGCTCCTGCCTGCCGACCTGGACTTTGCCCTGGGCGTCCGCCCCGGCTTGACCATCGTCGAAGTGGAGGAAGTGCTGGTCGACTTGGCTTGCGCTGCCGGTTCCAGCTGGCGCTCGCGTTCGGGCTCGGCAACCGGCACGAAGCGTTCGACATGCTGCGAGCCAACCAGGTTGGTCAGGAATGACATCAATTCGAGCGCCTCGGACAGCGACGGGTCGGCAGCCGCCAGCCGGGTCGTCACGATGTTCTGGAGATCGGCAAGGCGCTGCCGCGCGAGGTCGATGACCCATTTGGTCGGGCGCTGATGCGTTGGCCAGGGTTGGACCAGCCAGTACTGGTCCTCGGGCAGGCCAGCATAGCCGCCATGCAGCTCCAGGCTCTTTTGCCATTTCTGCAGCAACTGGAGTACGCGTTCGTCGGCCGGGGTCATCGCATGTCACCGATCCAGGGACCAGCGGGTCAAAATAAGCCAAGCACCATACTCACGCAGCGGTTTCGACGCAGTTCTTGAGGTCCGTCACAATGGGCGGCGAATCAGCCCGTTTCTCCGCAGGCGGGCGGTGCCAGGGGCTGGGCGAGCGCAGTGTCGAGATCGGGTCCCAGCACGCGTTGCCAGGAACCGTACATCGGATTCGGGATCATGAACCAGCGTGAGCCCCACCAGTCGTGATGACGGCAGCGCGCTTGTTCGCGTTCGGCCAGCGACTGTCGGCGCACATCGGGAATGAAATCGGCGAGGTCGTCGCCGACATTGAGCACGATGCGGTATTCCTGCGCGACCTGCCGGCGCCGCGAAAATTTCTCGCTTTGCCACTCGGGGCGTTCCAGCCTCACCATCAAGTCGGATTCAATTGTCGGCGCATCGAGGCCGAGCGCGCGCAGGTTGGCGAGCGTGTCCGCTTTCTGCGCGCAGGTGGTGCTTGCGCCTGCCCGCGCGCCGCATTCGCGATTCGTGATGAAGAAAATGCGCGCGGCGCGGCCTTGAGGGTCCCTCAATTCTCGCGCGGCACGGATAAATGCCGCAGCGCCGGGCACGGCTGGCGCGGCGCCTTCGGCGACCCACGCGTCCCAGACCGCGGGATAGTCGGCGGGGCAAGTGTGCCGCAAGGCCATGCGAACCTGGACCTCCGAGTTATCGAGCACCGTATCGTCGATGTCCATGACGACCGCGGGTGGGAGCCGGGACAGGTCGCCTGACTGTGAAGGCTCCGCCGACCAATCTGGATCGGCCAGGCCCTGGCGGAGCGCCCGCAACGCCGAGCGATAAATTCCTTCGGCCGAGGAACGGAACTCGGCGGAAGTCCTGATCCACAGCGTCGCCCGCTCGCCACCCTCGTAGAAGGGCAGATCCGTGCCGCAGGCAGTCGCGGCGTTCTGGACCGAGGGCTGCGATTGCTGCGTCGCGCATCCGGAAAGGGCCAGCACAACGGCTGCGACAAACAGTTGTCTCGGCATGTGCCGCGCCCCTCGAGCGCTCAGTCCACGACCCGCGTGCCACCGGTGGCGGTACGTTCCGCGTACAGGGCCGACAAGCGCCGCGTCATCGGGCCGATATTGCCGTCGCCAATCGTCCTGCCGTCGACCCAGGTGACACCCGCCAGTTCGCCCATGGTCCCGGTGCAGAAGACCTCATCCGCGCGATAGAGCTCGGCCAGCGACAGGTCGCACACCTCGCAATCGATGGACTGTGCGCGGCAGATGTCCAGCACGACCCTGCGCGTGATGCCTTCGGGGCAGGCGGCCAGCGTCGGCGTCAGCAGGCGATTGCCATGCGCGATGAACAGGTGAGTCGCGTTGGTCTCGGCAATGAAGCCGCGCAAGTCCAGCATGATCGCATCGTCAGCACCCGCCGCATTGGCCTGGATCTTCGCGAGGATCGACGACAGCAGGTTGGCGTGATGGATTTTCGGGTCGAGACAGTCGGGCGGGGAACGCCGCAGGCTGCTGGTGATGAGCTTCAGCCCCTGCTTCGAGTACACCGGCGCCTTGTGTTCGGCCAGCACGATGAGCGTCGGTCCGGAGCGGTTGAGCCGCGGGTCCATGCCGGAGGTGATCTTCACGCCGCGCGTCAGTGTCAGGCGGATGTGCACACCGTCCTTCATGCCATTTGCTTCGAGCGTGCGGCGAATCTCCGCAATGATCGCCGCGTCATCGGGTATCTGTTCGAAAGCGAGTGCGAGCGCCGACGAACGCAGGCGATCCAGGTGATCGGTCAGCGCGAAGACTCGGCCGTTGTAGAGCCGCAACCCTTCCCAAACCGCGTCTCCACCCTGCACGGCGCTGTCGAAGGGACTGACACCGGCCTTGTCCCGATGCAGCAGCTGGCCGTTGATATTGACGATCAGGTTGCGATTGCGTTCGTCGAATTGCTGGAGCATGGCATCCTCTCAGGGCTTCAACCGGTGCTGCTGGAGCTTCTCATACCAGCCTTGGCATTCGGCCAGCAATGGTCCCTGCGATGATGGCAGCGTTGCTGCTTTGGGCCGCCAGGGCTCGAAACCCGTGGACGCCTCGACGGCAGCGTACCAGTGCGGCGCCCAGACGCCGTCCGTGTCACGCCGCCCCGGCGCCCAGGAAAGCATCGCGGGCAGGAAAGCGACACCCAGTGCCTCACAGAGCTTAGTGAGCATCGTCCGCGGGTTACGCAGGACGTCGCTCGACAGCACGACCGGTGGCGCGCGGCCCAGGTGCCCGGCCACGCGCTCGAAGATCTCCCACTGCTGCAGCAGGCCGGTATCGGCGAGTCCTGCCTTCGGATAGGTGCGTAACAACGACGCGAGCATTTCGTCGGGCTCGCGGATCAGGAATGCGTGCGTCAGGCGATCAAGCCACTCGCGGCCCATGACCGGCAGCAGGTGATGGGCCATGTGCTTCTGGTACCAGATCGCGCGGCCGCCGGGGGCCGGGCCGATCAGTGTTTCCGTCACCTTGCGCCAGTCATTCTCCTGTGCAGCGATGATTTCGTCACGACCGGGATGCTGGACGCCGGTGACCCCGAGATAATGCGCATACAGCGGTTCGTCGCTGACGGCCGTATCCGGCCTGCTGCCAAAGGAGCGCATCAATGCGGTCGATATGTTCCGGGGTCCGGACCACATCGCGATGCGCAAGGCATCTTTCTGTTCTGCGAACATTAGTTTCCGACGGCGCGCCACATGGGGCGATCTTAGAACCGTCCTATCCTGACAGTTGTGGTCATGTCCTGCCGGTTGACAGTCAAGGGCCCCCTAAACTATGAATGTCGCTTCAAAAAAACCGGGGATCTGTAGCAGGTTGAGGTCGGCATTACGCACGCCCGCGTCGTGGAATCGCCGGATCAGGTGCCAATGGCGAGCCACTGCGCTGGCGGCAAAGCGCCCGCAGCGAGCAGCATCGACAACGAATGAAACCGCCGCGGCCATAGTGTCTCAGCGCTCAGGAATGACCGGCATGGTCGATGAAGATTGTGTCGCCGCGACCTGCCGGAGTGCGCCTGTCACCGCCCTTCTCGATCCAGTTGCTGGTATCGAACAGCGCCGGATCCGCGTTGCTGAGCTGGAAGGCGTCATATAGCATGGCAACGTCCTGCATCGGCGCGCGGCGCACAGCAATTGTGAGCAAACCGGGCACAGCGGCATCGGCGGTCATTCGACTCCAGTGATTCTTTCCAAGATCCCGCGCGAGGTATGCATCCTGAGGCTTTCGGCCATCGGTGATACATGCCATGTATTGACGGTCGTGCGCACGTTGCAGCGGGCGTGGCCGCAGACGCGCTTTACCTGGATCATCGGCAAGTTCGAAGCCAAACTGCTCGGGCTCGTTCCCGACATCGAATTTATCGTCTTCGACAAGCGCCACAGCTTGCGCGACCTGCGCCGTTTTCGCGCACTGATGGCGGGGCGGCGTTTCGATCTGCTGTTGCACATGCAACTCTCCATCCGCGCCAGCCTCCTGAGCACGCATATTCCAACGAGCGTCAAGCTCGGCTTCGACCGGGCACGGGCGCGTGAGCTGCAATGGTTGTTCACCACCCATCGCATCGTGCCGCGCGAGCGCGAACACGTGCTCGACAGCCTGTTTGGATTTGCCGAAGCGCTTGGTGTTCACGACCGGGTGCTGCGCTGGGACATAGCGCTGCCGAATGACGCGCGCGAGTATGCCGCCAATATCGTCGACGATCGGCGTCCCACGGTCGTCATCAGCCCATGTTCCAGTCACGCGCGTCGCAACTGGCGGGCGGAGTATTACGCCCAGGTCGCGGATCACGCGGTGCGTGTCCACGGCGCGCGCGTCGTGCTCACCGGAGGGCCGAGTGCATTGGAGCGCGTGATGGGCCAGGAGATCGAGAAGTCGGCCAACGCGCAGCTGTTCAACCTGATCGGTCGCGACACCTTGCCGCAGATGCACGCCCTGCTCGAACGCGCCGACGTTCTGGTGAGCCCGGACTCGGGGCCGGTTCACATGGCCACTGCGGTTGGGACACCCGTGATCGGGCTCTATGCGGCCACCAACCCGGAACGCAGCGGCCCGTACTTGAGCCGTTCGTGGTGCGTGAATCGCTACGGCGAGGCGGCGCAGAAGTTTCTTGGCCGGCCGGCAAATGAACTCGCCTGGACAACCAAGATTGAAAATCCAGGCGTGATGGACCTGATCCAGCCGCCCGATGTAATTCGCAATCTCGACCAGGTCTTAGGACAACGCAGCAAGATCAAGTTGAGTAACGTGAGGCAAACATGACCAGCATCCTCGTGCCAATCTCGCCCGGCGAACTCCTCGACAAGATTACAATCCTGCGCATCAAGTCCGAGCGCATGACGGACCGGACGAAACTCGCCAACGTGGGCCACGAGCGGGCGCTGCTCGAGCAGACATGGCGCGAGGCGGGTCATTCCGGCGTCGACATCAGCGTCGAGGAGCTTGCGTTGCAGGCCGTAAACGCGAAGCTCTGGGACATTGAGGACGACATTCGCGAGAAGGAGTCGCAGCACGCTTTCGACGGGGAATTCATCGAGCTGGCGCGCGCGGTGTACTTCAGCAACGACGAGCGTGCGGCGCTCAAGAAACGGATCAACCAGAAGCTCGGCTCGAAGATCATCGAAGAAAAGTCGTATAGAGACTATCGGAAGTAGAGATCATCGTTACTCGGTCATAGTGGCATCCCAGATAGCGAGCACCTGTTCACGCTGGATCGCAAAGTCCCGGCTCGCGATGACCGCCGTCGCGCTTTCGAGCGAGCGGTGATGAAGCACGCTGCGATACTCGGGGCAATGGTGCGTCAGCACTTCCCCAGATAGACTTCCGTGCTTCGTCGCGGCAGGGGCCGCGCCACGGGTAGCCGGAGTCAAGCCATGGCCGCGCTGCAGGACGCGTTCTGGAAGGTGGAAAGACGCCTGCGCCGCGGCTTTCGCAAGATGATTGGGCGTGTCCTGGCGGGCGACAGCGTGACCCGCACCGGCACACCCGCGCGCCTGGATCCGGCGTCCATCCACCAGGTCATAGTCGTACGCATGAACAGCCGCCTCGGAAATACGCTGTTCACGACCGCGCTGCTTACCGCCCTCCACGAGACGATGCCGGGCGCCAGCATCGACGTGCTGACGACCTATGCGGATGCCGGCGATCTCCTACATGGCATGCCGGGCCTCGGCAACGTCATGGTCCTCTCGAACAGGGGTTGGCGGCAACTTGGCGAGTCATTGAAGGTCCTCAGGTCCTACCGCGCGACGAAGTACGACCTGGCGATCGACCCGGCGCCATATTCGCTGGGCGGACGCATCGCGCTGCGTCTGTGCCGGGCTCGCTGGCGACTCGGTTTCGGCGGCAAGCAACAGTGGCTCCACCTCGACTTTGCGGCCGAGCTGCCCACGGACCTCCGCCATGAAGCACTGCGTCCTCTCGCGCTGCTGCAGCAGGCTTTCGGTTACGAAGTCGAGCCGGGAAAGCCGCGCATGCGCGTCGCGAACAGTGACCGGGAGATCGAGATGGGCGCGCAACTCATGTCGGAACGCCTGGGCCAGGCCGTCAGGCAGCCGGGCGCCGGCTCGCCTGTAATCGGATTCTTCGCCAGTGCGCGCGGCCAGAAAAACCTTGGGACGCAGTGGTGGCGGGACTTCTGGCAGGCTTACCTGGAGGTGCGCCCGGACACTACGCCGCTTGAGGTGCTTCCGAGCGCGGGCCATCCGCCGGTCAACAGCGAATTTGCCACCGTCCACTGTCCTTCGCCGCGGATGCTTGCAGCGACGATCTCGCATGTCAGTGGGTTCTTCAGCGCGGACACTGGCCCAATGCAACTGGCCAGCGCAGTGGGCGTGCCCACGATCGCGTTCTTCAACCGGACGGATCCCGCGGCGTTCGGACCGATCAGGCCGAACGATGTGACGATAAACGTGGGCGGCATGACTCCGCAAGAGGTGGCCAGGTCTTGCGCCGACATCGTTTCGAAGCGGTCTGTTTCAGCGACACTGTCGCCGAACCCGGTTCCGACACCACCATAGAGATCGGAAATCCCAGATTGCGTGATTGGGTCGCGCGCTGGCAAGGCGGCCGTTCGATCGGGACGGCCGCCCTGGCGGGTCTACTGGTCCCGGCGCATCCTCTGGATCAGGGTGCTGGTGGACCTGCTCGCGACCAACGGGACGAGCACGACGCGCCCGCCCGCGGACTCGACCAGCTCGCGACCCACGACGTCCTCGAGCTTGTAATCCTGTCCTTTCACCAGCACGCGAGGACCGACGATGAGCAACACTTCCAGCGGCGTGGCCTCATCGTAAATTGTGACCGCGTCGACACAGGAAAGGGCTGCCAACAGCGCGGCGCGTTCGGCGGCGGGCAGGATAGGCCGCATCGGGCCCTTCAACCGGCTCACCGACTCGTCACTGTTGATGGCAACCACCAGCAAGTCGCCCAGGTGCGCTGCCTGGTGCAGTAGCGACAGGTGACCTGCGTGCAGCAGATCGAAGCAGCCGTTGGTGAATACCACGCGCTTGCCCGCGGCGCGCCAGGACTTAGCGCGTGCCGCGAGCTCCGCCCGGTCAAGAACCTAGCCGCCATGTTGGCTCGAGAGCGCGTCACGAATCTGGGCTGACTGGACCGCTACAGCGCCGACCTCGCCGACGGCGATGCCGGCAGCCGCATTGGCAATCTCCGCGGCTTGTCCGACTTCCGCGCCGCCGGCCAGCGCGATCGCAAGCACGGCGACAACCGTATCACCCGCGCCTGTCACGTCGGCGACGGCCCGGCGCAAGGCCGGCATGTGCCGGGGGGATCCGTCGGCGGGAACCAGCAGGATGCCGCGGTCCCCCAGCGTAACGACCATCGAATCGAGCTGCGCGGCGGCAATCAGCGGCCGGGCCGCCGCGGCGACCGCCTCGGTGTCGTCAGGATCGAGGTTTCTACCTGCGGCGAGCGCAAGTTCCTTCAGGTTCGGCGTCAACAGGCTCGCTCCGCGGTATGCCGCGAAATCCTGCCGCTTGGGATCGACCGGCACCCTGACACCTGCAGCCCGCGCGCCCTCGATCAGCATCGCGAGCAGGCTGTCGGTAAGCGTGCCCTTGGCGTAGTCGCTGAGGATAATCGCTTCCGGTTCGGGGCCTGACAACAGCCGCTGAAGCAGTCGTTGCGCTACCGGGTCGGGGACGGGCACCGCGTCCTCCCAATCGAGCCGCAGAAGTTGCTGTCCATGCCCCAGCACTCGCAATTTGCGGGTCGTGGTACGGCTGCTTTCGGTCAGCACGGCGCGGGTATCGATTCCGGTGCGGGCGCAGTTCTCCAGAAACGTTTTGCCCGCGTCGTCGTCGCCGATGACGCCGCCAAGTACTGCGTGACCTCCCAGCGCGATGACCTGCCGCGCGACGTTCGCCGCACCGCCGAGGCGATACTCGACATCGCGGACAGTCACGACCGGCACCGGCGCCTCCGGGGAAATCCGTTCGACAGCGCCCGGAACATATTGGTCCAGCATGAGGTCGCCGACGACCCAGATTTCGCGACCCAGACAGCGGTCGAGAATCTCGGAAAGCCGGTAGTGCTCGTTGGATTGCGTTGTGTCGATCATCCAGCCATGCTCGCCCGCAGCCGCGCGTCCAGCGATTCGCAGATGGCGTGGATGCACACCGCATGCACTTCCTGGATGCGCGCAGTCGTGGTGGACGGGCCGCAATAACGGTGTCCGCCTCGGCAGCAAGCGGCCCTTCCGTGGCGCCGGTAAAGGCGACGACGCCGCACCCAAGAATGCGCGCAGCGCGCGCCGCCTCGACGACATTAGGTGACCGGCCGCTGGTGCTGATTGCGAACAACAGGTCCCCCGGCCGCGCGAGCGCTTCCACCTGACGGGCGAAAACTCTTTCGTAGCCGTAATCATTGGCGAGGGCGGTGACCGTGGCCGATCCGGACACGAGCGTGATCGCGGGTAGTCCACGTCGCTCATCCCGATAGCGTCCGACCAGCTCGGCCACAAGGTGTTCCGCATCTGACGCGCTACCGCCGTTCCCGCAGGCGAGCAACTTGTTACCGCGCACGAAGCAGGCGTGCAAATCGGCAGCGACACGGTCGAGGATTGCCGGGAGGACTGTCGCAGCGACCGCCATGACACACGCGTGGTCCTCGAAGGATTTCTTGATCGTCTTCACGGTCAATCGTTTCCAATGCCTGGACTGTCCGCGAGTAGCGCCCGCGCGAGGGAGGCCAGGTCATCATAAACGGGGACCCCGTGCCGGGGAAACGAACTGGCCGCGGCACGACCCTTGCCGGTCAGCACCAGCGCTGCCGCGACCCCGGCACCGCGGGCGGCCTCGATGTCGCGCTCGTCATCGCCGACGGCGAGGGTCTGCGCGGCAGGGATACCGGAAGCGGCGACCGCTGCCTCGATCAGCCCGGGAGCCGGCTTGCGGCAGCTGCAGTGGGTGTCTGGCGCGTGAGTACAGGCAAATAGCGCGTCGATTTGGCCGCCGGCGGATTCCGACTCGCGCATCATGCGCCCGTGGACGGCGTCCAGGTCCTCCGGAGTCATCAACCCGCGCCCGACCCCCGATTGGTTGGTCACGCGTCGAGACGCGGATGCCGGCGCCGGCGATTAGCGCAAGCGCTTCGAGCGAGCCGGCAATCCAGTGCCACCGTTCCGGTCCGGTCACGTGTCCCCGCGCCGGGGCTTCCTCGTTGAGAACCCCGTCTCGGTCCAGTATCAGGTGGCGGATGTCCACGGCGTACGGCGGGGCCGGCTCAACGGTACCGGTCAGAGGTCGCGAGATAGCTTTCCACGTAGCGGCGCACGCCGTCCTCGATTGAGGTGAAAGGCCGGTCATAGCCCGCGGCGCACAATTTTTGCATGCGAGCCTCGGTGAAGTACTGGTAATTCGGGCGGATTGCCTCGGGCATTCGGATGAACTCGATGCGCGACGGGACGCCGACCGCGGTCGCAATCGCGCGGGCAAGATCAGCGAAGCTCCGTGCCCGGCCGGAGCCGAGATTAAAGAGGCCGCTGATTCGTGGGTGCTCGAGCAGCCACAGGATCACGTCAACGCAATCGTCGACAAAGACGAAATCGCGCATTTGGCCGCCGTCCGGATAGCGCACGTCGAGCGAGGTGAATAGCGTTACCGGCTTGCCATCGGCCACCAGCTGGTATTTTTGCGCGACGACGCTCTGCATCGTCCCCTTGTGGTACTCGTTCGGCCCATAGACGTTGAAGAACTTGAGACCGGCCCACTGCGGCGGCATGCTCCCGCCGGCGGTGACAGCATCCATCACCCGGCGGTCGAAAAAGTGCTTGCTCCAGCCGTAGGCATTTAGTGGCCGCAGGCGCGCCAATGCCTCCGGGCGCTGGTCGTCGTCAAAACCGTGCTCACCCGCGCCGTAAGTCGCAGCGGATGAAGCGTAAATGAGCGGCGTGTGGTGAGCGGAGCACCAGTTCCAGATGCGCGTGCTGAGCCGCACGTTCACGTCGAATATGAGATCGGCATCGCGCTCGGTGGTGGACGAAATCGCGCCGAAGTGCACTACCGCGTCGAGACGTTGGTGCCCGTCCAGCCAGGACTCCAGCGCGTTCGGCTCGACAAGTTCGCTGAAGTTCGCCTTGGCAAGGTTGCGCCACTTGTCGTCGCAGCGGAGCCGGTCGCACACGGCGACCCGTCGCCCCCGCTCGCACAGCGCGCCGACGAGATTTGAACCCATGAAGCCGGCGCCGCCGGTGACCAGAATCATTGAACCATCCCGGGTGTTCCGCGAGCCCATCATCTTACTGGACGCCAGCATTGGCGCCTATTTCCAGCCTCCATTCGACCTGGACACCCTTGCGAAAGACGTTGCGGTGCTGGCCGGCTGGAAATAGCTGAACCGCGATCTACAGGGAGGCATACATGCGGGTGAGCAGGCGAGTCCAGTGGAGGGAGGCGCGGCGTCGTGGGGTGGGCGGGTGCATCGGCGCGAGTTCCGACGCCGCTGCGGGCTCGGTCTCGATTAGCCGCTGTCCGGCGCTGGCGGTGACGCGAGTGCGCATGATACAAGCTGATAGTGACCGGCTCGCCGATAACTGTCCCGAACGTGATGTGAGTCTTGCGGCAAGATGATGCCCTGAGGGGCAGGGGTGTTATCGTGAAGAAGAAACGTTTTTCGATCGAGCAGATCACTGCGATTTTGAAGCAAGCCGAGCTCGGCACACCGGTGGCCGATCTGTGCCGCAAGTTCGGCATCTCGGAGCAGTCGTTCTAGCATCGGTGAAAGAAGGTGTACGGTGGTATGGATCCTTCCGAGGCGCGGAAGCTCGGGCAGCTACGCGAAGAGAACGTGAAGCTCAAGCGCATCATGGCAAACCTGTCTCTCGACAAGGTCATGCTGCAGGATGTGCTTCAGAATAAAGTGGTGAAGCCCGTCAGGAAGCGCGAGATCGTGCGCTGCTTGATGGGCCGCTACGATGTCAGCCAGACACAAGCCTGCCGGAAGCTGCGGGTCTCGCGCAGCTCATTCCGGTACTGCAGTCATCGTGATCCGCAGCAGGCTCTGCGACCGCGCATTGTAGAGTCGGCGCATGTTCGGGTGCGCTTTAGCGTAAACTTGTTAATTATATTGGCGCTCCCAGAGGGATTCGAACCCTCGTACCAGCCTTGAGAGGGCTGTGTCCT
>CAYYQQ010000028.1:0-29365 GCA_964473595.1 uncultured Steroidobacteraceae bacterium | reverse complement strand
GGCATCGAAGTCTTTGCGCAGAATGTCGAGACGGTCGAGCGGCTCACCCATCCGGCGCGCGATCCGCGGGCTGGCTACCGGCAGACGCTTCGGGTGCTCGAACATGCCAAGCGTTACCAGCCATCGGTTCTGACCAAGACGAGCCTGATGCTCGGCCTCGGCGAGACCGCGGACGAGCTGGTCAGGACAATGGACGATCTGCGCGCGATCGGATGCGATCTTCTGACTTTGGGCCAATACCTGCGCCCGACCGCAAACCACCTGCCGGTCGTGCGATTCGTCACGCCCGGGGAATTCGAGCGCTTTCGCGAGGCCGCGATTTCGCGCGGCTTTCTCGAGTGTGTTTCCGGTCCCATGGTGCGCTCGAGTTATCGCGCTGAACGCGCGCTCGAGGGAAGCAACTGCGGGCTCGCGGCAGGCAGCGCGCGCTGAGGAACCCCTGATTTACTCCCGCATGAGTGCGACCGTGTGCGATTTTCGCCTCTGCCAAGGAGCAAGGAGCGATGTGTATCGTGATGCATGAGCGACGAGCGACGCCGCCAGAGGCGAAAATCGCCCGGTCCCTGCGGGTTGCGTGCGGGCGGCGACGCGACGGCGTTGCTCGCCTCGTCCATGGGCATAGCTATGGGACTTCGGCTCGCGCCTTGTTGCGTCACCGCGCGTGCACAACGCGCCTCATGCGGAAGTAAATCAGAGGTTCCTTGACGGCACCCGCGCATTCCATGCACCCGTATCCACATAATTACAAGATCCGCGTGGGCGCTACTCCCGATGGCGAGGTGCGTCTCGGGGCCGACGGCCTTCCGGACCTGGCATCCATGCCGCCGCCCGAATTCGACGGGCCGGGTGGCTACTGGTCGCCGGAGACGCTGCTCGTTGCAGCGGTCGCCGACTGTTTCACGCTGAGTTTCCGGTCCATCGCGAGGGCCTCGCGCCTGGAATGGCGCGAACTCACGGCCGAGGTGCACGGCCTGCTCGAACGCAGCGACGGCGTCGCCCGCTTCACGCGCTTCGACACGCATGCAGAGCTCGTCGTGCCCGCCGGGACCGATCCTGCGCGCGCCAGGATGCTGATGGAAAAGGCCGAGAAGATCTGCCTGATCTCGAACTCGCTGTCCGCCGTGCGCCATCTGGAATGCGAGGTCATCGAGGAGCAGCTGTGACGGCGGTCTTCCGCTGGCTCGGCCGTGTCGACTACGCGCCCACCTGGCGCGCGATGCAGTCATTCACGGATGAGCGCGACGCGGCCACGCCGGACGAGGTCTGGTTCCTCGAGCACTTCCCGGTATTCACACAGGGCCTCAATGGGAAGCACGAACACCTGCTCGCGCCCGGCGACATTCCCGTGGTCGGCATCGATCGCGGCGGCCAGGTCACCTATCACGGTCCGGGCCAACTCGTGGTCTATCCAATGATCGATCTGCGCCGCCGTGGCATCGGCGTGCGCGAGCTCGTCGTCGCGCTCGAGTCAGCGGTGATCGCGCTCGCGAAAGCGCATGGCATTTCAGCAAGCGGCCGGCGCGACGCTCCCGGCGTCTACGTGGAAGGACGCAAGCTCGCGAGCCTGGGCCTGCGAATCCGGCGCGGCTGCAGCTATCACGGGCTCGCGCTCAATGTGGACATGGATCTCGAGCCCTTTGGCCGCATCAATCCCTGCGGGATGGCGGGACTCGAGATGACCCAGCTGGCAATGCTGGGTATCGCGGGCGACGTGCACGACATCGCGCTGGATCTCGCGCCAAGGCTGCGCGATGCGCTCGGCATAGAATGGAATGAACGATGGTCCTGTCAGAGCGAGACCAGCACGACTCCGCTGTCGGTCAGTTCCTGGTAGATGCGATCGAGCTGCGCGCGGCTCTCTGCGCGGATCGTGTAGGTCAGCGCCAGGAATCGCCCCTTGCGGCTCAGGCGCTCGGTGATGCTCGCGGCTGCGAGCGGGCCTGCATGGCGCTCGATGATCGCGAGTGTCAGCGAGCGGAAAGACTCGGAGTCGCGGCCCATCACCTTGATCGGGAATTCGCAGGGGAACTGGAACAGTTCGTCCGCTTCTATCATGCGGGCAGTTCGGTCGAAAATTCAATTTTCGTCGCGAGAAAACCGGCGTAAAGCCGCCGAAACAGCGGTCCGGGGTTGCCACCGCCGATTGCCGCGCCATCCAGTACCGTGACCGCCCGGATGCCGCCGCCCGCGGAAGCGATGATAATTTCTTCCGCGCCGCGCAATTCGACCTCCGCCACCGGCCGGCGCTCGGAGTCGATGCCCTCGCGGGCCGCCAGGTCGAACAGCACGCCGCGCGTCGTGCCGGGCAGGATCGCGTGGGTCTGCGGCGGCGTCAGCAGCCGGCCCGACCGCACGACATGCACGCTGCTGGTGCTGCCTTCGGTCAGCCAGCCGTCACGCAGCAGGATCGCTTCGGTGGTTTGTGCGTCGGCCGCCTGCCAGCGCAGCAGTACATTGGCCAGCAGCGATGTCGCCTTGATGTCGCAACGCGCCCAGCGCGAATCGGCGGCGGTCATCGCGGCGGCGCCGCGCTCGATCAGGCTTGCCGGGATCACGGGCAACGGCGAGACGAATGCGAGCATCGTCGGGCGCACGCCGGGCCGCGGCACGTGATTCCGCTCCGGCTCGACACCGCGTGTCACCTGCACATAGAGCAGCAGATCGCCGCCGCCATTGCCGTGTACCAGCGCACCGAGCGCGGCGAGCCATCCGGCGCGATCCATGACCGGCGGCATGCGGATTTCGTTCAGGCTGCGATTCAGCCGCTCGAGATGGGCGTCAAGGCGATACGCGCGACCGCCATACACCGGCAGCACTTCGTATATGGCATCGCCGAACAGGAATCCACGGTCCAGCGGCGAGATTCGCGCCTCGGCGAACGGCTGTAACCGGCCATCGAGCCAGATGATTGGCAGCGGCATGGTCAAGTGAACCAGGAGACGATCGTGTCCCAGAGCCGGCGGAAAAAGCCGCCAAGCGGTACATCGGCGATCGGTTGCAGCGCGGCCTCGGCGACAACCTTTCCATCCAGCATTGCGCGCACGATGCCCACGCGATCCGCGGCCGAGAGCGGCGCGAACACCTTGGGTGCCAGTTCCATCTTGAGCTCGATTCGTTCGGCCTGGCCGCGTGGCAGCGTGACAAACAGATCCTCGGGGACGCCGACTGCTGCGCGCCCGCCACTGGCCTTGTAGACACGCAGGCTGGCCATCTCCTGGCTTGCAGCCTGCAACTTGCGGGTCTCGAAGAAACTGAATCCGTAATTCAGCAGCACGAGGCTCGCATCCTCGCGCGTCTTCATGCTGTCAGTGCCCACTACCACCGCGACGAGGCGCATGCCCTCGCGCTTGGCCGACGAGATGAGACAGTAGCCTGCGGTGTCGGTCATGCCGGTCTTGACGCCGTCGACGCTGGGATCGCGTGCCAGCAGCCCATTGCGGTTTGCCTGCGTGATGCCATTCCAGGTGAATTCGCGTTGCGAGTACCAGCGGTAATAGTCCGGAAATTCGCGGATCACGGCGCGCGCGAGTTTCGCCATGTCGGCGACGGTGACATGGTGATTCGCGCCCGGCAACCCGGTGGCGTTTTCGAAGTGCGATCCCGTCATGCCGAGCCGCTCGGCGTACTGGTTCATCAGCGCGGCAAAGGTCTGCTCGGTGCCGGCGACCGCCTCGGCGAGAGCGATGCTCGCATCATTGCCACTCTGCACGATCATGCCCTGCAACAGCACTTCGACCGGCACCTTCGTGCCGAGATCGAGGAACGTACGTGATCCCTCGGCCCGCCAGGCGTGTTCGCTGATCGGCACCAGCGTGTCGAGCTTCAGCTTGCCGCTGTGCAGGGCTTGAAACACGGCATAAGCCGTCATCAGCTTGGTCAGGCTGGCGGGCTCCACCGACTGGTCCGCACTGTGCCCGGTGATGATCTGGCCGCTCGCCTGGTCCACCAGGACCCAGGTCTTGGCCGCAATGATCGGTGGGGGCGGAACCGGAGGCGCGTCGGCGCGGGAAAGGGAGGGCAGCAGCAACAGCAAGGCGGCGAAGGGAAATTTCAAGATCGACCTCGATTCACGAACAACAAATGCCGCGGGCGCTGCGGCGGGCCGCCAATTCTAGCGATGGCGGGCTCTCGCGTCAGTTCAATCGAGCGCGAGGCGCGCGGACTCGACACCTGACTGCCGCAGCCGCTCGATCAGCGCGTCGAATTCGCTGACGCCAGCAACCGGTCCCACGCGCACGCGAAACAGGCGCCTGCCATCGACCCGGGCCTCGCTGATCGCCACGTCGCCGAGCTGGGCGTCGCGCAGCCGCTCGGCCAGGCGCCGCGCATTCCCCTCATCGGCGAATGCGCCGGCCTGCGCGAAGAATCGTGGCGCCGTGGCCTGCGGAGCGACCGGCGTGGCCTGTACCGCCGGGCTTCCGCCAGCGAGGCTGCGCACCTCGACCAGCGCCGTACCCGCGCGGATCATGTCAAGTTGCTCGGCTGCCGCGTGCGACAAGTCGATGATCCGGTTGCTGCTGAATGGCCCGCGGTCATTCAGCCGTACGACGACGCTCTTGCCATTCTGCAGATTGGTCACCCGCACCCAGGTGGGTAATGGCAGTGTCGGGTGCGCGCCGGTCATCGCGTTCATGTCGTAGGTTTCACCGGTGGCGGTGCGGCCACCATGAAAGGCCGGTCCGTACCAGGACGCCACACCGCGCTCGGCGTAACCGGCGGCGCTTGCGAGTACGACATAGCGCTTTCCGGCCACCTCGTAGAACGGCGGATTACCGAGGCGCGCGCGGGGCTCCTCGCGCACCGAGCTTTCGCCGCTGGTATCAGGCGCGGGCCCCGGCGGTTCGGGACGCCGCGATTCTTGCGCGCAGGCGGCCGCGAGCAGGGCGAGCGCAGGCAATGCCAGCCGGAGCTTCATGGTGCGGGAGGCAGCAGCGCCTCGATGCGGCTGCCGAGGTCGTGCACGGCGAGCGCATACATCACGCTTCGGTTGTAGCGCGTGATGACGCCGCAATTGTGAAAGCCGGCGCGGAAATCCTGGCTCTGGTCGCCGGCAACGCTGATGAAAAATGCCGGCGCCTTGCCGTCGAGGCTGGTGTCGAAGCTGAGCCCGCGGTCACGCAAGGCCTTGACCGTCGTGTCGGGCGCCAGGCCGCCTGCGACGAGGCTGTCCACGCGCGGAAACCACGGGCTGGCCGGTGCCACCACCGGTTCGCCGGCGCGCCAGCCTTGCTTCGCCAGGTAATTCGCGACGCTCGCGATGACGTCATCCCAGCTGCCCCAGAGATCGCGGCGCGAATCACCGTCGCCGTCGACGGCAAAGGCGCGGTAGCTGCGCGGCATGAATTGTGGTGCTCCCATCGCACCCGCATACGAGCCGAGGGCAGTACCCACATCAACATGTTCCTCGCGCGCCAGCAGCAGGAACTGCTCGAGTTCATCGCGGAAATACTTGGCGCGCGGCGGGTAGTCGAATGCGAGTGTCGCGAGCGCATCAACGACCCGGAATCGTCCCGTGATCCGTCCGAAAAATGTCTCGACACCCAGGATTCCGACGATCACATACTGCGCAACACCGGTACTTTGCTCGATTTCGGCGAGCCGCGCGCGATGCGCCGTCCAGAACTCGACACCGGCGGCGATGCGCTCTTCGGTCAGGAAGTTGTCGCGGTACGCATGCCAGGGCATGACTTGTTCGGCGGGCCGGCTCATCAGCTCGATGATCTTCGGCTGGCTCTCGGCCGCGCTGATGACAGCCGCCAGCCAGGCCTCGTCGAAGTCGTGCTTGCGCAGCATTTGCTGCATGAACTGCCGCACATCCTCGCGATTGCCGTCGAACGCCGCGGCCGGGAAGGCGGCAGCAGAGAGCGCAAGCGCGCAGATCAGCGAGGGCAGCATGCTTGTCGCCGTGTTCATGAACCCAGGAGTTTGCGGCTGGAATACAGCGACATCAGCATACCGAAGCCCGCCATCAGCGTCACCAGCGATGTACCGCCGTAACTGACCAGCGGCAGTGGCACGCCGACCACGGGCAGGAGCCCGGTCACCATGCCGGCATTGACAAACACGTAGACGAAGAAGGTCAGCGCGATGCTGCCGGAAAGCAGGCGCGTGAATGCGTCACGGCATTGCGTGGACATGTACAGGCTGCGGCCGACGATGAACAGGTAACCGGCCAGCAACACGAGCAGCCCGAGCAGACCGAGTTCCTCGCCGATCACGGCGAATATGAAATCCGTCGAGCGCTCGGGCAGGAATTCGAGCTGCGCCTGGCTGCCATTGGTCCAGCCCTTGCCGAATACGCCGCCGGAACCGATCGCGATCTGCGACTGGATGATGTGATAACCGGCGCCCAGCGCGTCGCTCTGCGGATCGAGCAGCGTCAGCACGCGCTGTCGCTGGTAATCGTGTAGCAGACTCCAGACCATCGGTACCGCGGCGCCCGCGACCACGACGCAACCCAGCAGGTAGGTCCAGGGCAAGCCACCCAGCACGACCACGAGCAGGCCCGCCGCGGCGACCAGGAACGCCGTGCCGAGATCGGGCTGCTCGGCGATCAGCAGGACCGGTACCAGGATCATCGCGAGCACCGCGACCACATTCCACAGCGACGGCGGTAGCGGTCGCTGGTGCAGGTACCACGCGCACATCATCGGCACGGCGAGCTTCATGATCTCGGAGGGCTGGAAACGAAGGATGCCGATGTCCAGCCAGCGCTGCGCGCCATTGCCGACGTCGCCAACGACCGCCACCAGCAACAGCAATACCAGCCCCAGCACGTAGGCGATGGGCGCCGCCATGCGAATGAAATGGTCCGGAACCCGCGCGATCGCGATCATGACGGCGACGCCAATGCCGAAGCGCGCGACCTGGCTGAACCACAGCGCGGTATTGTCCCCGGCTGCGCTGTAGAGCACGAACAACCCGAAGAAGCTGACCGCGGCGAGACCCGACAGCAGCATTCCATCCAGGTGCAGCGCCCGCATCAGGCGAGCGGTCGCCGTTACCGTGCGCCGGGTCCGTGATGCTGCAAGTTCCTCGTACATCAGCCTGCGCCTCGCGCCAGGTAGGCGTCGAAAACCGAACGTGCGATCGGCGCCGCCGCGGAACTGCCGTGGCCGCCATTCTCGACCAGCACCGCGATGACGAGTTTCGGCGCCTCGGCCGGCGCAAAGGCGACGAACAGCGCGTGATCGCGCAGCCGCTCGGCGACCTTCTTCTCATCGTATTTCGCGGTCTGGCCGATCGTAAACACCTGCGCGGTGCCGGTCTTGCCGGCAATCGAGTAGGCAGCGCCGCGCGATGCGCGCACTGCCGTGCCGCGCGCGCCGCTGGTCACGGCGACCATCGCGTCGACGATGATTTCCCAGTTCGCCTGGTCCTTGAGCACGATCGCGGGCAGCGACCGCGGTGCACGCTCCTCGACAGCCCCGGTGACCGGATCCACGAGCGCGCGCACGAGGCGCGGACGAAAATGCCTGCCGCGCGTGGCCAGCAGTGCGGTCGCCGTCGCAAGCTGCAGCGGCGTCGCGGCCCAGTAGCCCTGGCCGATACCGAGGATCACGGTCTCGCCAGGAAACCAGACTTGCTGTTCGTGCCCGCTGAACGCCGCCTTCTTCCACTCCGGCGATGGCATGATGCCGCCGCGCTCGCCGCCGATGTCGATGCCGGTCGGCGCACCGAATCCGATCCGGCTCATGATGTCGTGAATGCGCTCGATGCCCAGCGTACTTGCAAGGCGGTAGAAATAGACGTCGCAGGACTGCATGACCGCATCGCGCATGTCGACCGTGCCATGGCCTTCGCGTTTCCAGTCGCGAAAGCGGTGCCGCGAATTCGGCAGCGAGAAATGTCCCGGGCAGTAGACCTTGTCCTGCGGGCGCACAACCTCGTACTCGAGACCGGCGAGCGCCATGAGCGGCTTGATCGTCGACCCGGGCGGGTAAGTGCCGCGCAGCACGCGATTAAATAGCGGCTGGTCCGGATCCTCGGTCAATGCCAGGTAATCCTGGCGCGAGATACCCCGTGCGAAGCCATTCGGATCGAAGCTTGGCAGGCTTGCGAGCACCAGCACGTCGCCATTGGACGGGTCGATGGCGACCACCGCACCGCGGCGGCCGGCCATCGCTTCCTCGGCGACGCGCTGCAGTTCGATGTCGAGCGTCAGTCTCAGGTCGCGGCCTGCCTGCGGCTGGAGGCTGTCCAGCTGGCCGGTCTTGCCGTCCTGCAAATCGACGCGGCGGCCCTCGGCGTTGACGAGCACCTCGTGGTGGCCGCCTTTGCCCAGGAGGTCATCTTCGTACGCGCGCTCGATGCCAGTCTTGCCGACGACACCGATGCCGAAGTAGCGCGCCTTGTCGAGTCGCGACAGATCGTCCTCGCTGATCGTGCCGACATAGCCGAGCGCATGCGCGCCGATCGCGCCGTATGGGTAATGACGCGCCATGCGGGTCTCAAGCGATACGCCCTGCAGTTCGTGACGATGCACTGCAAAGCGCGCGATAAGCTCATCGTCGAGTTGCAGCCGGATCGGCACTGCCTCGAATGAGCGCCGCGACAGCACGAGCTGGCGCACACGTGCCAGGTCGTCCCGCTCGAGCAGGCCGAAGTGCGTGAGCTGCGCGAGAATCGCATCGAGGTCGCCGGCCTGTTCGCGCACGAGCTCGAGCTGGTAGGCCGGCGTATTCTCCGCAATCACGCGGCCCGCGCGGTCGTAGATGATGCCGCGATTGGGCGGCAGCGGCTCGATGTGCTCGCGATTGCCCTGGGACAGCTCCGCATAATGATCGTGACGCAGGACCTGCAGCCAGAATGCCCGGCCGGCCAGCAGCAGCATCAGTCCCAGCACGATGAAACCGGCGATTGCTGATCGCTGCAGAAAGATGCGCTGCTCGAGATGCTCGTCCTTGATGCGGACCCGGCGCATGGTTTCAGCGGCGCGCGGCGAAGCGCGCGTAGAGACTGTTGATCAGCGGCCAGCAGGCCGCGCCGGCAGGCACCGCCAGCCAGCGGCGCCAGTCGGTAATCGGGTGACCGGAGACGCCGTCGATCCAGAACAGCAGGAACTCATTGAGCCACAGCAGGGCCAGTATCACGGCGGTCTGTTGCAGCGGAGGGAAGGCGCGAATCTGCAGGCGCAGCTTGGTGGCGACATAGGTGATCACGACGAGCGCCAGCGCGTGCTGGCCGAGCAGCACGCCGCGGAATGCGTCGAGCGCGAGCCCTGCGCCCCAGGCATGGAACAAGCCCGTCATGCGTGGCGAGAGCAGGCAGAACCAGAGCACGGTCAGCGCGACGAAGTCGGGCCGCAATATTTCCAGCCAGTCCGGCAGCGGCAGCACCGTCGCGGCGAGTGCGGCGATCGTGATCGCGATGATCCGCGGCCAGCCGAGGCTGTTCCTGCGGGCCATGTTCAGTGGCCTCCGGTCGCATCGACGGGCGCCATTACCGGTGCGGCCGCAGGCGCAGACGCAGGCTCTGGCTCGACGACCGTGTTGTCAAACCAGACCAGCAGGATTTCCGGATCGCGGTCGAGCGCCGCCAGCGGTTCTGCAGCGACCGACAGCAGCGGCTGGCTTGGATCGCGCGTGACGCCGGTAATCTTGCCGACCGGATAGCCTGACGGATAGACGCCGCCCAGCCCGGAACTGACCAGCAGGTCGCCGGCAGCCACGTCGGAGTTTTGCGGCAGGTAGGGCAGCGAGAGCTGTCCTGAACGACCAGTGCCCAGCGCGATCGTGCGCGCACCCGTGCGGTTCACCAGCACAGGGATGGCATGCTCGGCATCGGAGATCTGGATGACTTCGGCGGAAAGCGGCCCGACCCGTGTGACCTGGCCGAAGATGCCATTGGCGTCGAGCGCGGCCTGGCCGCGGAAAACCCCGTTGAGGCTGCCTTTGTCGACCAGCACGCGCTGCCGGAAGGGGTCGAGGTCAACGCGCACGATCTCGGCAACCAGCGTGCGCTGCACGACCCGCGCCGAACTTTCGCGCGCCGCTCGCAGCCGTTGGTTTTCCTGTTCCAGCGACTCGTAGCGCATCAACTTGAGGCGCAGCACGAGATTGTCGGCCGCCAGCCGGACATTGTCGGATTCGATCTGCGCACGAGTCGCGAGCGACTCACGGGCCGATTTCCAGGCAACCAGCGGTGCTTGCACGGCCCACTGCACCGGATAGACGACAGCCGACAGCCAGTCGCGGATTACGGCCAGTTGGTGCTGGCGATGGTCGGCGACCATCAGCCCGAGCGACAGGATTGCGAGCACGATCAACCGCAGCCCCAGGGCGGGTCCACCCAGCAGCAATGGCCGCGCATCCGGCTCGTGTGGGGTCAACGGGGACTCCGCGGGCGCTGCCCGCCCTTAACGCAAGCCGAACAGACCCGGGTGCTCGTCGGAAAGCTCCAGGATCCGCCCGCCGCCGCGTGCGACGCAGGTCATCGGATCCTCGGCAATGATGACCGGCAGCCCGGTCTCCTCCATCAGGAGCTTGTCGATGTCCTTGAGGAGCGCGCCGCCACCCGTCAGGACGATGCCGCTATCGGCGACGTCGGCACCGAGCTCCGGCGGCGTCTGTTCGAGGGCCTTCTTGACGGCCTGGACGATGCCTTGCAGCGGTTCCTGCATCGCCTCGAGGATCTCATTCGAATTCAACGTGAAGCTGCGCGGCACGCCTTCGGAGAGATTCCGGCCCTTGACCGACAATTCGCGGACCTGATGGCCCGGATAAGCGGAACCGATCTCGATCTTGATACGCTCGGCGGTCGCCTCGCCGATCAGGATGCCGTAGTTGCGTCGCACATAGTTCGTGATCGCTTCATCGAAGCGGTCGCCGCCGATGCGAACCGATTCGGCATACACGATGCCATTCAGCGAAATGACCGCGACTTCGGAAGTGCCGCCGCCGATGTCAAGCACCATCGAGCCACGCGCCTCATTGACCGGGAGTCCAGCACCTACCGCCGCAGCCATTGGTTCCGGGATCACGTCGACGCGGCGTGCGCCGGCGCCTTCCGCGGATTCCTGGATCGCACGGCGCTCGACTTGCGTCGAGCCGAAGGGCACGCAGATCAGCACACGCGGTGAGGGGCGCAGCCAGCGATTGCCGTGCACCTTGCTGATGAAGTGCTGCAGCATGCGCTCGGTGTAGGTGAAGTCGGCGATCACGCCGTCCTTCATCGGACGCACGGCCGTAATGTGACCCGGGGTGCGGCCGATCATGCCCTTGGCCTCGGCGCCGACCGCGACGATGGTCTTGCCACCGCGTCCGGGCTCGTCCTGGACCGCGACCACCGAGGGCTCATTCAGGACGATGCCCCGGCCGCGCACGTAGATCAGTGTGTTGGCGGTTCCGAGGTCGATCGAAACGTCGCTTGAGAAATAACCCCGGAGGCTCTTGAACATGGTTTTGGAAGCGGGAATGGCTTGAAAACGAGGGCCGGGAGTGTAGCCGTGGACGCGACTTTCCACAAGCGGACATGTATGATTTCCGTCAGGTTTTTGGCATTTTTCCGACCCCCGGAGCGATCGTGACACTAACCCGCCGTGACGTGGAAGGCATCGCGCTCCTGGCGCGCCTCGAGATCACCGAGCAGGAGTTGCCGGTTTATGTCGAGAGCCTGTCGCGGATCCTCGGATTCGTCGACCAGCTGTCGGCGGCCTCAACGGATGGCGTCGAGCCGATGGCGCACCCGCTCGAGAACCAGGTGCAGGCGCTTCGGGACGACCTGGTCACCGAGTCTGACCATCGCGACCGCTACCAGGGCAACGCCCCGCTGGTTGCGGCCGGCCTGTACCTGGTGCCGAAAGTGATCGAATGAACCCGCACCTCATGACCGTAGCCGAGATCGGCCGGGGCCTGCGCACCGGGAAGTACACGAGCATCGAGGTCACGCGACATTTCCTCGAGCGGATCGACCGCGTGAACAAGTCGCTCAATGCCTTCATCACGGTCACTCCCGAGCGGGCGATAGCGGACGCTGCGCGCGCGGATGCCAGGATCGCCCGCGGCGAGGGTGGCCCGCTCACGGGCGTGCCACTCGCACACAAGGACATCTTCTGCACTGAGGGCGTGCTGACGTCCTGTGGCTCCCGGATGCTGTCCAATTTCGTCGCGCCCTACGACGCCACGGTCGTCGAACGTCTCGCGGCGGCGGGCATGGTGATGCTCGGCAAGACCAACATGGACGAGTTCGCAATGGGCTCGTCCAACGAGACGAGCTGGTACGGGCCCGTGCGCAATCCCTGGGATGGAACCAAAGTGCCCGGCGGGTCCTCGGGTGGTTCGGCCGCGGCGGTTGCCGCGCGGCTCGCTCCGGTTGCGACCGGCACCGATACCGGTGGCTCGATACGCCAGCCCGGTGCGCTCACTGGCCTGACGGGCTTCAAGCCGACCTATGGCCGCGTTTCGCGCTACGGGATGGTCGCCTTCGCCTCGAGCCTGGACCAGGCCGGGGTACTCGCGCAGTCGGCCGAGGATGCCGCACTCGTGCTCGGCGCTATGGCGGGCCATGATGCGCGCGACTCGACGAGCGTCGCTGTGCCGGTCCCGGATTACGCGGCCGGTCTCGGCCGCTCGATGAAGGGCCTGCGCATCGGCATCATCCGCGAGTTCTTCGGCGCGGGCCTCGAGGAGGGCACTGGCCGGGCGGTGCGAACCGCACTCCAAGGCTTCAGCGCGATGGGCGCGACCCTTGTCGAACTCAGCCTGCCGAATCTCCCGCTGTCGGTGCCGACCTACTACGTCGTCGCGCCCGCGGAGTGTTCGTCTAATCTCTCGCGCTTCGACGGCGTGCGTTTCGGCCACCGCTGTTCGGAACCACGCGACCTGCTGGACCTGTACCGGCGCTCGCGTGGCGAAGGCTTCGGGGCCGAGGTCAAGCGCCGGATCATGACCGGCACTTATGTGCTGTCGGCGGGCTACTACGACGCCTACTACCTGAAGGCGCAGAAAGTGCGCAGCCTCATCAATGCGGACTTCCGGCGTGCATTCAGCGAAGTCGACGTGCTGATGGGTCCGACGACGCCGACTCCGGCATTTGCGATCGGCGCCAAGGTCGACGATCCAATCACGATGTATCTGAACGACATCTACACGATCGGCGCCAACCTGGCGGGACTGCCGGCGGTTTCGGTTCCCTGCGGACTGGTGGACGGCCTGCCCGTCGGCCTGCAGATCATCGGTCCGCACTTTGCCGAGGAACGCCTGCTTGCGGCAGCGCATGCCTGGCAACTCGAGACGGACTGGCATCGCAAGCTGCCACCGCTGTTCGCATGAGGCCGCCGCCATGAGCATTGAATGGGAAACCGTCATCGGCCTCGAGGTCCACGCACAGCTTGCTACCCGCTCGAAGATTTTCTCGGGCTCTTCGACGGCCTATGGCGCAACACCCAATGTCCAGGCGAATCTGGTCGACCTGGGGTATCCCGGCGTGTTGCCGGTGCTGAATCGCGAAGCTGTGCGGATGGCGGTCCGCTTTGGGCTTGCGACTGGTGCCACGATCGCGCACCACTCGATCTTCGCGCGCAAGAATTACTTTTATCCCGACCTGCCGAAGGGCTACCAGATCAGCCAGTACGAGCGGCCGATTGTCGAGGATGGAACGGTCGAGATTGTGCTGGATGACGGCGCGCACAAGACCATCGGCATCACGCGCGCGCATCTCGAGGAGGATGCCGGCAAGTCACTGCACGAGGGCCTTGGCAAGCACAGCGGCATCGATCTCAATCGCGCGGGCACGCCGCTGCTCGAGATCGTGTCAGAACCCGACCTGCGCTCGGCACGCGAGGCGATCGCATACATGAAGAAAATCCACACGCTGGTCCGTTATCTCGAGATCTGCGACGGCAATATGCAGGAGGGTTCGTTCCGCTGCGACGCCAATGTCTCGGTGCGTCACAAGGGCCGGCACGAGTACGGAACGCGCTGCGAGATCAAGAACCTGAATTCCTTCCGCTTTGTCGAGCGTGCGATCAATTACGAGGTTGCGCGGCAGATCGAGCTCATCGAGGGCGGCGGCAGCGTGGTGCAGGAAACCCGGCTGTTCGATTCGGATCGCAATGAGACGCGGCCGATGCGCTCGAAGGAGGAGGCCAACGACTACCGCTATTTCCCGGATCCCGACCTGCTGC
The DNA here is from genome assembly GCA_964473595.1 of uncultured Steroidobacteraceae bacterium. Classification (GTDB taxonomy): domain Bacteria; phylum Pseudomonadota; class Gammaproteobacteria; order Steroidobacterales; family Steroidobacteraceae; genus SCUD01. The sequence goes on along the minus strand of CAYYQQ010000028.1, from coordinate 15,240 downwards.
CGCTGGCGCTCGATGAAGAATTCATCGAGGAGATCCGCGGCGCACTGCCGGAATTGCCGGACCAGAAATCGGGACGATTCGCGCGCCAGCACGGCCTGTCGCGCTATGACGCGGGCGTGCTGACTGCGAGCCGCGAACTCGCGGACTACTACGAAGCAGTCGTCGGCATGCTGGGCGGCGAGGCCAAGCTTGCGGCCAACTGGGTCATGGGCGATCTGTCCGGGTTCCTGAATCGCGACAATCTCGAGATTGGCCAGTCGCCAGTTGGCGCAAAGCAGCTCGCGGGCCTGCTGGTGCGCATCGTCGATGGCACGATATCCGGCAAGATCGCCAAGGAAGTCTTCGAGGCGCTGTGGGCGGGCCAGTCGGATGCCGACGCGATCATCGCTGCGAAGGGCCTGCGGCAGATCACGGACACCAGCGCGATCGAGCGGGTCATCGCCGAGGTCATGACGGCAAATCCGGCGCAGCTTGCCGATTACCGTTCGGGCAAGGACAAGTTGTTCGGGTTCTTCGTCGGCCAGGTCATGAAGACGACCGGTGGCAAGGCCAACCCGGCGCAGGTGAATGAACTGTTGCGAAAGTTGCTGGCGGGCTGAGATCAAAGGTTCCTTGATGCCTGACGGCGACCTGCTGCACCGCTTCCTGTTCGAAAACCTCCCGGTCCGTGGCCATCTCGTGCGTCTCGACGCGAGCTGGCGCGCGGCGATCGAGCACCAGGACTATCCGCGCACCGTCAGTGACACGCTGGGCCAGGCGATGGCCGCGAGCGTGCTGATGGCAGGCTCGCTGAAATTCGAGGGCCGTCTGTCGTTGCAGATCGAAGGTGCCGGACCTATGCGTCTGCTATTGGCACAGTGCAGCCATCGCCACGCGATTCGTGGCGTTGTCCGTCATCACGGCGTGCCGGCAGAGGCCCAGGGTGTTGCAGAGCTGTGTGGGCGCGGCCAGCTCGCGGTCACGATCGAGCAGGAAAGCCGGGTGGACAGCTATCAGGGGGTCGTGCCGCTGGAGAAACCGGAACTGTCGGCCTGTCTCGAGCAGTACTTCAAGCAATCCGAACAGCTTCCCTCGCGGCTGCTGCTGGCCTCGACACCGCAACGCGCCGCGGGTCTGCTGCTGCAGCGCGTCGCGACGGGTGACACGGAGGCACAGCCCATGACCGACGACGCCTGGCGGCGCATCGGGTTGCTTGCGGCGACATTGTCCACACCCGAATTGCTGGAACTGCCCTGCCGCGACCTGCTGCGGCGAGTCTTCCCGGAGGATGACATCCGGCTCTTTGCAGGCACGCCGGTCTGGTTTCAATGCCGTTGTTCGCGCGAGCGCGTCGCCGGCATCCTTCATTCACTGGGTGAGGATGAGCTGCAGGCACTGCTGCGCGAACGCGTTGACGTCGAGGTGCGTTGCGAGTTCTGCAATCGCGCCTGGCGCTTCGATCCGGTGGATGTCGCTGGCCTGTTCAAAGAGGGCAATCGTCAGTCGGCGCCGCCGGGGCTGCATTGACGGCCGGCCGGGCGTAGTATCCGGGCCTGAAACGCGTCCTGCGCCAGAGGGAGACGAGCGATGGCGAATAAGTGGCTGATCAGGGGTCCCGAGATAGTGAGCTGCAACTGTGATTTCGGTTGTCCCTGCCAGTTCAACAGCCTGCCCACGCGAGGTGATTGTCGTGCGGCGGCGGCAATCCGTATCGACGAGGGACATTTCGACGGAGTCGACCTGAGCGGTCTCAAGTGCGCCGTGGTGCTGGCGTGGCCGCAGGCAATCCACCTCGGGCATGGGCAGGCCCTGCCAATAGTCGACGAGCGCGCCGACGACAAGCAGCGAAACGCCCTGCTGATGATCCTGTCGGGCCAGGCCTCGACCCCCGGTGCGACATTCTTCGACGTTTTTGCGTCGACCTATGAAAAGGTCCATGACCCGATGTTCAAGCCGATCCATTTCGAGGTCGACATCGAAGCGCGCACGGGGCGCTTCGAGGTTCCCGGCGTAATCAGCTGCAGCGCCGTGCCATTGCGCAATGCCGTGACGAATGCAACCCACCGCGCGCGCATCAATCTGCCGAATGGATTCGAGTACCGGACCGCAGAGGTCGCGAGCGGCAGCCTGAAGACCCAGGGCCCGATTCAGATCGAATTTGAAAACCGGCATTGCCATCTGGCGATGCTGAATATCGGGCCGGACGGGCCGATCGCCTGAGTCCGTGCCCGGGGACGAATCCTCGCCGCTCGGATTCATCCTGCGGCGCGACCGCATCGTCGGTCTCGCCGCGCTGTTGCTATTCATCGCATTCGCCTGGTGGTATCTACTGCACGGCGCCGGCCTGCCGGAGGACATGTCGTCGATGTCCGGCATGGACATGGGCACCGCGCACGCGTGGACCCCCGGGCACGCGCGGATCGTATTCGTCATGTGGTGGGTCATGATGATTGCGATGATGCTGCCGAGCGCCGCACCGATGATCCTGCTTTATGGCCTGGTGAGCCGCCATCGGGAAAAACGCGGCGGCACACCCATTTCGAGCGGCATTTTCCTGCTCGGTTATCTCACCGTCTGGGGCGCATTCAGCGGGTTCGCCACCACGCTGCAGTGGCAGCTTCAGACTGTGGCATTGATGTCACCATCGATGGCGATGACGAGCGCCCTGTTCGGTGGCCTGATCCTCATCGCCGCAGGTTTGTATCAGCTCACGCCATTCCGGGATGCCTGCCTGCAACATTGCCGGGGGCCGATGGAATTCATCAGCAAGCACTGGATGCCGGGGGCGGCCGGCGCCTGGAAGATGGGCATCCGGCACGGACTTTATTGCCTCGGCTGTTGCTGGATACTGATGATCCTGCTGTTCTACGGCGGTGTGATGAATCTGTACTGGATCATCGGGCTGACGTCATACATATTTCTCGAGAAGCTCGTTCCCAGGGGAATGCTGGTTAGTCGCCTGGCCAGTGTCGTGCTGGTCGTCTGGGGCGCGTTCGTACTGGGCGGTGCATAAGCGCGCCCGTATACTCCGGTGAATGCGCCGCCCGGTCCAGGTTTCCTTCGAGTTTTTCCCGCCCAAAGACGCGGCCATGGAACAGACGCTGTGGGCCTCGATCGAGCGGCTGGCGCCGCTGCATCCCCGCTTTGTATCCGTGACCTATGGGGCCGACGGTTCGACCCGCGAGCGGACCCACAAGGTCATCACTCGTGTACTGCGCGAGACCAGCCTGACCGGCGCGCCGCACCTGACTTGCATCGGTGCAAGCCGGGATGAGATCCGCGAGATCGCCAGGCGCTACTGGGAGGAAGGCGTGCGCAACGTCGTTGCGCTGCGCGGCGATCCGCCGGCTGGCGTCGCGAATTACATTCCGCATCCTGGTGGGTATGCCTATGCCGCCGACCTGGTGCGGGACCTCAAGGATGTTGCCGACTTCGATATCTCGGTCGCGGCCTTTCCGGAGACACACCCGGAAGCGCAAAGCCCCGGGCAGGATCTCGCCAACCTGAAGCGCAAGCTGGATGCGGGAGCGACACGCGCGATCACCCAGTTCTTCTTTGATACCGAGCGCTATCTGCACTTTCGCGACCGTTGCGCAGCCGCCGGTATCGATGCAGTCATCGTTCCCGGCATACTGCCGATCACGCGCTTTCCGCAGATGTTGCGCTTCGCCGAGCGCTGCGGCGCGAGCGTGCCGGCCTGGCTCGTGGAGCGCTTCGATGGGCTGGACGACGATCCTGAGACACGCAAGATGATCGCGGCTTCGGTCGCGATCGAGCAGGTCGCACGCCTGCGGCGCGAGGGCGTCGACGAATTCCACTTCTACACGCTGAATCGCGCTGAGCTCGTCTATGCGATCTGCCACGCGCTCGGCCTGAGGGCGAAATGAACGCGCTGCGGCAGGCCCTGAGCGAGCGCATCCTGGTGCTGGACGGCGCGATGGGCACGATGATCCAGCGCGCGCGGCTTTCGGACGCGGACTATCGCGGAAAACGCTTTGCGGAATGGCCGCGCGATCTCAAGGGCGCCAATGACCTGCTGTCGTTGACGAAGCCGGACCTGATCGCGGCGATCCATCGCGAATACCTGCAAGCCGGCGCCGACATCATCGAGACCAACACCTTCAATGCCAGCGCGCCGTCGCTCGCGGACTACGGGTTACAGGATTTCGTGGCCGAGATCAATCTAGAATCGGCGCGCATCGCGCGGAAGGTTGCCGATGAGATCGCGGCCAGCAGCGGGCGGGCGCGCTTCGTTGCGGGCGCGCTCGGGCCGACCAGCCGCACTGCGTCGCTCTCCCCGGACGTCAATGATCCCGGCTACCGCAATGTCTCCTTCGATGAGCTGCGTGACACCTATTTGACCGCCGCGCGTGCGCTGGTCGAGGGCGGCGCGGACCTGCTGATCGTCGAGACCATCTTCGACACGTTGAACGCGAAGGCTGCGCTCTTTGGGATCAGCGGACTCTTCGAGGAGCTTGGCAGGGAGCTACCCGTCATTGTCTCGGGCACGATCACCGACGCTTCCGGGCGCACGCTGTCGGGGCAAACGACCGAGGCATTCTGGAATTCGGTGCGTCACGTGCGGCCCCTCGCAATCGGACTGAATTGCGCGCTCGGAGCGAAGCAGCTGCGGCCGCACGTCGAGGAGCTGTCGCGCATCGCCGACTGTTTCGTCTGTGCCTACCCGAATGCCGGCCTGCCGAATGCCTTCGGTGAGTACGATGAGCAGGCCTGTGAAACCGCGGCGCAGCTGCGCGAATGGGCCGAGAGTGGGCTCGTCAACATCGTCGGCGGCTGCTGCGGCACGACGCCCGAGCACATCGCGCACATCGCTCAGGCAGTCTCGGGCCTGGCACCGCGCGTTCCGCCCGCCGTGCCGCCGCGCTGTCGCCTGTCGGGCCTCGAGGCGCTCAACATCGGGCCCGACATGCGCTTCGTCAATGTCGGGGAGCGCACCAATGTCACGGGATCCGCGCGCTTCCGCAAGCTGATCGAGGCCGGCGATTACGTGGCGGCACTCGCGATCGCGCGCGACCAGGTGGCGGCGGGCGCGCAGCTCATCGATGTCAACATGGACGAGGGCATGCTCGATTCGCAGGCGGTCATGGTGCGATTCCTGAATCTAGCCGCCTCCGAGCCTGACATTGCGCGCGTCCCGGTCATGATCGACTCTTCGAAGTGGTCGGTGATCGAGGCGGGTCTCAAGTGCCTGCAAGGGAAAGGGATCGTCAACTCGATTTCGATGAAAGAAGGCGAGGGGCCATTCCTGGAGCAGGCACGCAAGGTGCGCCGCTATGGCGCGGCAGTCGTCGTCATGGCGTTCGACGAGCAGGGCCAGGCCGACACGATCGAACGCAAGCTCGCAATCTGTGGGCGCGCATTCGGGCTGCTGACACGCGAGGTCGGCTTCCCGCCCGAGGACATCATTTTCGACCCGAACATTTTTGCGGTCGGAACCGGCATCGAGGAGCATTCGGGCTACGGCGTCGCATTCATCGAGGCCGTGCGCCAGATCAAGCAGCATTTCCCCGGCGTGCTGACCAGCGGTGGCGTCAGCAATGTCTCCTTCTCGTTTCGCGGCAATGACGCGCTGCGCGAGGCGATGCACGCGGTGTTCCTGTATCACGCGGTGCAGGCCGGACTCGACATGGGCATCGTCAATGCGGGCCAGCTCGGCATCTACGAAGAGATACCGCCGGAATTGCGCGAGCGCGTCGAGGACGTGATCCTGAACCGGCGCCCGGACGCGACCGAGCGGCTGCTCGAAATCGCGCAGCGCTACCGTGGTGACGGGGCCGCGCGCCGCGCCGAAGACCTGGCTTGGCGCGGCTGGCCGGTCCAGAAGCGTCTCGAACACGCGCTGGTGATGGGCATCGACCAGTACATCATCGACGATGTCGAGGAGGCGCGGCAGCAGGCCGCGCGTCCGCTGGATGTCATCGAAGGACCGCTGATGGATGGCATGAACGTCGTCGGCGACCTGTTTGGCGCCGGCAAAATGTTCCTGCCGCAGGTCGTCAAATCCGCGCGCGTGATGAAGCGCGCAGTCGCCCACCTCGTGCCGTTCATCGAGCACGCACAGGGCGGCGCAAGGAAGAGCAACGGCAAGATAGTCATGGCGACCGTCAAGGGCGACGTGCACGACATCGGCAAGAACATCGTCGGCGTCGTGCTCCAGTGCAACAATTTCGAGGTCATCGATCTCGGCGTCATGGTGCCGGCGGCGCGCATTATCGAGACGGCGCTTGCGGAGTCGGCGGACATGATCGGCCTTTCGGGGCTGATCACGCCATCGCTCGACGAGATGGTGCACGTCGCCCATGAGATGCAGCGCCAGGAATTCAAGATCCCGCTGTTGATCGGCGGCGCGACGACATCCCCGGCGCACACCTCGGTGCGGATCGAGCCGGAGTACCGACACGGCGTCATCTACGTCAAGGACGCCTCGCGCGCAGTGGGTGTCTGCCAGACGCTGGTCACACCAGAAGCGCGCGATGCCTTTTTTTCGCGCGTCAGTGCCGAGCACGCCACGCGCCGTGACCAGCACGCAAGCCGCAAGCGGCGTCCCGAGGGCCTTGCGCTCGCAGACGCGCGCGCCCGGAGGCTGTCGCTGAACTGGGCCGGCTACCGTCCGCCGGTGCCGCGCTTTCTCGGCACGCGGGCGCTTCCGTCCGTGCCACTCAAGGACCTCGTCACATTCATCGACTGGATGCCATTCTTCAATGCCTGGGAATTCTCCGGGAAATTCCCGGACATCCTGCAGGATCCGGAACGCGGCGCAGCCGCGAGCGCCTTGTGGAAGGACGCACGCGGTATGCTCGATAAACTGGTACGCGAGCGCTGGCTCACCGCGCGCGCGGTGGTGGGTTTTTATCCGGCGGCGGCAGCTGGCGACGACATCGAAGTCTTTGCCGATCCGGGGCGCACCGGGGTGCTCGCAATGTTGCACCACCTGCGCCAGCAAAAGGTCAAGCCGGCCGGCCAGCCGCAGTTGTGCCTGTCGGATTTCGTCGCACCGCGCGAATCCGGTGTCGCCGATTATGTGGGTGCTTTCGCCGTGACGGCGGGTATCGGCATCGAGGAGCACGTCGCGCGCTTCGAGGCGGCGCATGACGATTACTCCGCAATCCTGCTGAAGTCACTCGCCGACCGGCTCGCCGAGGCGATGGCCGAGGCCCTGCACCTGCGCGTGCGCCGCGAGTTCTGGGGCTATGCGCCGGAGGAGAGCCTGACCAACGAGCAGCTGGTGCGCGAAGAGTATCGCGGCATCCGCCCCGCGCCGGGCTACCCGGCCTGCCCGGATCACACCGAGAAGGGCGCACTGTGGCGGTTGCTGGATGCTGAGGCCGCGACTGGCATCCGGCTGACCGAGTCCTACGCGATGTACCCGGCGGCTGCCGTCAGCGGATGGTACTTCTCGCATCCCGAGGCGCGCTACTTCGCGGTCGGTACGATCGGTGCCGATCAGCTCGAGGACTATGCCCGGCGCAAGGGCATTGCACTGCCCGAGGCGCGGCGTTGGCTGGCACCGATCCTGGGTCGCGATTCGGAGGCCGACGCCGCCTGACGGGACTAAAAGGGGAAGACTTAAAGGGGACGCAACCCTTTATTTTCATAAAGTCTAAATAAAGGGTTGCGTCCCCTTTAAGTCTTCCCCTTTTAGTCCAGGCTGTCGAGCAGCCGGACACCGCCCAGCATCGACATCTGCCGCATGATCCAGGCCTGTCGTTGTTGAACATAGGGCGAGGGGCGGTCTACCCGGAAGCGTTTCGGACTTGGCAGTACTGCGGCGAGCAATGCGGCTTCGTGGCGATCGAGCTTCGCGGCCGGCTTGCGGAAGAAGTGCTGGCTGGCGGCCTCGACGCCCCAGACACCGCGGCCGAATTCGGCGCTGTTGAGATAGACCTCGAGTATCCGCTGCTTTGGCCACAGCCATTCAATCCACAGCGTGAACCAGGCTTCGAGGCCCTTGCGCAGCCAGTTCTGGCCCGGCCACAGGAACAGGTTCTTCGCGACCTGCTGGCTGATCGTGCTCGCGCCGCGCAGCCGGCGGCCCCGTTTCGCGTCGGTCCAGGCTTTGTCGATGGCCTCGAGGTCGAAGCCCTGGTGCTCCAGGAATTTCTGGTCTTCCGCCGCGATCACGGCGACCGCGGCCTGCCTCGAGATCTCGGGCCACGGAACCCAGTCATGCGCCGGCCACCCATCGTCCTGGATCATGAACGACGTCACCGGAACCGGCAGCCAGCGAAAAATGGCGACGATCAGCACACTGCCGGCCGTGAGCGACAACAGCCCGATCGCGAGCAACCGCGCGATGCGGGCCGGCCAGGATCGCCGGGTCATGGGAGATCGCCTTCAGGCAGCCTTGACACGCCGCGCAGCCGTCACGGCGACCGGCTCGACCGGCACATCATCGTGCCCATGCTTTCGCCCCGTCTTGACCGCCGCAATCTTGTCGATGACATCCATGCCATCGACTACGCGGCCGAACACCGCGTAACCAAAATTGCCCGGCCGGTGATCCAGGAAACCGTTGTCCACGAGATTCACGAAGAACTGGGCGCTGGCGCTATTGATGTCGTTGGTGCGCGCCATTGCGAGTGACCCGCGAAGGTTGCGGAGCCGGTTGGCGGCCTCATTCGCAATCGGCTTGCGGGTCGGCTTCTCCGTCATGTCCGCGGCGAAACCACCGCCCTGGATCATGAATCCAGGGATCACGCGATGAAAGACAGTTCCGTCGAAATGCCCATCTTCGACATAGCGCAGGAAATTCTCGCTGGAAACCGGCGCCGATTTGAGGTCGAGTTCGACGGTGAAATTTCCAAGCGAGGTCTCGAAACGGATCATGTGCTGTACTCCCTTGCGCCAGGCGCAATTCTAATGCCGATCAGTCCGCGCTGCCGCGGGTTGCGCGCGGCAGGCCGGCAAGATCGTTCAATGTCGCGACTCTTCCGAGGCCCGCGCCGATCATCAGCGCCCGAACCGCCTCACCCTGGCTGGCGCCGTGCTCGACGATGAGCAGCCCGCCCGCAGCGAGATGCGCCGTTGCGCCCGCGCAGATTTCCGCGAGCGCATCGAGGCCGAGCGCGCCCGCGACGAGCGCCGGGCGCGGCTCGTGGGCGAGCGCCGCCAGCAGCGGATCGCCCTCCGCGACATAGGGCGGATTCGCGGCGATAGCGTGGAATCGCTGCGCCCCGGCCGGACCGTACCAGCAGCCATGAAGGAACCGGATGTTGCCGATCTGGAGGCGCTTTGCATTGCGCGCGGCAACTGCCAGCGCCGCCGCACTCTGATCCACGGCCGTCACCAAAGCGTCCGGCCGCTCGCTCGCGATCGCCAGCGCAATCGCGCCGCTGCCGGTGCCCAGATCGAGTACATCCGGCTTGGTGGCGGTCCGAAGCTCCTCGAGCGTGGTCTCGACCAGCAATTCGGTTTCCGGCCGCGGCACCAGCACGTCGCGAGTCACTTCAAGCTCGAGGGTCCAGAATGCGCGCTGCCCGGTCAGGTAGGCGACGGGCTCACCGTCAGAGCGTCGCGTCGCAAGTTCCATCAATGCCTTCGCCTGCGTGTCATTCAGTTCCCGTTCCGGGGCGGCGGCGAGCGCCGTGCGGCTACAGCCGAGCACATGCGCCAGCAGCAATTCGGCGTCGAGATCGGCCGACGGCGACGCTGCGAGCCGGCGCCTGAGCTCGAAATATGCGTCACCGGCGCGCTTCATTCGAGACCGGCCAGCTCCTCGGCCCGGTGCTCGCGCAGCAGCGCATCGATCACTTCGTCGAGATCGCCATTGATGATGTCATTCAGACGGAAAAGTGTCAGATCGATCCGGTGATCGGTCAGGCGTCCTTGCGGAAAATTGTAAGTGCGGATGCGCTCCGAGCGGTCGCCGGTTCCGACCTGCAGGCGCCTGGTCCGCGCCTTCTCGGCCGCCGCTCGCTCGCGCTCCGCCGCCAGCAGGCGCGAACGGAGAAGCGCCATCGCGCGCGAGCGATTCTTGTGCTGCGAGCGTTCATCCTGGCATTCGACCACGAGACCGGTCGGCAGATGCGTGATCCGCACCGCCGAGTCGGTCTTGTTGACGTGCTGGCCGCCCGCGCCGGACGAGCGGTAGGTGTCGACTCGAAGATCGGCCGGATTGATCTCGACACTCTCGACTTCCCCGACCTCGGGCAACACCGCAACCGTGCAGGTCGAGGTATGGATTCGCCCCTGGGATTCAGTCGCGGGCACGCGTTGCACGCGGTGCGTGCCCGATTCGAATTTCAGGCGCGCATAAACGCCGCGTCCGGCGATGCGGCTGATGACTTCGCGATAGCCGCCATGTTCCCCACGGCTCTCGGACAAGAGCTCCACCGACCAGCCACGGCGCTCCGCATGACGCGAGTACATCCGGAACAGGTCACCAGCGAAGATGGCCGCCTCGTCGCCACCCGCCGCCGCGCGGATTTCCAGGAAGACGTCGTGATCGTCGAGCGGATCCGGCGGCACCAGCATTTGCTGGAGATCCGTCTCATCGGTCGCGGCGGCAGCCTCAAGTTCTGCAACCTCCTGCCGGGCCATTTCGCGGACTGCGGGATCCGTGTCGCCCGCCATGGCCTGCACGGCCGCGAGCTGCCGCTCGCGTTCGCGAAAGCGGCCAAACGCCTGCACGACGGGCTCGATACGCGCAAATTCGACCGCAAGGTCGCGGAACCGCTCCGGTCTCGACTGGACCGCGGGGTCGGCCAGCATCCGCTCAATCTCGGCACGGCGATCGGCGGTGCGTTCGAGACGGCGGCGGATCGCGTCTTTCACTGCTCGCTACGCCCTGACTGCAACAACCGGGCCGCCGCCGCGGCGAGCTCGGCGTCGCCGCTCTCGGCCGCTTCCCGCAACACCGTTGATGGTCCGTGCAGGAGCCGGTTGGTCAGTGTCACGGCCAGGAATTCCAGTACTTCGTCCGCTGTCCGGCCCGCGGCCAACAGGCGGCGCGCCTGCTCCAGTGTCTGCTCGCGTGTTGTCTCGGCTTGGCCGCGCAGCTCGCGGATCAGCGGCACTGCATCGCGCGCCTTCAGTCCCGACATGAACCGCTCGACCTCATCCGCGATCATGTGTCGCGCAGCTTCCGCCTCTTCCTTGCGCGCCTTGACATTCTCGTCGATGACGTCGCGCAGGTCGTCGATCGTGTACAGGTAGACATCCTCGAGTTCTCCGACCCGCGGATCGATATCGCGCGGCACCGCGAGATCGAGCATGAAGATCGGGCGATGACGGCGCAGCTCGATGGCCTTGTGGGTTGCCTCGAGCCCGATGACATGCCCCGGGCTCGCAGTGGAACAGACGACGATGTCCGCCTGCGGGAGATGGGATTCCAGCGCGTCCAGGGAAATCGCCGACGCCTTGAAGGTGCCGGCCAGTCGTTGCGCCCGGTCCAGGCTGCGATTGGCGATGATCATGCGACCCAGTTTCTGTGCGTGCAGGTGCCGGGCGGCGAGCTCGATCATGTCTCCCGCGCCGACCAGCAGCGCCGTGTGACTCTCGAAGCCGGTAAAAATCCGTCTTGCGAGCTGGATGCCGGCTGATGCGACCGAAACCGCACTGGCACCGATCGCCGTCTCGGTGCGCACGCGCTTGGCAACCGAGAATGTCGTCTGGAACAGGCGGTTCAGCAGCGATCCTGCGGTTCCTGCCTGCTGAGCCGCGCGGTAGGCGTCCTTGAGCTGGCCCAGGATCTGGGGCTCGCCCAGGATCAGCGAGTCGAGACCCGACGCGACGGAAAAAACATGGCGCACCGCGTCCGCGCCTTCGAGCCGGTACAGGCAATCCTTCAGCAGCGGATTGCCACCGGACCACGACGCCAGCCAGTCCGGCAGCGATTCGCCGCCCGCATCGGCGACGCAATAAAGCTCGGTCCGGTTGCAGGTCGAGATGATCAGCCCCTCGTGGATGCCGGCGAGCGCGCCAAGCGCTGCGAGCGCCTGTGGCAGGCGCTCCGCGTCGAATACGATGCGCTCGCGCACATCGATGGGCGCGGTCCGGTGATTCAGTCCGAAGGCAAGCAGCGACATGGTGGGCCGCAAAAAAGAACCCGACGGATTGTCCGGTAACGATCACGGCAGCACAAGCGCTGGGCTATAGTGATGCGATGTCAAACTGGCTGCGCGGCCTCGCGCTGGTGCTTTCAGCGGGTGCTGCGGTTCCCGTCGTCGCGGCTCCCCATTGTCCCGTCGGTGATGCCTACGACCTCGCAGTGAGCGCGGAGCGGGCGCTGGCCCGCGCGGAATGGCCGTCGGCTGCGCGGCAGTACGCCTGCGCGACGCTTCGTTCGGACGATGTGGCGCTGGCCGAACGCGCGACCCGCACTGCCTACGAAAATTACCAGCTGGTCTACGCCGTTTCCGGCGCCAAACGCTGGCTCGAACTGGCGCCCGGCAGCGAAGTCGCGCGCCGCTATCTCGCGACCGGCTTGCTGCGGCTCTACGACGATGACGCTGCGTCGCAGCAGTTCGCTGCCTTGCTCAATACTTCCTATCAGGACCATGCACGCGGCTATGAGGCGCTGCTCGGGATCCTTGCGGAGGAGCGCAACGAAACCGGTGCGGCGCGCGTGATGGAGCGTCTGGCTGCCTCGGATCCAAAGCTCGCCGAGGCACAGTACGCCCTGAGCGTGCTGTGGCAGCGCGCCGAGGACGGCAAGCGTGCGCTCGCCGCGGCGCGCCGCGCAATCGAACTTCGTCCGGCGTGGCGTATGGCTGAGCTCGCGGAGGTCCGGGCGCTTTCGATGATCGGACGCCACGAAGAAGCGCTTGAGAAATCGGCCGCGCTCGCGGCCGGAGACGACGTGTTTTCGAGGATCAGCCACGCCTGGCTCCTGCTTGGAAACCAGCGTCGTGCAGAGGCCACCGCGATCTTCGAGGAATTGCAGCGATCAGGCACGGCGGCAACCGATGCGCAGGAGGGACTTGGGGCCATTGCGCTGGACGAGCGCCGCTTCGACCAGGCGACCCGGATATTCAACGAGCTGTCACGCGATCCGCAGAATACGGAAACCGTGCTGTGGTATCTCGGGCGCATCGCCGAGGAAAGCGGCAATGCGGCGCTCGCCGCGCGGCACTATCAACGCATCAATTCGGGTTCGCGCGCGGTGGCGGCCCAATCGCGGGCCTTCCGGCTGCAGCGCGAGCTGGGCGCGCCGGAACGCGCGGAACTCCAGCTGGATGAATTTCTGGCGGCGGCGCCCGCGACGACGCGGGATGTCATCAGCAATGTCGGCTCGTTACTCGTCGAGGATGGCAAGGGCGAGCAGGCGGTTGCGCTGCTGGATCGCGCGTTGACGCTGATGCCGGACGATGACCTGCGGCTTGCGCGCGGATTCCTGTTGGAGCAGCTCGGGCGGATTTCCGAGGCGGTGGCCGAGATGCGCGCCGTCGCCGCTCGCCGTCCCAATGACCCCGTGACGCTCAATGCCCTTGGCTACACACTGGTCGACCGGTCGATCGCAATCGAGGAAGGCCAGCGCCTGATCGGCCGCGCGCTCGAGGCCAAGCCAGACAGCTTCGCGATCCAGGACTCCATGGGATGGGCACTCGTGCGGCTTGGCAGGCTCGATGAGGGCCGGACCTGGCTCGAGCGCGCCTGGGACAATTCCCGGGATCCTGAAGTCGCCGCACATCTCGGCGAAACGCTGTGGCTGCAGGGTCGCAGCGACGATGCGCATCGCATCTGGGACGCAGCGCTTGCAGAAAATCCCGAAAGCACGCCGCTCTTGCGTGCCATCGAGCGCCATCCCCGGTGATCCGCCGCGTCGCAGCCTGCGGTGTGCTGTTGCTGGCCGGCGGCTGCGCGTCGTTGCCGCCGGCCAGCGATGCGGGCAGTTGGCCGGCGCGACGGGCAGAGTTGCAGGCACTTCAGACCTGGACCCTGGACGGCCGCGTCGCTGTTGCGACGGCTGCCGAGGGTTTCTCGGGCGGGCTGGCCTGGCGGCAAGACGGTGCGCTTGCGGATATCAACCTGCGCGGACCGCTGGGCGGAACAGCGTTGTCAATCCGCCTCGATGGCGCAGAGATGACGGTTACCGACGGCGATGGGGCTTCCATCGCAGGCGTGGACGCCCGCGCCTATGTTGCTTCTCAAATGGGCGCGGCGCTGCCGGTTGCGGAGCTGCGGTATTGGCTGGTCGGTGTGCCGGCACCCGGCCTTCCGCATCAGGAGACCATCGGGGCCGATGGTCGCCTCGCGCGACTCGAGCAGGCGGGTTGGCAACTTCGCTACTCCCGTTACCAAGCGGTCGACAGCTTGGCACTGCCCGTGCGCATCGATATCGAGTCAGAGACCGCGCGGCTGCGGCTGGTCGTTTCAAGCTGGCTGCTCGCCCCGTGACTTCAGCGGACTGGCCGGCTCCGGCCAAGCTCAATCTGTTCCTGCACGTCCTCGGTCGTCGCGAGGATGGCTACCACGAGTTGCAGACCGCTTATCAGTTGATCGATCTTGCCGATAACTTGTCATTCTGCTTGCGCGAGGACGGCGAGATCCGGCGTCTCGAGGGCCCGCCTTCCGTGCCTGCACAGACCGATCTGACGGTGCGCGCTGCACGGCAGCTTCAAGCGGCGGCCAACAGCCGGCGCGGCGTTGATATCCGAATCCGCAAGCGCATTCCTATCCAGGGAGGCCTGGGCGGGGGCAGTTCCGATGCCGCGACGACCCTGGTCGCGCTCAATGAGATTTGGGGCCTCCACATGCCGATGGAAAAGCTGGCCGGCATAGGCAGGGAACTGGGCGCGGACCTGCCCTTATTCATCCACGGCCACAGTGCCTGGGGGGAGGGGGTCGGCGAGCGAATCACTCCGATAGACCTGCCGCCGCGGCATTACGCGGTCATTTTTCCCGGTATTGGGGTCAGTACCGCAGAGGTGTTTCAGGCATCTGAATTGACAAGGAATTCTCCGAGCCTGACAATTCGCGGCTTCCTGCAGGCAGGCGGACGCAATGATTGCGCGCCAGTGGCGACCAGGCGCTACCCTGAAGTCGCCAGGGCGCTGGCCTGGCTCGCGCGGCGCGGCGATTCGCGCCTGACCGGGACCGGCAGCTGCGTATTCGCCGGTTTTGCGGATCGGTCGCAGGCGGAAGCCGCCCTTTCGGACCTGCCGGACGGGTGGTCGGGATTCGTGGCGCAAGGCCTCGACCGCTCGCCGCTGCAGGATCGCGTGGCGGCAGAACGGGCCCGGCTTGGGCAGGGTTGACGAATGGGGTGTCGCCAAGTGGTAAGGCAACGGATTTTGATTC
>CAYYQQ010000027.1:0-29802 GCA_964473595.1 uncultured Steroidobacteraceae bacterium | reverse complement strand
GACTCATGGCACGGCGCCGAAGTACGCCAATCTCGACAAGGTCAATCCGAGTTCGGTGATCCTTTCCGGCGAAATGATGCTGCGTTACATGGGCTGGACCGAGGCCGCGGACCTGGTCATCCGCTCCATGGACAAGTCGATCGGCGACAAGGTCGTCACCTACGATTTCGCGCGATTGATGGAAGGCGCCACCGAGGTCAAGTGCAGCGAATTCGGCAACGCGCTGATCCGCAACATGGCCTGACGCGCATGGCCGCGCTGCGCCGCGCTATTTGCGGCCGTGGCTGAGGCTTCCGGGCCGCCGGACGATTTCGCGCATGCGCATGATTGCGCTGCCGCAATCGTCGCCGCATTCGCGCGGTACAACGCCGAGTACCGGGCGATCACGCGCCGCGCGCCCGAGCGCTTCGAGAACCGCGACTGGGGCGGCGGGCAGGCGGACGTCGTCGAGCGCCTCGATCTCTACTCGAGCATGGTCAACCAGACCGCTTCGGAGCTGCACCAGCGCCTCGGCGCACGGGCCATGGACACCGTGCTGTGGGCGTCGATCAAGACACTCTATAGCGCGCAAATTGCCGGGCTGACCGACCCGGAGTTCCTGAAGACCTTTTTCAGCTCGATCACCAGGCGGTTATTCGGCACTGTCGGTGTTGACGCGGCCATCGAGTTTTTCGCGCTCGACGTCGATCCGCTGCGCGGCATCGGCTCAAGGGTCAGCACGAACCGTTATGGCAATCGCGGCTCGGTCGAGCTGCTGTTCGAGGAACTTCTCTCGGACTTCCGGTTCCGCACGCCCTGGCACGACTTCGAGAGCAGCGTCCGCCACGTCGCGACCGACGTGAAGCTGCACCTCCTGCAGATAGGAGAGACGCGTCCACTACGCGAGGTCGAGGTCATCCAGCCGGTCTTCTACCAGATGAGCAGGGCCTACGTGGTGGGCCGGATCCTCGGCGAGGGCTGGATACTGCCGCTCGCGATTGCATTTCGCAACACGCCGCGCGGCGTGCTGGTCGACGCGGTGATGCTCCGCGAGAGCGATGTCTCGATCCTGTTCAGCTTCACGCGCTCCTACTTCCACGTGGACCTCGAGCGCGTTGGCGAGGCAGTGCAGTTCTTGCGCTCGATCCTGCCGGGCAAGCCCACCTCTGAATTGTTTACCGTGCTCGGCCGTGCCAAGCAGGGCAAGACCGAACGCTTCCGCGAGATCTTCCGGCACCTCAACGAAACCGGCGACCGGTTCATTCGCGCACCAGGAGAGCGCGGCATGGTGATGGCCTGCTTCACGCTCGAGAACTTCGATGTCATTTTCAAGGTCATTCGCGACACGTTTCCGGCTGTCAAAAGCATCCGGCGCGAAGAGGTCATGGCCAAGTACGACATGGTCTTCAAGCACGACCGCGCGGGGCGCCTGGTCGATGCCCAGGAATTCAAGCGGATCCGGCTGCCGCGCCACCGCTTTGACCCGGATATGCTGGCCGAGCTGACCAGCGAATGCGCGTTGAATGTGCATGTCGAGAACGATGACGTCATCGTCGGCCATGCCTACATCGAACGGCGCATGATTCCGCTCAATCTCTACTTGCGAAGCGCCAAACCAGAGGACGCTGAGCTCGCCGTGATCGAATACGGCCAGGCGATCCGCGACCTGGCCTACACGAACATTTTTGCGGGCGACCTGCTGCTGAAGAATTTCGGGGTCACGCGCCACAGCCGAGTGATCTTCTACGACTACGATGAACTATGCCGGATCACGGACTGCCGGTTTCGCGACCTTCCGCAAGCACCGACCCACGACGATGAAATGCGCGCTGAAAGCTGGTTCTACGTCGCCGACAACGACGTTTTTCCGGAGACATTCCTGAATTTTCTCGGCTTCGAAGGGCGCCTACGCGAAGTGTTTCTCGACAAGCACGGCGAGATACTCGAGGCGGGCTGGTGGCGGGCGTTGCAGGAACGTCTGCGGGACGGCGATGTCGTCGAGGTGCTGCCCTATCACCCGCACCGCGTTCGGGTCGCAAGCAGCTTCTGATGTGGCCTGCGTCACAGATTCTGCTTACTCACGCGACATAAGACACCCGAACTGGGACCGGCTGCCGGCCCCGTGGCCGGTAGACCCGTACCGTCCCGGGTATGGAAAAACCGGAATATCCACCCGCAAGGCTTGCATCGCTGACGTCAACGCAACGCGCGCTGGTGATTCTGCTGGTCGGCGTCGGGATCTGGTACTTGAGTTGGCGACCGACGACATTCAACCCCGATGCGATGGTTTTCTCAGTCGTTGTCTACGCGGCGGAGTTGTTTGGCTTCAGCTGTGCGCTGCTCTATCTTTACATCTGCTGGCAGCTGAAAACCCGTCAACCGCTACCGGTGCCATCGGATGCACGCGCCGCAGTATTCGTGCCGACCATCAACGAGTCTGTCGACATCGTGCGTCGAACAGTGATGGCCGCAATGCGTATGGAGCATGCCGGCGAAGTCTGGCTGCTCGATGACGGCAACCGGGCGTCGATGCGCGCCTTGGCGGCAGAACTTGGTTGCCGTTACCTTGCCCGAACGGAGAATTCAGACGCCAAGGCGGGTAATCTCAATAATGCGCTCAAGCACACTGACGCGGAATTCATCGCCATCTTTGATGCCGACCATGCTCCGGCCACGCAGTTTCTGGCAGAGACGCTTGGCTTCTTCAGCGATGAGCGGGTCGCCTTCGTGCAGACACCGCAGGATTTCTACAACCTGGACTCCTTCCAGCATCGGCTGGACCAGGGCGGCTCGCTGGTCTGGAGCGAACAGTCGTTGTTCTTCCGTGTCATCCAGCCCGGCAAGGACCGGCTTGACTCGGCGTTCTTCTGCGGCAGCTGCGCCGTCGTCCGGCGCGCGGCGCTCGATGACATCGGCGGATTCGCGACCGGAACGGTCACCGAAGATATCCACACTTCGCTCAAGATGCACAAGCGCGGCTGGAGTTCCGTCTATTACGGCCGGTCCCTTGCGTTCGGACTCGCGCCCTCGACTGCGATCCCGTTTCTGAAGCAGCGCCTGCGCTGGGGCCAGGGGGCAATGCAGGTGTGGCGAAAGGAGCACATCCTGTTCGCGCGTGGACTGAGTCTGCGGCAACGACTCTCCTATCTCGCGACTGTGCTCGCCTATTTCGAGGGCTGGCAACGCGCCGTATTCTTCAGCGCACCCGTTTTGGTGCTGACCACGGGTGCCATGCCGATCCTCTCCGTTGACGCCGATTTCCTGGTCCGCTTCATCCCCTACTACCTGCTGACATTCTGGGTGTTCGAGGAAGTCGCGCGCGGATACGGCCGCACATTGCTGACGGAACAGTACACGATGATCCGGTTTGCGGTCTTCATCACCGCGACATTTGGATTTTTCCTGCGCAACCTGCGTTTCGTCGTCACGCCAAAGAAGCAGGGCGACAGCGTGAATACGAGCCGGTTCCTCTGGCCGCAATACCTGGTGCTGTCACTGAACGCAATCGCGATTCCCGCCGGTATCTTCCTGTTCTGGCGCGGCGGCGGCCTGCCGCCCGGCGCGCTGGTCGCCAACCTGATCTGGGCATCGTTGACACTGGGCCTGGCTGCGCTCGCCATCCGGTTTGCGCTGCGTCTTTCTGGTTTCAAGCGTCGCGAGTACCGCTTTCCGCTGGCGGTACCGGTACGCGTCGCCTCGTCGGGGCGTCCGTCAATGGCGCTGGCCGCCGACCTGTCGCCGCTGGGTTTCCGGCTGGAGGGTTTTGCAGCAAGATCGACGCGGATTGGCGATATGGTGACAGGTGAGCTGCTGCTGCCGACCGGAAGCCTCCCGATCGAGGCGATCGTCCGTTCTCACGCATCGGCGGCAGATGAAGCCGCCGGCGCGCCGCCGGCCGCCGGTTGCGAATTCCGCTGGGCATCTGCCGGTGACCGCGATCAACTCGAGCAATTCCTGTTTGGCTCGGATCTGCAGTGGCGCCTGAACGGTCTGGAGGATCGCACGCGCACGCCACTTGAATGGATGCACGATGTATTGACCAGTTCCCGCCGTGCGTCGCGGGCACTTGCGGGCCAGCGCTGGTCGCCACTTGTATACGAATGCAGCGGGACCGGTGCGAAAATCGGCGTTGGCTTCATCTCGACCGAGAATGGCCCCAACAATGCGCGCATGATCGCGACACTGGGATCGTTGCCGGAAGACAGCCCGCTGCGCGCGGAGGAAGTGACAGTCCAGGGCTCGCGCAGCGTGCGTGGCCGCCTGACGGAACAGTCACGGCTCGATACCCATTCGGCACCAATCTACCTCTATCGGCTCACTGCATGAGCGCTCGTCGACTGGTCTTGCTGCTCGCATGCTGCATCGCATTGCCAGCTGCGGCAGGTGACCGTCTGTTGCTGGCCGGTGGCGAGTACGCTGACGACGCCTACTACAGCTATCTCGGCTTGATCGTGACCGGGCGGGCCGGCGAGCATGGCCGCGGAATTCTGCAACGCTACTGGCTGGACCACTTTGGCTACGAGTACGACGGCGGAACCGGCAGGATCAGTGCGCGCGCCCAAGGCGCCGAGGCTGCGATCGGATACGGCGGATCGTCCGCAAGCGGATGGGCCAATGTGTCCATCGGCTTGCGCTTCACGGACACGAAGCTGTCGCCGGACGATCCGACGGCCGAGGCGCACGGCAACCAGGTGGGCGTCAAGCTGCAGTTGCAGGGAGAGCGTGAGTTCGCGCCGGGCTGGCGCGTGGGCGCGATTGGATCCGTCGCCAACCAGCAGGGCGAGTATTGGGGCCGCCTGCGACTGACGCATGGCAGGACGCCAGCAGTCTCAATCGGTGGCGAAGTACTGGCCCGCGGCAACAACGAGTCGCAATCCACCGCGGCGGGCCTGTTGCTGATCCTGAAGCCGGCAGATTCGCAATGGTCGGTCGGATTCAAGGCGGGCGCACGTCGTCAGGAAGGTGACAAGAGCGCATACGGGGGCATCGAACTCGGCTACGCCTTCTGAGGCGTCGATCAGGCATCCGCGGCGCACCCAAGCGCCACATCGAGATCCGCAATCAGGTCACCGGTATCCTCGATGCCGATCGAGAGACGCACGGTGCCGTCGCCGATCCCGCTGATCGCCAGTTGCTCGGCGCCCAGGCCACCCGGCCGCAGCAGCGGCGCCGGCATGACCAGCGACTCCACGGATCCGAGGCTCGGGCTGATGGCGAAGAACTCGAGCGCATCGGAAAACGCACGCGCTGCGTCCAGGCCGCCGACCAGGTCGAAGCTGACGATCGACCCGAAATCATGCATCTGCTCGCGGGCCAATGCGTGGCGGGGATGGGCTGCGAGCCCCGGGTAATGCACACGTGCGACGGCCGGGTGCTTCTCGAGGAAAGCGGCGATGCGCGCGGCGCTCGCCGTCTGCGCCTCATGGCGCAGGTAATAGGTTTTCATGCCCCGCATCACGAGAAACGCAGCATGCGGGTCGAGTAGCGCTCCGAGTTCGATCGTTTCGCGGCGCATGGCCCGGACCAGCTCGTCGCGCGCGATGATCGCTCCACCCATGACGTCACCGTGACCGGACGCGTACTTGGTGAGGCTGTGCACGAATACGTCGATGCCGTACTGGCCGTGGTTGTGGAATCCGGCAAAGGTGTTGTCAAGAACGGTCAGTGCGCCGTTCGCGTGCGCCGCCTGGGTGATTCGCCCGAGATTCGCGATCCTGGTGACCGGGTTGGTCGGGCTCTCGAACCAGACGAGCCTGGTCGGCCGCTCGGCGAGCACGCGTTCGATGCCTGCATCATCCTCGATCGATAACATCGTGTGCTGCACGCCGAAGCGGCCCAGCAGGCCACGGATCAACTGGCGGCTGGGACCATAGGTCTCGACGAAACACAGGACATGATCGCCCGCCCGCGTGAGCGAC
This sequence comes from uncultured Steroidobacteraceae bacterium, assembly GCA_964473595.1. Classification (GTDB taxonomy): domain Bacteria; phylum Pseudomonadota; class Gammaproteobacteria; order Steroidobacterales; family Steroidobacteraceae; genus SCUD01. Next base: position 23,905 of record CAYYQQ010000027.1, on the reverse strand, counting down.
AACAGGCAGCCTGATATCGCCGCGACTCCCGAGCCCAGCGCGATGCAATCGTCGCGTCCCTGCAGTTCAGCCAGCAGTTTCTCGAGCTGGCGCGTGGTCGGATTGGAGGTGCGCGCATAAAAGAAGCCTGGCCGATCGCCACGATAGGCCCGGATCGTCTCCTCGAGGCTCTCGAAGGCGAACTTGACCGATTGGTAGATCGGACCCACCAGCGGGTGATTGTCCGCCGGAACGATGACGTCCGGCGGATGATTGACTCGCGTGCGTCCTTTCATCGGCGCGCCGTCAGACCCTGGTGGTCCAGCCCGTCGGCGTCGGTATCTCGCCCTGTTGCATGGAAACGAGTGCCACACGAAGCCGGCGCGTGTGCGGACCGACTTCGCCCGTCCCGACCTTGAACTCGCGCCCACCCGAGCGTACGAGCGTGCCGACACCGGCCAGCACCGCTGCCGTGCCTGAGAGCGCGGCCTCTCCGTCCTTGACCCAGTCGAGCATCTCCTCGACCGTGAACACGCGCTGCTCGACGCTGAAGCCAAGATCCGGTGCGATCGTGAGCAACGAATCGCGGGTCACGCCGTGCAGGAACGTCGTATCGAGGCTACGGGTCAGGATCTTCCCTTCCCGTATCAGCAGGAAGTTGGCCGCGCCGGTTTCCTGAACCTCGCCGCCCGGGCAGAACAGCACCTGATCCGCCTGGTACTTCTGCCGGGCCGCCAGCGTCGGACCCATCGCGGCCGCATAGTTGCCGCCGGTCTTGACGATGCCGAGATGCGAAGCGCAGCGCGTCGCCTGCTCCTCGACGTAGATGCGCAGGGGCTTCGGGCCAGACGAGAAATAGTCCCAGACCGGGCTTGCCAGCACCAGCAGCATCGCCTCAGAAGGAGGCGTCGCTGCCGCGCCGATGTTGGGCATCGTGCCAAACAGGATCGGGCGCAGGTACAGGGCGCCCGGCGCCTCCGGGACTTCGTCGCGGACCCGGTCCACGACTGCGGTGATCATGGCCGCGAGCTGATCCGCATCCGGCTCCGGCATGGTGAGTGCCTTCGCACTCTGGCGCATGCGCGCGATGTGGCGGTCCATCCGGAAGATGTTGACGCTGCCATCGGCCCAGCGATAAGCCTTGAAGCCCTCGAAACAGGTGCTCGCATAGTGCAGCACGTGCGCGGCCGGGCTGATCTCGATCGGACCGGCCTTGCGCAACTCGTGCGCCGACCACTTTCCGTCGCGGTAATTCGCAACCGCCATCGTGCTCGCCAGCACGCTGCCGAATGCCGGGCGGGCGGAGGTTTCGGGCGCGGTCCTGGAATGCATGACCTGTGCGTTCATGGCGTGATCAATCCTGTATGAAGATGGTAGCGGGGTGTTCCAGGCGCTCCTTCAGCGCCTGGACCATGGCGGCTGCGTCGAAGCCGTCGACAAAGCGATGATCGAAGGAAGACGAAAGATTCATGATGCGGCGGATGGTGATCGCGCCATTCAGCACGACCGGCCGTTCCACGGCCTTGTTGACGCCGATGATCGCGACCTCGGGCGCGTTGATGACGGGTGTCGAGGCGATGCCCCCCAGCCTGCCGAGACTTGTGACCGTGATCGTGGAGCCCGTGAGTTCTTCGCGCGTAGACTTGTTGTTGCGTGCGCCTTCGGACAGGCGCCGGACCTCCAGCGCAATCTCGGCGAGCGACAGCGCTTCGGCATGGCGCAGGACCGGAACCTTCAGGCCGTCCGGCGTCTGGGTCGCGACACCGACGTGCACGGCACGGTGCCGGATGATCAGGTTGCGCTCAGCGTCATGGACGGCATTGCACTGAGGGAACTGCACCAGCACGCGCGCGAGTGCGGTAATGAGGAATGGCAGATAGGTCAATGACGGCGCGCCCTTTTCGAGCCTCGCGTTCAGGTACTGCCTGAGCGCTTCGAGTTCCGTGACGTCGATTTCCTCGACATAGGCAAAGTGCGGAATGTTGCGCTTAGCCTCGCTCATGCGCTGCGCAATCATGCGGCGCAGGCCGATGATCTTGATCTCCTCGGTGCCTTCGCGCGTCGTGCGCAGGGCCGGCCGGGTGATGCTGTCGCCCGACCCGTTGATCATGGCTTCGAGGTCCTGCACGGAGATGCGCCCGCCGGGACCGGAGCCGCTGACGGTTGCGAGATCAATTCCAGCCACATGCGCCTTGCGGCGTGTTGCTGGCGATGCCATCACTCGGGTGCCAGGTGTTACTGCGGCCGATGCCGCAGCCGGAGCCGCGCGCGCGGCGGGGGCCGCCATGGATGTTGCTGTCGCAGCCGGTGCGTCGGCCGTCGCGCCGCCCGCCGTTTCGAAGGCGATCAGCTCGGCGCCAACTGCGACCATATCGCCGGCCTGGCCGGTGATCGAGAGCACCTGGCCGCTGACCGGCGCGGGAATTTCTACCGCTGCCTTGTCAGTCATGACCTCGGCGATGATCTGGTCCTCAGTGACCAGATCGCCGACCTTGACCTTCCACTCGACGACCTCGGCAGAGACCGTGCCTTCGCCCAGGTCCGGCATCTTGAAGACATAGCGGCTCATGCGGCTTCCATGACGGTCTTCAGCGCCTTTGCAACGCGCGTCTGGCCTGGAAAGTACTGCCACTCGAAGGCATGTGGATAGGGAGTGTCCCAGCCCGCCACGCGCATGATCGGCGCCTGCAGGTTCCAGAAGCACTCCTCCTGGATGGTCGCAGACAATTCGGCACCAAAGCCCGCGAACCGCGTCGCCTCGTGCACGATCACGCAGCGGCCGGTGCGGGCGACCGAACTGCAGATCGTGTCGGTATCGAGCGGCACCATCGTGCGCACGTCGATGATCTCCGCATCAAGCCCCAGCTTGCGGGCAGTGGCCTCGGATACATGCACCATCGTGCCATAAGTGACGATCGTCAGGTCCTTTCCGGCGCGCACTATCTCGGCCTTGCCGATCGGCACGGTGTAGTGGCCGTCAGGCACATCCCCCTTGGGGTGCGCGCTCCATGGAACGGCGGGTTTGTCCGGCTCGCCGTCGAATGGCCCGTTGTAGATGCGCTTGGGCTCGAAAAAGATCACCGGGTCGTCATCTTCGATCGACGTAATCAGCAGTCCCTTGGCGTCGTAAGGATTCGACGGCATCACGACCTTGAGGCCTGCGACATGCGCGAACAGGGCCTCCGGGCTCTGCGAGTGGGTCTGGCCACCGCGGATGCCGCCACCGGAGGGCGTGCGCACCGTGACGGGCGCGAAGAATTCGCCGGCGCTGCGGTAGCGCAGGCGCGCCAGTTCGCTGACGATCTGGTCATAGCCCGGATAGATGTAATCGGCGAACTGGATCTCGGCCACCGGCCGCAGGCCGTTGACGGCCATGCCGATCGCCGCGGCGATGATCCCACCCTCCGCGATCGGCGTGTCGAGCACGCGGTGCTCGCCATACTTGCGCTGCAGGCCCTCGGTGCAGCGGAAGACGCCGCCGAAAAAGCCGACGTCCTCGCCCAGCACGACGACCGACGGGTCACTGGCGAGCATGATGTCCATCGCCGAATTCAGCGCCTGGATCATGTTTCTCTGCGCCATGATTCAGCCCCGCTCCAGCTCGGCGCGCAATTCCGCCTCCTGTTTCTGCAGGTGCGGCGGCATCTCCTTGAACACGTCCTCGAACATCAGGTGTGGATCGAGACGCGGCGGCTCCGTCAGCGTGCCGTAGCTGGCCGCTTCCTTCCATGACGAGGCGACGTGAGCCTCGAGTTCTGCGGTCAGCGCCGCATGCCGCTCCTCGGACCATTCGCCGAGCGCGATCAGGTAACCCTTCAGCCGATCGATCGGATCACCAAGCGGCCAGCCCTGATAGTCGTCTTTGGGGCGGTAGCGTGCCGGGTCGTCGCTGGTCGAGTGTGCGGCTGCCCGGTAGGTCACATGTTCGATCAGGGTCGGGCCACACCCGGTGCGCGCGCGCTCAGCCGCCCACTGCGTCACCGCGTACACGGCGAGAAAGTCGTTGCCATCCACGCGCAAGCCTGCGATGCCATAGCCCGGCCCGCGCGCTGCGAAACTGCGACGCTCGCCACCGGCATGACCCTGGAATGTGGAGATGGCCCACTGGTTGTTGACGACATTCAGGATCACGGGCGCCTTGTAGACCGAGGCGAACAGCAGCGCGTGATGGAAATCGGCCTCCGCGCTCGAACCTTCGCCCAGCCAGCTGACCGCGATGTCATCCTGGCCCTTGATCGCAGCCGCCATTGCCCAGCCCACGGCCTGCGGAAACTGCGTCGCGAGATTGCCGGAAATCGAGAAGATGCGGCCTTTGCGCCAGTGGTACATGACCGGCAGCTGGCGCCCCTTGCACATGTCGCGGCTATTCGAGAGACACTGGCACATCAGTTCGACGAGCGGCCGTCCGCGGACGACGTAGAGGCCCTGATTGCGGTAGGACGGGAACAGCATGTCACCCGGATGCAATGCCATGGCCATTGCGACCGACACAGCCTCTTCTCCGAGGGAACGCATATAGAAGCTGATCTTTCCGGAGCGCTGGATGCGCTGCATGCGATCATCGAACACGCGCGTCAGCAGCATGTGGCGCAGCGCGATCTGCAGCTCCTCGGGATCGAGGCGCGGATGCCACGGCCCGAGCGCCTGGTGCTTGTCGTCGAGCACGCGCACGAGCTCGTTGGACAGCGCCTGCATGTCACGGACCCGCGAGCTCGTCTCCGGACGCCTGACTGCGCCCGCCGGCGACAATTCGAGGTAGCCGAAGTCCGGCGCATCACCGGGCCTGGCCGGAGTGCTGGGCACATGCAGGCGCGACTTTGTGACCATGGCGTACCCGCGTGGCGAGGAGTGACCGGGATGGCCCGCGTATTCTACGCAGGAATTACGTCAATTTAGCTGTAATCTTATGCTGTAATGCAAAATAGTGGAATGATATGGTCTAATATCTTCCATATATGAAAACAAAGTTGCACATAGTGCTCGATCGAAGTGATCGTCGCATTTTGGACGAGTTGCAGCGGGATGGTGCGCTCTCTGCCGCCGAGCTCGCGGCCAAGCTAGGACTATCTACCACGACCTGCTGGCGGCGCATCCAGCAGCTCGAGGAAAGCGGCGTCATCAAACAACGCGTCGCCCTGCTCGACCGGGAAGCGCTCGGACTCGACGTGATGGTGTACGTGCACGTGCGCCTTTCCACTCAGGGCCGCGATGCGCTCGCGCAATTCGAGAAGGCGATCCGTGACCGGCCCGAAGTGCTCGACTGCTGCACGCTGACCGGCGAATGGGACTTCTGCCTGCGGATCGTCACGCACGACATGAAGGAATACGAGGCCTTCTTCCTGGATCATCTCTCGAAGATCCCGAACGTACTGTCGGTGAATTCCTCGATCGTCGTCACCGTGATCAAGGAATCGACGGTATTACCGCTGGCGCGCGAGTGAGGATGCGGTCGTCAATGCGGGTGTAGTATTCCAGCGACTTCGGGGAGGCATTGCTAGGGGGATGTTGTCTTGGCCCGATGGCATTTGAGCGTCAACATGGCTTGCCTGCTCATATTCAGCGCCGGGGCAGACGCCCAGCAGCGGCAGCTGGGAGGGTACGCCGGTATCAATGCGAGAGTCTTCCAGGGCCAGAATGGAAGACGTCTCACTTTTGTTTGTCCGGCAACCGCCGTGGAATCTGACTATGTCTGGGGCACCGATACCTATACGGACGATTCCAGGATTTGCGTGGCTGCGATCCACGCCGGCGTGCTTCCGGCGGACCGGGCCGGCGTGGTGACGATCGTGATGGGCGCGGGAGTCGCCTCCTTCCAGGGCTCGGCGCGCAATGGCGTGACCAGTCAGAACTACGGTTCGTGGGATTCCACTTTCACATTTAGCCGCACAAGCGAACCCGGACAGATCGACTGGTTCACGACTGCCTTGTACGTTCCCGCCGAATACCGCGATCCGGTGAACGTGGTGTGCCCGCCAGATGGCAATCTTGAGACCAACATCTGGGGAACGGATGTCTACACGGCCTCTTCTTCCATCTGCGTCGCCGCCGTTCACGCCGGTGCCGTGACGCAGGCTACCGGCGGCAAGGTGACGGTCATCAAGGTGCCTGCACAGGAAACGTTCGTTGAAACCGTACGAAATGGAGTCACGTCCCATCCCTGGACCGGATCGAACTACAGGGACTACCCGGATCCTTTTGCGGTCACACCAAACGCCATCACGGCCAATGTGCCGGCCTCGCCCGGTACCAGATCAGGCCCGATACCGAAGGCCACGGACTTGAGCCGCACCATCGACTTGACCGGCATTACGGCAGCCGGGACTTCGATGACCATTGCGCCACGCACGATCGACCTTCCGGGCATTACCGCCATCGGCACTTCGACGACCGTTCCGCCACGCACGATCGACCTTCCGGGCATTACCGCCATCGGCACTTCAACGGCGGTTCCACCGCGCACCATCGATCTGCCCGCCATCATCGCGACCGGCACATTCCCGACCGCGGCGTCGCGCACCATCACGCTCGCAGACTTTACAGCCAGCGGCGCGCCTGCGAAAGCTGCTTCACGCACGATTGCACTGAACGGATTCAGCGGCAGTGGCGTGCCCCAGACTGCCGCGTCCCGCACCATTTCACTGGCTGGATTCACCGGCAGCGGTGTGCCCGTCGCCGCCGCTTCACGCAGCATCGTATTGGCTGGCTGGGCGGGCTCGGGTCAATGAATATTTCCTGGGGAGAGATGAAAATGATTCTCAGAATTCCTGCGACGATCATCGCGATCTGCCTCATGACAGCTTCAGGCACGGGCGCTGCTCAAACCACCTCGGGCGACGTGACATTCCGCCTGCCGCTCAACCTAACGCAGTTGTCTTCGGACATTACGAAGATCATGTTTTCCTGCAGTATTTCCGGCGACGCGATCCCACAGGGGCCGAACCCACGTCTAGACCGTCAAGGCCGGCCTTACCCGCCTTCGCTCGACAAGCAGGCGGAATATTCCGTATCCGGCGGGCAATTGGTCACGACGGCGATTGTCGTCGTGCCAACTGGCGGCCTCGACAATCCAATCGGAAAGACCGCGAACTACAACTGCTTGATCACGGGGTACAGTACATCCTTGCAGCAGTGGTCCTATTTCGAAGAGGGCCACGCGACGGCTGCATTTCGGCTCTCACCGACGCCGCCGCGCATCACGGGCAGCTTCGTCTGGTAAAGAAGGAGAACTCACATGAAATCCAGAATCCTTGCCGCGACGGTGGCTGCCTGCGTGCTGACCACTCCCGTCACCGGCCTCGCCCAAACGAGCCCGCTCGTGATCACGTTTCAGGTGCCGTTGAATCTGAAGGACGTTTCGGCCGATATCACGAATGTCAAAGTGACCTGCATGGTTCACGGGGATGAGGCAATCGGCATGCAAAGGAAGGCGACGGCCAATTGGGCGGACGAGAAGGAAGTGGAGGTCCCGGTATCCGGTGGCGCACTGGCGACCACGGTGGCTGTGCCCGTGACCATCAGCGACACCAGCAACGCCACGGTCGGGACGAGCGCAAACTACGCCTGCAGCCTCACGGGATTCAGCAGCTCCCTGCAACGCTGGAGCGAATTTTCCGAAACTGCAGAGTCAGCGCCATTTCGGCTGATACCGGCGCCCCAACCCATCGCCGGAAGCTTTGTCTGGTAGGCTTGAAATTCAGACACTTCGCAGACTGCCGCGAGGGCAGCACCACAACCAACAAGGGGAATCCCCATGAATGAATCCACCACGACTGTAAGCAATGCCAGTGCCGAGGAAAAGCAGTGGGCCATGTTTGCACACCTATCCGCGCTGCTCGGCGGACTCGTGACTTCCGGATGGGCCGGTGGCATAGGTTTTTTCATTGGGCCGCTGGTCATTTGGCAGATGAAGAAAGACACCATGCCTTTCGTCAACGATCAGGCCAAGGAAGCATTGAATTTCGCCATCACCGTCTCGATCGCCTGTGCGGCGTTGCTGCTGCTGACTCTAATGTCCCTGGGCGTCGGCGCAGTGGTAGCGATCCCTCTGATGATGATCATCGGCATCGGCGCATTGGTGCTGGTCCTCATCGCGGCGGTTAAGGCCAACCAGGGCATCGCCTACCGTTATCCGCTCGCGCTGCGGTTGGTGAAGTAACGCGATACTTGCACTTCGGTCCATGCAATCCGGCAAATTCCTGGCGACTATGGCCTGCGCCGTGGCTATGCTCGCCGCCGCGCCGCTTGCGCGGAGTGATGCGCCCTGCAACAGGGGTTTTAGGGATTCCACGCCCGCCGAACGTGCAACGATGACAGCGGTTCTCAACGCTGCGAAAAAAGCATTGCCGCCCGCCCCGGCGGGATGGGTGATCGTGGGCGATGATCAGATCTCCGTTACCACCAACCTCTGCCGGGATTACGAAGGCGCTCCGTGGGGCTATCAGTTCAATCGCTATTACCAGCGAGTCGACGATCAGGAGGCACGAGACAAGATTGTCGCAGAAGCGGCGGCCGCTTCAGCCGCCGCCCTCGCACTGAAGCAGCCGCGACTGGATGCAGTCATGGCCCGAATGGAAAAGCTGAGCAAGGCACAGATAGCCCTCGTGGAGAAAGGCGATTTGGTGCGTGCGCAGGCGATCAATGAGGACATAGCGAAGGCCCAAGAGGAATACAAGAAGATCCTGGACGAAGGCGACAGCCAGGAGCAGATGGAAGCCTCTTTGGCAAAGGCGAGCCGCAATCAGGCGATGTACATCAACGTGGAAGTCAATTCCAATCAGGAATCACCCGACGCCAGCTCCAGAAGCCTTCCGCTGCCGCCCGGCGCTCGTGCCGCTTTTCAATGGAATACTACGCAGGAGCACAACACCGACGGCCATGCCCTGATCCTGCTCGGCCAATGGCGGTCCAGCGCCGAAGGCGTCTGGAACCGGGTTCTGCACCCGGAAATGGCGCCCACGACCGCATAAGTCATTTCGATCGGCGTCACGGCCGATCCGCAGCGGCTCACCGCAATTCTTGGATCTCTTGACGTCAAGAGCCTAGCGGCGAAAGTCCCGAACTAGTCGAATGGCAGCGGGACGGCCGCGCTCGGCGGCCACTGATTTCGATCACTCCCGCGTCGTGTAGGCCTTCAGCCCCTCATAGTCACGCTTGTCGATGCGATCCATTCGCGCGTCCAGCGCAGGATGGGTCTTGTAGAGTTGCGCCAGACCCGCTGACCTGCTGCCGAGTGCGGCCATTTTCTGCAATACCGCATACAGCGCCAGCGGATTCATCCCCGAACGGGCAAGGTAGATTTCCGCGGCCTTGTCGGAGCGATACTCGGCATCGCGATCCAATGAGGTCAGCATGACGGTCGCGCCGTGTTCCTCGACATACTGCCTAGCGTAAGTTTCGGCCACGCTGCCACCACCCAGGTCGATCTTGCTGGAAACGGCGTCCTTGCCCATGCTTGCCATTTCCTGCTTGCGAATCACGTTGTAGTGATCGCGCTGCACGCAGTGACTGATTTCGTGGCCAAGCACTGCTGCTACTTCACCATCCGAGGACATCAGCTCGTAAAGGCCACGCGTCACCAGGATGTAGCCGCCGGGCGCGGCAAATGCATTTAGCTCAGGCGTGTCGATTACGCCAAAGGTCCACGGCAACTCTGGCCGGCTGGTTTGCGAGGCGATCCAGCGCCCGACCCGATTGACCCTCTGCTGTGCACCGGCATCGTTCCACAATGGACGCGCGCCGAGAACGCGGCCTGCGATTTGCGGGCCAAGCGCGAGCTCCTCAGCCGAAAGCTCCTCCTCCGATTTCGGAATCACCTTGGAGGTCTTGCCAAATAGCGATCCGAGGTCGTGGCCCAATGAACCGAGTACGCTGCTCGCAGCCTGTGCCGTCGACTGCTGCACAGGGGTTTCCGACGGCGACTTCCCAGTGCTCTTGCCGGGATTGGCCTCGCCCGCAAACGCGACGCTGGTCGCCTGCCAGCCCTGCTCACCGGCATAGGCCGTGGCAGCAGCGTTATCGACCCGATTCCCAATCATCGCATTCAGTTGCGCCTGATCGAATGCCGCGGACTTCAGGTCGCTTTCATCGATGCCGCGCACGCCTGCAGTCTCGGTGACGCGACCCTCGCCAGCCTTGCCGCCCAACAGCACGCGCAGGTTGGCCTCGCCACCCTCGGCGCCGGCATAGGCCACGCGCAGATCATTCACTCGCACATAGCCGGGTGTGCCACCAGGCATCTGCAACTGGTACCACAGGCCCTGCTGCGCGGTAACGTTGACTTCGGCGTCCCGTTTCAAGGTTGCAACCTTGGTCGCGTCGAGTTTGGGTTCGGCGTACACGTCGACGCTTGGTTTCTGCACGATGCCGGGCAACGCCGCCGCGCACAGGCTCGAGGTCATGAAAGCAGTCGCGATCAGGGCAACGGGAATGGAACGCATCACTATTCTCCTGATGAAACCCCTGCCTGGACGGAAAACACATTTCGTTGTGCCAGCGGCACCTCCATCGAGGATGCCAGCACCTGGCCTACCAGCTCGCGCAGGCGCAGGCGCTTGCCATGACCGGAATCTTCGACGATGTCGTCAATCTCCGCGCAGGCGAAAGCCAGGCGCACGCTGCCATCGTCGGGCAGGCGCGCGTCCTGCTCGGCCAGTTGACGTTCGAGCCTTGCGAGGTCATGCATCGCAGCAGCACGCACTGCCGTTTCACTATTGCCGTGCCACACCAGTGCCATCAGGTCATTCAGGGCCGCATGCAAGTAGCTCTTGCGTTCGACCACACCCTCCAGCATCACCGCGTCGCTGCCATCGTACAGAAAGCGTCGCAATCGACGATGATATTCGCGCCAACGCCGCGCTGCTGCTTTCTTGTCGAGATTGGCATCGGGCACAAAGCGCAGGCGCCCAATCGCCAGCCAGCGATCCCTGGCGGGATCGTATTCCGGCAGGTAATCCTCATGGCCGACTGCGCGGCCGCGTTGTACTCCCGCGTACATGCGGCACATGCCGAAGTTCAAGCTCACGAATCCCACGCTGGCGAAGATATCGAAGAAAAACCCGAAGAAAGTGAGACCGACGAAAGCCGTAATCAACAATGCCAGGTTGGTGGCAACAAAGACCGAGTCGATGTCAGTAGCCGGCTCGCCACGGAAGAAGGCAAATGTGGTCAGCATGACCATCAACGTGGCAAGAACATATTTCAGCGAAGCCGGCGGCGCGCGAATCGCGCTGTCGGCCACCAGTGCCTCGGTGGCCTCCGCCAGAACCTCCACGCCCGGCATCACCGGATCAACGGGTGTGGGCTTGGCGTCATTGAGACCGGAGGCGGTGTAGCCAACCAGGACCACGCGGTCCTTCAATTCAGGCAGCGCAGTTGCCGCATCGCGGCAGACGGAGTGATCAGCGGCTAGCAGGTCGGCGGCACTGATCCGTGGCAGCCGGGTGTTCACTCGCCAGTTTGGCCGCACTGTGGCGGCCACATTCCGCTGTGACCGGGAGGTTGCAGTCATCGCCAAACGCAAGGGCAGCGATGGCAAGGCCCAGTCGCCGACCGCCTCGCGCAAAGGAATGTCACGCAGTACGCCGTCTTGACTGCGGGTGACATTGGCAACCGCGCTGAATCTGGCCATCGCCTTACCGTAAGGCAGCAGCAACGCGACCATCGGATCATCTTGTGGATGCGGCTTCAACGCAAACGCCGCCGGGGCTTGCGAAGCGTGCAATGGCGATCCTTCGTCATAGTCCGGATGCAGTCGCGTGGAGCTGAATATGAATCGGCCCGCGCCTCCTGCTGCCATGGCTTCCAGGGTCTGATCACCGATCGGATCGTCCTGCGAGGCATCAGTAAACAGCACGTCGTAGCCAACCGCGAGTGCGCCGGCACGATCCAGTTGATCGAGCAAATCGGCATGCCGTTGCCGGCTCCAGGGCCAGCCGCCCTCGCCTCGCGCGCGAAAATATTCGATCGAGCACTCGTCGATTTCGACGACGACCACGCGGCCCGATGGCCTTGGTTCAAACGGGCGCCACTGGATCACGCGATCGAAGATCGCATCCTCGGCCGAGTTCAGCGTGCGTTCATGGCTCCAGTCCCAGCCCAGCCACGCGATCGCGCCTATGGCGAGCAGCGGATAGAAGGCGAATTTCAGCCACGCCGAAAACCGTGAAGACGGCCGCTTGTAGCTGCGGTCGACCTTGGTCCATGCGCGGATGAAGCCGTCGCCAAGCGCCGCCAGGCTGGCGTCGAGCCAAGAGAGCGCGCGGTCCTTCAGCCTGTCGAGCATCCCCGATCCCGTGAGGTCGAATGATGTCAACCCAGGCCTGTCACAAAGCCTGGCACCCAGTTGTCCAGCTACAATTTCGAGACCGGCGCTGGTGGATCGGTACTACATTGCTGTAGACAAGACTACAGGCCAGTTAGAAGAATTAAGCTACCTATCATGCTATCGATTAACGCTATTTCGGCTAATTCGCCAGTGGTCAATAGCGCTGATTGTCCCCCAACATTCTCCAATATGGCCAGTTTATGTTGCAGGAGTCTATATCTTTGCTCTTTGGCTCTAGCGAGTTGATTTTCGGTCACGCCTTGGTGGTACCCCGTGTCCATCACGCCGATGGTCTCGCCGGAAGCAGGGTCGATCCGCCACCATCCGAGGCGCTGACGCTCTTGGACCGAAACAGGCTCCTTTAGCGCGACGGCGATGTATCCGCTATCGATATTCTCCGCCAGCCTCGCGGCCACATCCTCTGGCCAGCCCAGATTTTTCACGGACGCAGAATCGCGCGACCCGACGCGTACGCCGCGGTCCGGTCTGCTACCCGCCAGTGAAAAAACGGATGCAGTGTTTTCCGCCATGCGAAGGTTGCTTCCCAGCGCGAGCATCTCCGCAACGGTGTCGGTTATGCCCTGGTGCAGGCGCACCTCAAACGAACTTCGGCTGGCACCCTGCCGAACGCCGATAGCATTAGAAGCGAAATCAATCAATTCCTTCACCGTCACTTGATCGGTAATGTTCACCGACTCGCTGACGCGGTAGTTGAGCACATTTGGCCGATCGACAAACCAGTCCCCTGCTTGCGTACCGAGGGACGACCGCCAGAGCACAAGAGCGGGGAGTGGGCCCCAGCTGTCAATGCGTTCAAGTATGCCTGACGCCAAGGCCCTTACTCTTGTGGGATCGCGTTCCTGCGCCAGTTCCCTAATTGCTGCCCGGTTTTCAACGATACTTCTGGACTTGAGGTGAGTGACGAACTCTCCAGTGAAATCGCTGGGTTGCAACAGGATATCTGTGCGGCCGGAGAGCGCTTCGAATCGTTCCAGCTTAGGGGCATCGGCGTTGGCTTCGAAACCGGCCTCCTTCGTCAATCGCTTCGACGGCCCGAGCAGATCGAACACAGGCCTGCGTAGCCGATGGCTCGACTCCCCTGGCACGCGAATTTCGTAGTCGATCCATTCCGCGGTCGCGAATGATTCAGCCTCTTCGCCCCCGCCCAGCGATGAACCAAAGAAATCAAGTCCTCCGCTGGCACTAGCGCCGAGACCACCTGCGGAATCAGTTGAACTGGACGTCAGTTCGCCGCTGTCCGTAAAGGCAGACTGCACGACGTAATCGTCACCGACGAGCAGGAATGGCACCCATCTGTTGACCCAGAGTGCCGCGTTTTTCCGTGCATTTGGATCTGATTTCCGGTCCGGGAGTTGGTCCGGCCATGGCTTCGGCAGGTGGCTGAGCATAATCGGTCGTTCAAACACCTCCGCCGGTCGCAATACGGTTTCGAGCGCGGTGGACTGTGTCGTGGTGCCGCCCTGGTAGCGTTCAACGACCACGCGAATCTGGACCGTGTGCCAGTCCAAGTCCGGTATCGACGGTGCGTCAGCCGCGGCCTTCCATTCGCTGGTCGTCGATGCTGCGACAAGCGCCTCGCCGATACTGGCGTCTGGCAGGAGCACATCCATGGCGATCCACTTGCCGTCCTGCTCGCGTTCCACCCACCAATGATCCTGAAGTGCAGCGATCGCCGCTCGATCGTCAGCCGCTTTGCGCGGTGCGACATCACGAACCGCCGCGTAAAACTGCTCCGATTGGGAACGAACAAGCGCTGTTGCCTCTTCTGAAAGTCGCTTGGAACGGGCGATTTGTTCCTGCATGGCTTTCCCGATGCCAGGCATGATCGCCTCAATTGCGCGTTCTCGTTCAGATGACGCGGGTTTCGGGCCAACCAGACTGCGCCGCTGGTTAGGAATCGGGCGCAGCTTGCCGAGAAGTTCGCGGGCTTGAGTCTCAGACAGTTGGGCATGCGCCAATCGGACCGTGTAGCCACCACGACGCATGAGGTCGCCAAGGAGCACAGCACGGTCGAGATTGCTGCCGACCCGGTCGAGCATCACACCCTTGGCCCCGCGAAGCAGGCCGCGATACGGCGCCCACCACGTGCGATCGCGGACCCATTCGAAGAGTTTCTGCGGATCGTTCCCCAGGGACTCGACGAGCGCAGCGGGATCAAACTCCGCCCACGGGAGATCACTCGCGTTTGCCACGATCAAGTCAACAAGCGCGCCCAGATTCTTGGTGTCTACATTTGAAGGCGCGACAGCCGCATCTTTCCCGTCGGCAGCGACTGAGGCTTCGGATTGCGATGTGCTTGCCGCGTTCTCCTGCCCGCTCTCACCCTTTCCCGAGCAGGACGCGTTCACCACAAGCAGCATGAGAACGGGGATCCGCCACCTGAGCGTTTTCAAATCCGACTCCTCAGTCCTGCCTCGGCTTGCACACGAGCATGAGATCGAAAGTTTCACCCGTTTCATTTGCGCCGACGACTCTTAGCGTGTCGGTGCCAGAGTCGACGTTCAACGTCGCCGTCCCCTGGCCCATGTTCCTTTGGACGGGTGGCACGGTGTCTATTACAAATCTTATCGGCGCAGCGCCCTCTTTCGCATTCGCGCTGATATTCAGGCGGAACTGGTCAGTGGTTGTCACACCCGAAACGAGCTTGGATGATCCAAACGACACGGCGGTGATCTCGGGCGTTCCGTCAGAGGGAAATTCCACGATGAACGCGCGCTCGCCGGTGATCGATTCCTCCGGCCGGAGTTCGCCGCAGATCTGGGCCAGCTGGCTCGCGCTGTATGTGCCTGCCGGCTGCGGGTCGCTTCCCACGATCAGCGTGACGTCGGTCGGTCGCTGGTTCACCGGATTCTGCTCAGACTGTGCGGCAGCGGCATCCGGCGCCATTATTTCCGGTGCGGCAGCGGTCTCCTCGGCTTCAAGTTGCAGCGTACTCGCCGCATCGTCCTGCTCGGGCTTGCCCTCACCTGAGCAGGATGCACTCCCGACAATCAGCGCGAGAACTGAAATTCGAAGGAATCGCGATTTCATGTCCGACCCCTTTGTTGCCGGATTCTTACGACTTCGCTGTCAAATCGATCTCGATGTTTACGGTTCCCATTTGTCCGCTGCCAGGATCGTACGACGTTACGTTCAGGCACTTGTAGTGTCCTGTGATTGAGTTACCGGTGACATCCATGTTGCCGGTACAATTCTCAGCGCTAATGGTCGCTGTGGGCTTGCCGCGCCCAACATTCACACCCACCTCGTCGGGGCTGACGGTCACGAGAGCGTTGGGTGCCTCGGATCCCGAAGCACCATACTGGAGCCACGTCATCTCGCCATCGCTATAGCTCGCCTGAGTGTTGATCGGAATATCTTCGGCGATCTGAAACGATCCGGTCACCGTCACCTTCGCGCTGCCGCCGACGTAGGTGCGGGCGCTGATGATCGGCACGGCCACGGCATGGGCGGTCATGGCCGCTTCGGATTGCGGCGTGCTCGCCGCGTTCTCCTGCTCGCTCCCGTCCTCACCCGAGCAGGATGTATTCACCACAATTAGCGCAAGAAAAAATACCCAGGACAAGCGCGAGTTCATGTCCAACCTCCCCCTTCATTTCCGGTCCCCAAGGCGGCCACCTGATATTCACACCAGTTGGCAACCGGATGCCCGCCTCGTGCTTCTTCAGGTCGATGGGCGGTCCGCGTTCGACGGAGTATATTCCTCGCACCGGACGGTGGCGAGGGAGGCAGGATTCATGCCACGGGCGTTGTTGTTCTGCGTGTTCGCGGCGCTCGCTTGCGGCTGCGGAGGGTCCTCTCCCGACAAGGGCCAGGAGACCTTGGCTGCCCAGGACCCTGCGTCAGCTGCACCGATGCCGGCTGCTTCGAAGGCGAGCAGCGACTCATCGCCGGGGCTACCGGCGGTCAGCAGCCCTCCCCGCTCAAACAAGTATTTGCAGATGGCGGTGACCGAGGCAGGCTTTGACCCGGCCGCCCCCACCGCACCGCCCGGGCTTGGCTATTACACCGTCGGATTGCGCGGCATTGGCCGCTCGCGTGGCAATGATTTCCTCCTTGAGTTTCGACGCTTCGTGTTCGCCCAGAACGAGCGTGGCTGCATCTCCCGACCTGAACCGGATGCCAAGTGGCTCAAACGCCCGTTCGGCGAGACTGCGTTGTATACGGCGGCCAATCCGACCGAGGGACAGCTGGCATTTCTGATGCCGAACGACATGGAGCGTGTTCGCGTACTCATCGCCCCGGCCGGCGATGGCGCCTTGGTCGTACCGGCCGGCGAAGACTTCACGCCAGCCTGGCCCACTCCGATCCAGACTATCGAAGATGGATCCACGCTGCGCGTTCTCGTGTTGCCGAGTCCCGAACCGCCTGCCTCGCTTCCGCCGCCGGCTGCCGGCCGCGAACAGGTCGTGCTCGACGTCGTGATCGAAAACCTCAAGACGACGCAAGGCATCGAGTTCACGACGTCGCAGCAACTCCGCCTGGAGGGTCCCGCCGGATCATTCGTACAGCCGGCGGATTTGACCAGGCAGCTCGGCTGCCGGCTTGACGATGGCGATGTGATTCCACCAGGCCACGCGCGTCGATTCATGGTTGCGTACGACTTGCCAGCTGGTTCTGCGCGTCGCCTGCAGTACCGGGGATTTGAAGTGGATGAAGTCAGCGTTGGCCTCGAGTAGTGCCGCCATATGAATTACAAAATTTTCGCGGCTGTCGCTGTCCTCATCTTTGCCGGCGCGGCGTGCTCGCGCAAGGGCGATGAGTCTCCCGCGCCGGGCACGCCCGCAATGGACTCGCGCGCGACGGCGGTCCAAGTTGCGGCGTCGCCCGAGCCGGAAGCGCCTGTTGCGACGCCGCGCGAGCCGGAGGCACCAGTTACGGTGCCGCTCGCGCCGGTAGCTCCAGCCACCCTCACCGACGTCAACCTGGTCGCCGCCGACGTCGGCGGGGCCGTCGAGGAATTGACCGGCTTCTACGGTCCCGGCCTGATGGGCAACCGGATGATCGACGGCCTGCCGGGACCGACGTGGTTTGTGCCGGTCGACTGGTCGGCGAACATGATGTTCAACCAGAACTACTGGACGAAATACCCCCAGGAAATCGTGTTCTCCTTCTTCGAGCGGCAGCCCGCGCTGGTGGGTGCGGTCACGATCCTTCCTCCCGACGCGCCGGCGGTGAAGGTGACAGATGCCTCGACGGCCCCCGGCCAGATCGAAATCTGGACCGCGATGGACATCGCACCCGAGCGCTTCACACGGGTCGCGACCGCGACGCTCGAGGCAAAGCCCGGGGAGCAGACCGTCACCTTCCCGGCGACCGAGGCGCGATTCGTCAAGCTTCGCGTGCTGTCGGGCGCCTCGCCGCGCGTTGTCGAGATCGCCGAAGTGCGCGTGCTGGAATCGGTGCGTGAGGGTTATGAGCCGCTGTTCAACCGTGTGCCGGACGCGAAGCTCTGGAAAGGCGGCCCGCGCGAAGCGGCGCAACGGGGCCTCGAATGGCTCCAGCAGTCGGCGGTGAACTGGTCAACGAATTGCTTCGGCTGTCACGTACACGCCCAGGCACTCATGGGCCAGGCGGTGGCGCTCGATCAGGGATACCGCGTGAGCATGCCGGCGATGCGGGCGCTCACGGACTTCATGCGCAAGCAGCAGACGCCGGAGGGCACTCTGGGCAGCAACCATGTCTGGACGAGCGCCGTGTTCGCGGCCATGGGCTTCGCGCACGCAGCCGAGGCAAGCGGCAGGACGAGCGACCCCGAGCTTCTCAAAACCGTTGACTACCTGTTGAGGATTCAGGCGAAAGACGGCTCGATCCCTGTAGAGATGTCGGATCCGCCAGTCGTACAAGGCGCATTCATGATGACCGGCAACGCGCTGGTGGCGCTTGAGTGGGCGGCCGCCCATTCCAGGGATCCGAAGTACCGGCAGGCCGCCGAACGCGCGCTCGCCTGGATTGCCGCCAACGAGCCCGTCACCACGCAGGACCTGGTCTTCAAAATCGTCGCCGTGAACCACTACGGCATTCCGGAACACAAGCGCGCGGCGTGGCCGCTGGCCGAAGCGCTTGCCGCACAGCAGGCTCCCGACGGCGGCTGGAAAGAAATTCCCGCGATGGAAGGGTCGAACGCATTCGCGACGGGCCAGGTGCTGTACGCGTTCAAGCAGGCGGGTGTCAGCGTTCGGGGCGAAATGTTCAAGCGCGGCGTGGATTACCTGCTGAAGACCCAGGTGCGCGAACCAACGACGGCCCACGGATCGTGGAAGGCGATTCACACGCAGAGCCAGCGCAAAACTGATTTTGCGCCGACGATGTGGGCCGTGATCGGTCTCGCCGGCGCCTATGGCACCGAGCCGCTGGGTGCGCTCCAGATCATGAAGGAGGGCGACAAGATCGCTGCGCGCAACCTCGAGATCGTGCTCGATGTCTCCGGTTCGATGAATATCAAGCTCGACGACGGCAATCGCTGGCAGGTGGCGCTCAAGGCGCTGAAGGAAGTGGTGGATACTCTTCCGGAGGATCTAAACGTCGGCCTGCGCGTGTACGGCCATCGATACTCGTCCAAGTCCGCGCAGACTTGCCAGGACACTGAGCTCCTGGTGCCGATCGCGAAACTCGATCGCGAGCGGATCATGAAAGTCGCTACAGGACTCAAGCCGCGCGGCGAGACGCCGCTGATCCGTTCAGTCCTGAAATCCGTAGGCGATCTGAAGGCCGCCGGCGGCGGATCGGTGATCCTGATTACCGACGGCGAGGAAAGCTGCAAAGGCAACGCGAAGACCGCGGCAAAGGAAATCAAGGCATCCGGAGTGAATGTCACGCTCAACATCGTCGGCTTCACGCTGACGAGTGAAACCGTCGAGAATGAGCTCGGCACGCTCGCCGGCTCCACGGGCGGGCGTTACTACGGTGCGCAGGATGGAGAGCAGCTCGCGCGCGCGGTGAAGCTCGCGGCGCTGCAACGCCTGCCGTATGACGTGCTCGATGCGTCGGGCAAGGTGCTCGCCTCCGGGCAGACGAGCGAGCTCAGCCGTGAGCTGGCGCCGGGCCAGTACCGAGTTCGCATCGACGCGCTCGGACAGGTGCTCGAAGAGCCGTTGAACATCGTCCCGGATCAGACCACTTCACTTTCGCTCGGGGTTGAGGGCGATCGGTTCGTGATCCGGCACTGAAGAACGCGGTACTGTTGGCCGCTTCAATTGAAACCGAAGCGGCGTTGATTCTGGGTCTTGAGAACGAATCGGACGAGTTGCGACGGAGAGCAGGACCATGTTCGGGCACAGTTTGGTCGTGCGGTTCAGGTTACTCCCCATCCTGCTGACACTCATCGCGTTGGCGGGGTGCGGTGATGCGGGCAAGTCCGCGTCGTCCGATGAAGTCAAACAGGCGCCGGCACCAGCCACCTCAGTAAAACCGGCGCCGGCAAGTGTGGGGTCGCCCGACACGGCGGAGTTCAAGCGCGCAAAGCCGAGCATTCAGTTGGAGGAGGTCCTGTATCGACCGAAGCAGGGCGCGGTACCGTTCATTGAACTCGCAAATGCCGGCGCCGATCCGGTGTCCCTGCAGCAGCTGACCCTGATGGTCGATGCAACTCCCATCCCGCTTGAACGGGCTGCGCAAGAACTCGCGCGTGGCGCGCGCCTGCTCATCGTTTTCGACGGACCACCACGTGCCGACGGATTCACGTATCACGCTGGGGACAAGATCACGATCTCGGCCGACGCGGGGCGCGCGGCGATCCTCGACAAGTTCGGCAAGCCGATCGACGAGGTTGCGTGGGGCGACGCTCCCGGCGCAGCAAGCCCGGTCGCCGGCGGCATCATGTTCGAACTGGAGCCTGGCACGTCCATCGGACGGGCTCCGGGTGTCACGGATCTGCGCAGCCCGATTCCCTGGGTCGGTTATTCGCTCAACGAAGTCACTCCTGGCGCGCCGAATCCTCCGCCCGCGGTTCGGGGGACGCACCCGATGAGCGGCGCGAGGATCGGCCGGGACGGCGCATCGCTTTCCTGGTTTCCGGTGCCCGGCGCAACGAGCTATCGCGTGCAGGTGGCGGCGGATGAGTCATTCGCGAAATTGATACTCGATCAGTCAACGTCAAAGCCCGGGATCGACGTCTCGTCCCTGATGGCGGGCCGGTATGTGTGGCGTGTTCAGTCTCAGTTTGCTGGCGACAAATCAGCCGCCTATTCCGAGGCGTCGGTCGTGACACTGACTGCGGGAACGGCGCCGGGTCCCAGGGCTTCCGTGCTCGACATGTTCTTGCCGACGATTGCGCAGGCACAGTCGGTAGCTACCGGCGCTGGATCACTTTGTCCGCAATCTGCAACTCCGCTTGCGCAGGAACCATGTTGGATTCTCCCTGTCCCGCTGCTCAAGCAGCACAAGGACACGCAGATGCTCCTGCTTGAGCACGATGTGCCCTCCGGAGCACCGCACCCGTGGGACGCCAACCACCGCGACCTCGACGAGGACGACGCTGCGGACAATATGAATTGCTCCCTTGCGTCGCTGGCGATGATGAACCACTTTGCCGGCGGCGATCTCAGTCAGGATCGGATTGGCTACGAGATCTTCAAGAGTCTGGCACCAGGGCCAGAGCACGACCTTATGTACGGAAGATTGGTGAATGGTGCTACCGAGCTGCCGATCATTTACCAGTTCGCCCTCGGCACTGCATATGCGGCGCAAGCGCGCGGCGATGTAGATGCCTTGTGGAATAGCATCAAGCGCCAGATTGAGCGAGGCAAGCCGGTGCTTGCTGTGAGACCTGGCCACGCATTCGTTATCGTCGGATACAAGATTAGCAGCGGAGACCGGGTCATCGTCGTGAACGATCCGTGGGAGGACACGCGTCAGGAATTCAATCTCGGCGACGGTTTTGGCTTTGCTGAAGTTTTGACATGGTGGCATTTTCTGCCTGCCGGCAACTTCGTGGGCAGAGACCAGGAAGCCTCGATCACGCAGGATGCTGATGCGGATGGCGTAGTCGACTTCGATGAGACTGAACGATTTCAGACCAAGCCCGACGACAACGACACCGATGGCGATGGCGTCGGCGACAAACAGGACATCCTCGCCAGTGTGTTCGACGCGCAATTTGGCTACGCGAGGTTCCGGACGGGGCGCGACGAGGACCGCGACGGACATCCAATGGAACGCGATCCCGACTCGGACGGGGGCGGTTGCAGGGACGGCCAAGAAGACCAGAACGCGAATGGCATCTACGAGAGGGCGGTGCTCAGCAACCCTGAGAGCTGGAATTTCCGGTTCCTGGACGATTCGTGCCAGGGCCTCGCAGGGCACCTCACCTATCAGGTACACCTCTCAGTGACGGTAGTTCCGGACATACAGTGGGGCGGAGAGGAATCGTGGACGGGCATTAACGTCCGCCTGAAGCCAGTGCCGGACCAGCCGGGATACTATGAGGACGATGGGTCTACGTTCCAGTACACAGGATCGCGCCATTCGCTTACCGTCGCGCCGAATTGCCGCATGATCGGCCAGTCTTGGGCTAGCTCATCAGGAGACTTCGTTGGTAGCGGCGTTGGACTCGCGAAGGGTCGGATCACCGACGACGGAAGTCTGGCGGTGCACTTCAGCGCCGGCATCCGCTCGGAAGATATCAGCGGGTGGGCCGATATTTGCGGTTACGCAGGAGTCGGATCGGGCGATTCCCATTCCGCGGACTTCCGAGACGAATGCCGGGGCGAGCCGATGCTGCCAGACTACCCAGGCTACATGGCTGGCCGCAAAACCTTCCGATTCAACTGCCACGATACGGACTGGGACGCCACCGGCACGGTAACCGTGCCCTGATGGGTCGAGATCCGGAGCAACAGGGGGTCCAACATGAAGTCGCAGCAAGAGTATGTACTCGTTTTCGCGCTGATGGCGGCATGCGCAGGCTGCTCAAAGAAGAGCGAAGACGCGGGTGCAACAGCGACCACCGAAACCGCGCAGGAGGAGGCATCGTTGGTCGCGGCCACCGACGCGGTGCCGAGCGCCACTTCACAAGTCAAGATCCAGGATCTCGGCAAGCTCGTCGACGTGATCGTTGCCGAGGCGGCCGAACTCCCGCGTGCGGAATTCGATCCGGCGGCGCTCGCCGCGAAGCTCGGCAAGAGTCTGCAGGCGCACTTCGATTGGGTGCGCGATCACACATGGATTCGGGCTATCACGGTAACGCGGAAGATGCAGCATTGGCGAACGCGCTCGAAGCGTTGCGCCGTCCGCTGCTGGTTTCATTCTTGGCCGCCGGTGGTGCGGTGGGATCATCGCGAATAATGGCTCAGACGGGCTTACTGTTATCACGAATGCACGACATGATTTAGGCCTTGTCCAGGCACTGATGCGAGGAGGCGGCTACGTGGCAGACCCGCTTACTTGACAGTCTGGACATCCGGGCGCATACCACGTGCACCCCGGTTCTCATATCAATCAAGAATGGGTGAACGCATGAATATCGCATTGACGGCCCGCCTTGCGGCGGCCGCTTCTCTGGTTCTCCTGCTCCTGGTGCCAGCTCGCGCCGACGATCCGCCGGGCATCCTGTGGGACATGACTTCACAGATGAGCATGGAGGGCCTGCCGTTCAGCCCACCGCCGACGAAGCTCAAGGTGTGCACGCCGAAGGTCTGGACCAAGCCGCCCCCGGGCGGCGACCCGACCTGCGTTAACTCGGACATGCAGCGGGTCGGCAACAAGGTGACCTGGACGATGCAGTGCAGCGGCGAAAGGCCTATGACCGGCACCGGCGAGATCACGTTCGAGGGCGAGGATTCCTATACGGGTGCGATCAACGCCACGGCCGAGGGCATGAACATGACGATCAAGCTCTCCGGCACGAAGGCTGGCACCTGCGATAAACCGATTCAGTAGCGCGGGCTTCTCTACTTCGCGAAAGCCGCCGCCAGGCTCTTGAAATCGATCCCCTGTAACAGCGGATCGATCCGCGCCGGATCGCCGATCACCTCGACCGAAATGACGTGTGCCGCAGTCGGCACCGCGTTCGCGCGCCGCGCCGGCAACCAGCGCTTGGTCTTCTCGACGCGACTCCACCCGCCGAACAGGACCAGGGCGTGGCCCTCTTCGTTGTCAGCGGCATTGCCGGGCCGGGTCCAGCGCTGGGCGGCAAACGCGCCGGGCGGCAGCGGGAAATTCGCGGCGCCGCCATTCAGCTGTTTGTCCGGTTCGTTGACACGCACCGTAATGGACATGTGGAGATCGCGATTCGATTCTTTGCCGGCCGCAGCGATCCGCGCCTGGCTGTCGCCTTCGTTCGCGACCTTGCCGTATTCCTGCTGGAGCTTCGCTATTTCAAAATTGATCTTCTCGAGGCCCGCCATGTCGCCCTTCTGAACGAGCGCAACCTGGCGCTCGCTGAGCTTCTGCATCTGCGCCATCAGCGCATCCATGCGCGGTTGTTTCTTCTGCTGCTCGGCAGCCGCATAGGCCGCTGCGTCCCGCATCACCTGCTGGCGCACCTCGTAATCGTCCACCCGTGCGTAGTTCCGCGAGATTCCATAGTCCCACGGGCGGTTTTCGACATCGCGGCAGACGCTCCCCGCGACGGAGATCTCTTCG